>JAHZKD010000534.1 GCA_022600605.1 Actinomycetes bacterium
GAACGCCTCCACCACCTTAGGGGGCGCATCGTTGAGAAGGCCGCCGATCTCGGCGGTATCGGCATCGGTGAGTGCGTGCAGTGCGTACGGCGTTGCGAATGACAGCAGATCTGCCGCGGAAGGTCCCGTTGGTGTGGTCATGGCACCCCCATGCATCTGCGCAGGCCGCGAATGGCATCACGCATCCGCGACTTGATGGTTGCGAGATTCGCCGATAAGCGCTCGGAGACCTGGGCATACGTCAAACCGTCGTAGTAAGCGAGTTGGATGCATTCGCGCTGAGTATCTGTCAACGATCCGAGGCACTCGGTGACCTGGCGGCGTTCGTCGCCTCTGATGACCGTGTCGGCCACGTGATCCCATTGCGGTTCCGCATTAGCGGCGCCATACCGGGATTCTCGAGTAGAGGCCGCCTGCTCGGAGCGCACCCGGTCCACGGCGCGTCGGTGCGCGAGGGTCATCAGCCAGGCCATCGGCGACCCGGCCGATGGGTCATAGCTGTCAGCGCTACGCCACACCTGGAGGTAAATGTCCTGGGTCGTCTCCTCGCTGTACCCCGGATCCCTCAATACCCGCGTCACCAAGCCATATACCCGGGAGCGGGTCAAGTCGTAGAAAGCGGCGAAGGCATCGACATCCTGTTGGGCCACCTTGCGCAGAAGGATGTCGAGTTCGGTGCCCACCCGCCGTAGCCTAGCCACCGGTGTCCCAATCGTCATGTCAATCGCGGCTTCGGCGGCCTCGGTATGAAAAATGATGTGCACGAGCAGTATTCACTGAACCCGGGCCGGCCGGCCATCTGCTTCTCAGTCAGGCGGGCACCGGTCGCGTACACCAGAAAGTAGGTCATCAGTGCAGGTGAAACCACTGTGACCAGCGAAATCCACCCGGCCACGGTGATCAGCCAAAGCCCCCACCACACGCAGCAGTCTCCGAAATAGTTGGGGTGCCGGGTCCAAGCCCATAGACCGCTATCCATGATCGCTCCCCGATGAGCCGGGTCAGCTTTGAAGCGGCGCAGCTGGTGGTCGCCGACCGCTTCGAAGACCAAGCCGAGCAGCCAGAGCGCCACACCGACGACGAGGACGGGCAGCAGAGCGGGCGGCGTCGGTCCGAGCACTGACGAAACCTGTAGTGGCAATGAGATGAACCAGCCGGCTGCGGCCTGCACGACGAAGATCCTGCGGATCACATTGCTTGCCGAGGTGTCCTCACCCAGCAACGCCCGGTAGCGAGGATCCTCGCCCTTACCGGCGGATTTCCCGATCATGTGCCAAGCCAGCCGCAAACCCCACACACCCACGAGCACCAGCAGCAGAATTCGCCGGAACACGTCGCCGGTCCCCACTGCCGCGCAGACCACAGCCACGGCGACGAATCCGACCCCCCATGTGACGTCGACAACGTTGTATCGGCCGAGTCGGCGGCCGATCAAGAACGTGAACCCGTGAGCGATCACCAGGATTATCAGTGACGCACCGGAGACGATGAGGAGAGACATTTCAGTTCCGACCGCTAGGAGCGAATGTCCATTGGTACACGTCGAGGTACCCAGACCGGAAACCTGCCTCCGAGTATGCGAGGTAGAGCTCCCACATCCGGCGGAAGACTTCGTCGAATCCCAATGCGGCCAACTCATCCCGCCTTGCGACGAATTGCTCCCGCCACATCCGCAGTGTCTCGGCATAGTGGGGTCGCAACGAGACCATGTCGACCGTGCGCAGTCGAGTCTGGCGCTCCGTGATACCCATGATCGCCTCGGTCGAAGGGATCATTCCGCCCGGGAAAATGTACTTCTGAATCCAGGTGTAGGTCTTGCGGCTGGCCACCATCCGATCATGCGGCATCGTGATCGCCTGGATGGCGACCCGTCCGCCCGGAGCGACAAGCCGGTCCAACGTCGCGAAGTAGGTGGGCCAGAAGTGGTAGCCCACCGCTTCGATCATCTCGACCGAGACGACGGCATCATAGGTACCGGTGACGTCCCGGTAATCCAACAGTTCGATAGCCACCCGGTCACTCACTCCGGCCGCTGCAGCCCGAGCTGTCGCGAGCTGTCGCTGCTCTGCCGACAGAGTGACAGAGCGCACCTGTGCGCCCCGTCCCGCCGCCCGCAGGCACAGTTCACCCCAACCGGTCCCGATCTCCAGCACCCTGCTGCCTGGCCCGACGCGTGCCGCGTCCAGGAGCCGGTCGATCTTTCGGCGTTGCGCCTCGGCCAGATCCGTTGGAGCTGCCGGGATGGACTCGAAAAGCGCACTTGAGTAGGTCATCGTCTCGTCGAGGAACGCCGCGAACAGGTCGTTCGACAGGTCATAGTGCTCGGCTATGTTGAGGCGCGCGTGGTCGATGCTGTTGTGGTGGGAGCGTGGTTGCCGCATCAGCGCCAGCGGCCGAAACCGTTGCAAGACGGATGGAATGAGCTCGGCTAGTCGTTTGCCGAATTCCGTGAGCAGGCTGGCCGGATCTGTTGAACTCCAGTCGCCGGCCATGTAGGACTCGCCAAAGCCGATCAGGCCGAAACGGCCGACGCGCCGGACCAGCGCCTCGGGACGGTGAACAACCATGGTCGGCATCGTCGGATCTGCGGCGCCGATGATCGTTTCGTCCGGGTAGATGACCCGGATCGGCAACCGGGCTGCAGCACGCCGGAACAGCCGGTCGGCGATCGCGCCAGCAGCGATGCTCAACGGCCCCGTGGGGACTCGGGATATCGCCGGCCAGCGTTGCGAATCGATCACCACCGCAGGTGTTCTGAGAACATGGGTCGTCATAGTTGATCCACCGTCTCCCGCTGCATACCCGGTCTAGGCACCACCGGTACTCGTCGCAGCCACAGCAGAGTTCCCTGAACCCGGATGCTCAGCGCGTTCATCAATGGGGCCAGTGGCGCGACGATCTGCATGGCCAAGATCTGTCTGATGCCAGCCGGCATCGCCGTGCCGCGCATGGTAGCCACGAAGGCGGGTTGATTGTCCCGGTGAAGCGAGATACGGATACTGAGCTGGTCTCCAGGTTCTGGAGCCTGAACGAGGTAGTGCCCGTCGACGTCGTTGAACGGCGACACGTAGAGCTCCTTGCTTACCTTGGCGGGCCGGTTGCTGGACGGTGGCAAGAGGTATGCATGACGTCCGCCATAGGTGTTGTGCACCTCGGCGATGACGTACCGCAGTACGCCTCGCGCGTCGTGGCACCAGTACACGCTCAGTGGATTGAAGACGTAGCCCAGCACCCTGGGCTGCATCAACGCAGTTACTGTACCGCCACCCAGCACGATGCCGTTGTCGCCAAGAAACGCATCGACGCGACCGCGCAACGTGTCGCCTTCGGTGCCCCAAAGATGGTCGTGAGCAACGAATCTAGCGAACGGTGTCAACCATCGCGGCAGCCGGGGCAACGCATCGAGA
>JAHZKD010000535.1 GCA_022600605.1 Actinomycetes bacterium
CACTGAACTCGGTGCGCTCGCCCACCGCACGCTCGGCGGTCAAGATCGATTCCAGGAGTGTGACGTATCGGCGGGCGGCTTTCTCACCTTGGAATCCGATGAGGTCGGCCGCACGCCGTGCGATGAGATCACCGACCTGCCCGGAGAACGTGGTGCCGTCGAGGACGCCCGCAGGCGGCAGGGTCAGCTTCCGGGGAGCCTGCAGGGACACGGCTTCATCGAAACGGGACGGGTCGGCAACGGCGAGTCGCCCCCAACCGAACGCCGCCTTATTGGCCTCAACGGCCACGCCGTTGATCTCGATGGCTTCCTCGATAGCAGAGGCTGGAATCCTCAGCGCCCCAGCCTGATAGGCCGCACCGACCAGTAGGAAGTTGGCAGCCGCGGTACTGCCGAACAGCTGCTGTGCCGCAGATGCGCTATCGAAGGAATACAGGTTATGGGACACCTGGCCCAGCCGGTTCTGCAGGTAGGGCGTCTCCGGGTAGGTGACGGTGCTGTCGTACACCATGTCACCGGTTGGCGTCTTGCTCGTCGAGGCAACGGAGATTGTCTTGGCGGGGTCGCCGTAGCCGAGGTTCTTGGTGTCAGCACCGACCAGTAGGTCGAAAGCCATGATGCAGTCGGCGCTGCCGGGGGTGAGCCGATTGGCAGGATCAAGCTTGCCCGCGGCGAATCGCAGGTGTGAGACAACGGGACCGGCCTTCTGACTCAGGCCGATCTGATCCAGACTCTCCACGTCGTAGCCGGCGCGCAGGGCCGCGGTGGCGAGCACCTGGCTTACCGTGACGATGCCGGTGCCGCCGATTCCGGCTAAGAAGACGTTACGAGTGGCGGTCACCGGCTCAACGACAGGGTCGAGCACTGCAGGAGGCGTAGGCGCCGACCGCGGGGTACGTGGCTTCGCACTGCGGCGCCTCTTGGCCTGCGCTGGCGGCACTTCGACCGTCACGAAGGATGGGCAGTTGCCGTCGAGGCAGCTGTAGTCGGTGTTGCACGAACTCTGGTCTATCCGTGTCTTACGTCCGAATTCAGTGTCAACGGGTTGCACGGATAAGCAATTGGATTTGACGCCGCAGTCGCCACAGCCTTCGCAGACTGCTTCATTGATGAGCACCCGAGTGGTGCGGGTGGGCAGCGTCCCACGTTTACGTTGCCGGCGCGCATCGGCGGCGCAGTGCTGGTCATAGATCAGCACAGTCACGCCTTTGACGCCGCGCAGTCGCTTCTGGGCCTCGTCGAGGCGGTCACGGTGCCAGACGATGGTGCCCTTTGCGAGTTCACGTCTGTGGTGTCTCTTGGGTTCATCGGCGCAGATGATGATCTGCCCGACGCCCTCGGATGCCAACTTGTGAGTCAACGTGGCGACCGAGAGCGCACCTTCGGCATTCTGGGCGCCTGTCATCGCCACGACCTCGTTGTACAGCAGCTTGTAGGTGATGTTGACGCCCGCGGCAACGCAGGCCTGGACTGCGAGCTGGCCGGAGTGAAAAAATGTTCCATCGCCGATGTTTTGGAAAAGGTGGGGAACATCGGTGAATGGCGCTTGACCGATCCACTGGCTGCCTTCCCCTCCCATCTGGGTCAGTCCGGTAACGGCACTGTCCTTGCGCCCCGATATCGTCACCATGGTGTGACAGCCGATGCCACCACCTGCCAGGGATCCTTCTGGCACGGCGGTGGAGCGGTTGTGTGGGCAGCCGCTGCAGAAGTACGGGGTGCGTTGCGCGGGGAGCACTTCCAGTGAAATCGCCGGGGGCGGAGACTTTTTCAGCTCCAGACGTTCCCCGAGCGCACGTCGCAGCGGCGCCAATAGGCGACCCGCGGTCAGCTCACCGCCGGCCGGGATCAGCGGGCGCCCTGCGGCATCATTCTTACCAATGATCCGCGGCGCAGCTACCCGACCATAGAGGATATCGCGCATCTGGGTTTCGACGAATGCAGTCTTGTCCTCCACAACGAGGATCTCCTCGAGGCCGTCAGCGAAGGAGGTGACGCCGTCGGGGCCCAATGGAGTGGGCATACCGATCCGCAACAATCTGATGCCGGCGTGGTACAGCGCGAAATCGTCTGCGCCGAGATCGGCCAAGGCTTGCCGCACGGAGTCGAAAGTTGTTCCAGTGGAAGCAATTCCGATTTTCGCGTTCGGGGGGTCGAGCTCGATGACGTCGAGACTGTTGGCAGCACCGTAGGCACGTACGACTTCAGCTCGGGGCCCGTACAGATCGGCTTCGGCGTCGAGACTGGCTGCCGGAGCCGCCATCGGCCGCTGGCGGTAGCGGAACGGCCGTCCCTGCCAGATAACTTCGGGAACTACGACGTCGACGTTGACATCGCTGGAGTCCACGGACCAAGCGCCATCGGCCACGTCGGCGACAATCTTGAGCGCCACCACACATCCCGAGGCTCGTGACAAAGCCACACCGTGCATCGTCATCGTGACGATCTCGCGAGCATTGCGCGGGAAGAGAACCGGAATACCGAGTGCGGCCAGAGATCGCTCGCTGACGGCGGGCACCGTCGAAGACTTTGAGGCTGGGTCGTCGCCGACCAGAAGGAGCATTCCGCCGCGTGGGTTGGCGCCGTACATGTTGGCGTGCCGGAGGGCGTCTGTGGCCCGATCCAGGCCGGGCCCCTTGCCGTACCAGATGCCCACGACCCCGTCGTGGGTCGGTGTGCCAGCTGGCAGTGTGGCTTGACTGCCCCACACCGAGGTAGCCGCCAGTTCCTCGTTGAGTCCGGGCACAAAGGTGATGTCATGTGCGCCCAGGACCTCAGGCATAGCGGCTAGCATCCGGTCGACACCAGCCAGGGGGCTGCCCTGATATCCCGAGACGAACGTCGCCACCTTCAGGCCGGCGCGTACGTCGCGGTCGTGTTGTTCGACCAGGGCGCGAGCGATGGCTTGCACGCCCGTCAGTAGGACCGGACCGGATCCGGGGCAGTACCGATCGCCGAGTTCGTACGGGCTTTCCTGGCCGTCATACTGGCTTTGGCAGGGGCTTTGGTAGGGGTCCTGTTGTGCTGGGCGGATGTCGAGATCGGTCACCTGCGCTCACCTCCTCTGATTCAGCCCCATGGGCGTAGTGCTTCTTCCAGAGTGGCAGCAGTATGCAGACTGAGCAAGCTAGTGGTTTTCTTTTGAGCATGTTGCCCATATCTGACCGCGTTTGTCGTGCAATACTGAGCGATATGACGAGGTTGGATCGCACCGACGCTCGGCTACTCCTGGCGCTATGCGACGCTCCGCGGGCCACCGGGGTGCAATTGGCAGCCATGCTGTCCCTAGCGCGCAACACGGTGCAGGCGAGGCTGGCCCGATGGGACCACGACAAGGTGCTCGCCCCCATCGACCGCTGTGTGTCGCCGCGCGATCTCGGTTATCCGCTCAAGGCGTTCATCACCGTGGTGGTCGATCAACATCAACTCGAGGACGTCATCGCGGCCCTGGAGACCGTCACCCAGGTCACCCAGGTCACGGGCCTCTCCGGTGCGGCCGACCTGCTGGTAGCTGTGGTGGCAACCGACGCCGACGATCTATATCGCGTCGCCGGAGTGGTCCTGGCGGTACCCGGAGTCGAGCGCACAACCATGTCGGTGGCGATGCACGAGGTCATTGCCTATCGGACGCGACCGCTGTTGGAGAAGCTGGCCCTCGGGCGCTGATTTCCCGTTGCAAGATTTCCCGTTGCAAGAGTTCCCGTTGTGGAGCCCGGAGCAGAGTGGCCTACAGCACCCCGTGCACCCCGGATCACGCCGACGGCACGTGGCAACCTGGACGTCGATAACCTGCCGAACCCGTTGAGGGCCAATCAGATTAGGTCAGCAACACGCATTCACAGCTTCCGTAGGACCGCCTTCAGCATGTTGGGGGCTGACGCCAAAATTCTCCGAGTCCGAAAGCACGGTATAGACCTCCCACTTCTCCCCTGCCGGACCGGTGACCCACACCTTGTCTTGGGTGGCGAAGCAACAGGTGGTGTTCATCTGTTCCTCGGTAAACAGGCCCGCACCGGCCAGTCGCGCGATCTCAGAGTGCACGGTGTCAGACGTCGCCACCTCCACTCCTAGGTGATTGAGAGTGCCACCCTCGCCTGGGTTTTGGATGAGTACGAGCTTCAGCGGAGGCTCGGAAACGGCGAAGTTGGCGTAGCCGTCCTTGACCTTGGCAGGTCCGGTGTTGAAGAGCTTGGAGTAGAACGTGATCGCCTCGTCGAGATCGTCGACATTCAGAGCGAGTTGAACTCGGGACATGATGAAACCTCCGGAACCTGTGAGACTTATATCGAACTAGCTTACGGGTGCCAGTTTGCCACCTTTTTGATATATGTCAAGATCCGTGGCAGAATTGATTCGTGCCCAAGAGCTTGCCGACGATCGACATGTCCGCCCCCGTGTGCTGTGCACCCATGGCGGCCGGGCCTATGAGCGACGACGACGCCCTCCAAGTAGCCCTACGCCTCAAGGCGCTCGCCGATCCGGTGAGGGTGAAGATCATGTCACTGCTCTTCAGTTCCCCTGCCAGCACCGAGAACAGCGGCGAACTCGCGGCGATACTTGAGCTGAGCGAGTCCACCGTAAGCCATCACCTCACACAACTCCGCCGCGCCGGCTTCGTCGAATCCGATCGTCGCGGAATGCACGTCTATCATCGGCCCGCTGCCGACGCAGTCGACGCTTTGTGCACGGTCTTGGACCCCGACTGTTGCGCGCGCAGAGCTGATTCGTGAACTGCCGAAGAAGGCGACCGAGACTGCACGCGAGATCCCCGAATACGCCTAGGCCCGTGCGGATCTAGACGCTACGCTCCTCAATCTCCTCACCCGCGGCGGCGCACCATCCCAGCTGAAAATTTACTTGACATGCGTCAAATTAAGCGGTGATGATGTCGCCAACTGTGGTATTGGTTACATGGGTATTGGTTACCTGCCGAGCCACGCCTACCGCCTGCCCTTGCTGAGGAGCACGATGGCCACGATCAGCACCCCTCATTACTTGCTGGATCAGGCGCGCCGCCGGTTGACACCGACGTTGAACACGATCCCCGGGATGGGTGTGATCGAGAAGCGACTGCGGGAACGGGAGTGGCCGCAGTACGCACTGGCCGAACCGCCTCAGGGCAGCGGACTCAAGACCGTCATGGGCGACTCCGGTCTGCCGGTTATCGGCCACATGGTTGAAACCTTCCGCGCCGGCCCCGACTACCTACTGCACGTTTACCGAAAATACGGTCCGATCCACTACGCGTACACACCGGCGGTACCCGCGGTGATCGCACTGGGACCCGACGCGACGCAGGCCGTCTTCTCCAACAAGAACAAAGACTTCTCACAGAAGGGTTGGCACCCGCTCATCCGCGCGTTCTTCAACCGCGGCCTGATGCTGCTCGACTTTGAGGAGCACATGTACCACCGCCGGATTCTGCAGGAGGCGTTCACCCGCACCCGACTGTCCGGCTATGTCGAGCATATCGACCGGGTGGCCTCCCAGGTGGTCGCTGACAACTGGGCCACCGACGATCCGCGCTTCCTGTTCCACCCGGCGGCCAAGGAGTTGACGCTGGACATCGCGTCGCTGGTGTTCATGGGCCACGACCCGGGAACCGACCACGATCTGGTCACCAGGGTGAACCAGGCGTTCACCACGACCACCCGGTCCGGCGGCGCGATCATCCGCAGAGGAGTTCCGCCCTTCAAGTGGTGGCGCGGCCTGCAGGCCCGCAAGGTGCTGGAGTCCTATTTCGAGGAGCGGGTGAAGGAGCGCCGCAGCGCCCGAAGCAACGACATGCTGACGGTGCTGTGCCACACCACCGACGAGGACGGCAACAGCTTCACCGACGACGACATCGTCAGCCACATGATCTTCCTGATGATGGCCGCCCACGACACCTCGACCT
The DNA here is from genome assembly GCA_022600605.1 of Actinomycetes bacterium. Taxonomy (GTDB): domain Bacteria; phylum Actinomycetota; class Actinomycetes; order Mycobacteriales; family Mycobacteriaceae; genus Mycobacterium. The sequence goes on from JAHZKD010000535.1 coordinate 5,897, forward strand.
CGACACTGACCACAATGGCCCATCATCTGGCCGCCAATCAGGAGTGGCAGGACCGATGCCGTGACGAATCGGCGCGGCTGGGCGACGGTCCGCTAGACATCGAGGCGCTGGAGAAGCTGGAAACTCTCGACCTGGTGATCAACGAGTCACTTCGCATGGTGACTCCGCTGCCCTTAAACCTTCGTCGGACTGTCCGCGACACCGAGCTGCTCGGCCACTACATACCGGCTGGCACCAACGTCAACATCTGGCCCGGGCTGAACCACCGATTGCCGGAGCTGTGGACCGATCCCGAGAAATTCGACCCCGGCCGGTTCGCTGAGCCGCGTTCCGAACACAAGAAGCACCGATATGCCTTCGCCCCCTTCGGCGGTGGCGCCCACAAGTGCATCGGCATGGTGTTCGGCCAGCTGGAGATCAAGACGGTCATGCACCGGCTGCTGCGCAGGTACCGCTTGGAGTTGCCGTACCCCGGCTACCAGCCGCGCTATGACTACGCCGGTATGCCGGTGCCAATTGACGGCATGCCGATCGTGCTGCGGCCGCTCCGCTAACTCGTTAGTTTGACAATATCCAGAAGCTCACCAGAAAGGCGCAGCGATGACCGCGGCCCCCTCCCGCCATGCGACCTCATTGATCGAGGGCACCATCGTCGAGCAGTCCGACCTCGGTTCCATCACCCAACTCACCGCGGACGCCTTCCCCATCCTCAGCGGCCTGTCGGTCAAGCGGCTACTGATCAATCCCGGGGCGATGCGAACTCCGCACTGGCACGCCAACGCCAACGAACTCACTTACTGCCTATCGGGCACCGCGCTTGTGTCGGTCCTGGACTCGGCCAGTAGGTTTTCCTCGTTCACCATCAACGCGGGCGAGATGTTCCACATCGACTCGGGGGCGTTGCATCACATCGAGAACATCGGTGAGGACCGTGCCGAGTTCATCATCGCCTTCCGCAGCGAGCGTCCTGAAGACTTCGGTCTCGGAGCCTCGTTTGGCGCGATGACCGACGCCGTGTTGGGCAACACCTATGACCTACCGGCCTCAGATTTCGCCGCTATCCGCCGCGATACAGTCGACCGCAAACTGGCGGTTCGCGAGGGTGAGCCGGCGGTTCCACCGTCCGCGTATTTCAATGACCCACACAAGTTCTCTGTGGAGAGCCAAAGCCCGGCGATCAGCCTGCTGGTGGGCTCAGCGCACCTAGCTCGAGTCCAATTCTGGCCCGCGCTGCAGGATATGTCGATGTACTCCCTGCGGATCCGTGAGGATGGCATGCGCGAACCGCACTGGCACCCAGTCACCGCCGAAATGGGTTACGTAGCCCGCGGATCGGCGCGCATGACGATCATGGAACCTGATGGCACCGTGGACACCTGGCGTCTGGCAGAAGGCGACGTCTATTTCATTCCCCGCGCCTACCCACATCACATCGAGGTCGTCGGCTCTGACGACATTCATTTCCTGATCTTCTTTGACCAGCCCACACCGGGCGACATCGGCTTTCGTGCATCCGCGAGCGCCTACTCCCGGCAAGTACTGGCAGCAACATTCAACACACATCTGTCTGCGCTGCCGGCGCTGCCCTTCACCAACACCGACCCACTCATCGTTACCCGCAGCAATCCCGTCGACCAGTACGCAATCGGCGAAAGTCCTGTCCAGCAATGAGTTTTCCGTTGTCATGGGATTTGCCCTACGCCTGGCCGCGGACACCAGTTCTGGCCCAAAACATGGTGTGCACGTCACAACCACTGGCCGCGCAAGCAGGTCTGACCATCCTCGCCGCGGGTGGCAACGCCGTCGACGCGGCGGTAGCTGCTGCGATCACGATCTCGTTGGTCGAGCCGGTGTCCAACGGCATCGGCTCGGACGCATTCGCCGTCGTGTGGGATGGAAGGAAATTGCACGGACTCAATGCCTCAGGGCGCTCGCCGGCGGCATGGACGCCGGAATTCTTTTCCGGTGAAGGCGTCCCGGTTCGCGGCTGGAACTCGGTCACCGTGCCGGGTGCGGTTTCCGGCTGGGTCGAGATGCATGACAAGTTCGGCCACCTGGCGTTTGAGCGTTTGTTCGAACCTGCGATCGGCTACGGCCGCGACGGCTTCCTCATCTCACCGACGATCGCGAAGCAATGGGCAGCCCAAGTGCCGGTGCTGGCCTCACAACCGGGCTTTGCAGCAGCTTTCCTGCCCGGTGGCCGAGCGCCGGCCCCCGGAGAACTATTCCGCCTTCCCGAGCACGCGGCGACGCTGGAGAAGATCGCGCTCACCAAGGGCGGCGCCTTCTATCGTGGCGAGCTCGCCGAGAAGATTCACGCGCACTCGAAGGCTAGTGGTGCAGCCATGGTCGGCTCCGACCTGACCTCTCACCACCCCGACTGGGTCGGCACGATCACCCAGGACTATCGCGGGTACACCGTCCACGAGATCCCGCCGAGCGGGCAGGGCATCATCGCGTTGATCGCACTGGGCATCCTCGAGCACTTCGACATGGCCGGTCTGAG
>JAHZKD010000536.1 GCA_022600605.1 Actinomycetes bacterium
CGATCGCGGTCTTGCGGCGACCGCGCGGCTTCTCGGTGCGCGGGGTTCGTTTGGGTCCGGGCTGAGTGCCCTTTTTCGCATTGACTTCAGCCATTATGAATCCTCACCTTCGGGCCCGGCGGCCAGACCCAATTCACGTTCGCGCAGCACGGTGTAAACGCGTGCGATCTCCTGCCGCACGACACGCAGTCGGCGGTTGTTGGCAAGCTGGCCAGTAGCCACCTGGAAGCGCAGATTGAACAGCTCTTCCTTGGACTCACGCAGCTTGTCGGTCAAGTCGATGTCGGTGAGCTCGCGCAGTTCGCCGGTCGTGGTTCCGACTGCCATCAGAACTGCTCCTCTCGGGTGACTATGCGTGCCTTGATCGGCAGCTTGTGAATCGCACGGGTCAAGGCTTCCCGGGCGACCTTCTCGTCGGGATAGCTCAGCTCAAACAAAACTCGGCCAGGCTTGACGTTGGCGACCCACCATTCCGGCGAGCCCTTGCCCGAACCCATGCGGGTCTCGGCCGGCTTCTTGGTGAGCGGGCGATCCGGGAAGATGTTGATCCACACCTTGCCGCCACGCTTGATATGCCGGTTGATCGCGATACGCGCAGACTCGATCTGCCGGTTGGTGATGTAGGCATGGCCCAGGGCCTGGATGCCGTAGTCACCGAAGCTCACCGAGGTCCCGCCGCTGGCGATACCGCGCTGCCGTGGGTGGTGCTGCTTCCGGTGTTTGACCTTGCGGGGAATCAACATGACTAACTCTCCGTGCTCTCGGGAGCCCCAGTACCAGGAGCCTCAGCCGCTGGGGCTTCAGTCGCAGCGGCCTCAGCCGCGGGGGCCTCAGTAACGGGAGCCTCAGCCGCAGAAGGTGCGTCCTCGGTCGCGGCACGGCCGGCGTCGGTGCTCGTCGCAGTGGTTCCCGAAGCGCCGCTGCGGCGCGGGCGGGTTCCGGACGGGCGCTCACGACGCGGACGATCTGCGCCGGCAGGAGCGGCGGCGACCTGCTCCCGCTTGCCACCGACGATGTCGCCCTTGTAGATCCACACCTTCACACCAATTCGGCCGAAAGTGGTCTTGGCCTCATACAGGCCGTAGTCGATGTCGGCGCGCAGCGTGTGCAGCGGAACCCTGCCTTCGCGGTAGAACTCCGAACGGCTCATCTCCGCACCGCCTAGGCGGCCCGAGCATTGCACCCGAATACCTTTGACGTTGGGCTGACGCATCGCCGACTGGATCGCCTTACGCATCGCCCGGCGGAACGCGACCCGGTTGCTGAGCTGCTCGGCGACCCCCTGGGCCACCAACTGCGCGCGGCTCTCGGCGTTCTTCACCTCAAGGATGTTGAGCTGAACTTGCTTCTTGGTCAGCTTCTCCAGATCGGAGCGGATGCGGTCAGCCTCGGTGCCGCGGCGGCCGATGACGATGCCGGGCCGCGCGGTGTGAATGTCCACGCGCACGCGGTCACGTGTTCGCTCGATCTCGACGTCGGCGATGCCCGCGCGCTCCAGACCGGTGGCCAGCAGCTTGCGGATCGCTACATCTTCTTTGATGTAGTCGGCGTACTGCTGGTCGGCGTACCACCGAGACTTCCAATCCGTGGTGATTCCCAGCCGGAAGCCGTGGGGGTTGATCTTCTGGCCCACTACTGCGAGCCTCCCTTCGCTTCGCTAGAAGCCTCGGTCGATGTCGCCTTCTTGGGGGTCGCCTTCTTTGACGCCGCCTTCTTCGCTGCCTTCTTTGGCTCCGCCTTCTTCGCTGCGGCGGCGGGAGCCGGATTCGCCTCGCCCGCAGCGGGAGCCGGATTCGCCTCGCCCGCAGCGGGAGCCGGATTCGCCGCGCCCGCCGCGGCGGCCTTGCTGCCCTGCGCACGTCGCGACCGCGTGGACGATGCAGAAGCCCTCGCGCCCTTTTCCTTCGCGGGGCGGCTCTCCACAATCACCGTGATATGGCTGGTGCGCTTGCGGATCCGGAAGGCACGACCCTGCGCACGTGGCCGGATGCGTTTGGCGGTGGGGCCCTCGTCGGCATAGACGGTCGCGACGACCAGCGTGGTCGGATCCAGCCCATCGTTGTTCTGGGCGTTGGCAGCGGCACTCGCGATCACCTTGGCGAGCGGCTCGCTGGCGGATTGCGGAGCCCATCGCAGGATGTCGAGGGCATCCTCGACGCTCTTGCCACGGATCAGATCGATGACGCGGCGGGCCTTGGTAGCCGAGATGCCCACATAGCGGGCAACCGCGGTCGCGGACGGGTATTCGACGGTAGTGGTCATCGCACTGACCCTTCTGCGCCATTGACTGCGCTCATCGGAGACCTTCTGCTCTTCGCGCAGGCGCTCATCGGAGACCTTCTGCTCTTCGCGCAGGCGCTCATCGCCGCTTACTCTTCCGGTCGTCCTTGATGTGCCCCTTGAAGGTGCGGGTGGGGGCGAACTCGCCCAGCTTGTGCCCGACCATCGCCTCGGTGACGAACACCGGGACATGCTTACGGCCGTCATGGACGGCGAAGGTGTGCCCAATGAAGTCGGGGATGATCGTCGACCGACGGGACCAGGTCTTGATGACCTGCTTGCTGTTCTTCTCGTTCTGGACGTCGACCTTCTTGAGCAGATGGTCGTCGACGAA
>JAHZKD010000537.1 GCA_022600605.1 Actinomycetes bacterium
GGAGCCGACCAATCCGGGGGGCACCGCCAGCAGACTCCGTCCAGCTCCGGGGGAGACCGCTCTCCCGCAGTGCCCAAGCCGCAGAAGGCGCGGCCTCAACGGCCGCCTGACCGGCTTCGGACCGTGCACGAGACCTCGGCGGGCGGCCTGGTCATCGACGGTATCGACGGCCCCAGGGACAGCCAGGTCGCCGCGCTGATCGGTCGTGTCGACCGGCGCGGACGGATGTTGTGGTCGCTGCCCAAAGGCCACATCGAAAAGGGTGAGACCGCCGAACAAACCGCGATCCGCGAAGTCGCCGAGGAAACCGGCATCCAGGGCAGTGTGCTGGCAGCCCTGGGCAGCATCGACTATTGGTTCGTGACCGAAAGCAGGCGCGTGCACAAGACTGTGCACCATTACTTGTTGCGGTTCCTCGACGGCGAACTCTCCGACGAGGATGTCGAGGTCACCGAGGTGGCCTGGGTACCGCTGGCCGAACTACCGTCACGGCTTGCCTACGCCGATGAGCGGCGTCTTGCCGGGGTCGCCGACGAATTGATCGACATGCTGCAGTCCGACGGGCCCGGGGCGCTGCCCCCGCTCCCCCAAACGACCCCGCGGCGGCGGGGGCAAACGCACTCGCGTACCCGCAACCACAGACTTGACCCCACCGCTCAACCACAGCCTGGCCGGCGGACGAACGGCTGCGGATCGGAGCCGTGAGCCCGCCGGCAGCACGGCTACTCGGCGCGGCCGTCACGCTGCTGTTGGCCCTGCTGCCCCTCGCCGGCTCCGGAGTGTCGGCTGCTCAGCCGGGAACCGCCCCGTTCTTACATGTGCTGCTCGACAGCGTCACCCCTGAGATCGTCACTACTACCAGCGAGCCGCTGGTTACCGTGACCGGCCGGATTCGCAACATCGGCGACCGTCCGGTCCGTGATGTAGTGGTGCGCCTCGAACACGCCCCGGCTGTCGCGGCCTCGAGCGCCCTGCGCACCGACCTCGCCGGCGCTGTCAACCAGTACCAACCGGTGGCCGACTTCATCACCGTCGCTCCCGAATTAGTTCGCGGACAGGATGTCCCGTTCCGACTGGCATATCCGTTGCGCTCGGTTGACCGTCCCTCGCTGAACATCGAGAATCCCGGCGTCTACCCCCTTATGGTTAATGTCAACGGCACCCCCGACTACGGCGCACCTGCCCGGCTCGACGACGCGCGCTTCCTGCTGCCGATACTGGGGGTACCGCCGGATGACGCATCTGCAGCCGATGAAAGCGATGTGCTGAACTCAGCTGTACCGCCGGACACCACCCGCCCGGTCGGGTTGACGATGTTCTGGCCACTGGCCGACCGGCCGAGATTGGCCGCCGGAGCCCCCGGCGGCACGGCTCCAGTTCGGCTGATCGACGACGACCTTGCTACCTCGCTGGCCACCGGCGGACGACTCGAAACCCTTCTGACCGCAGTTGAATTCGCGACCGGCCCCGGGGCCAATCCCGACGGAGAGATCGCCCCCGCGCTGTGCCTGGCCATCGACCCCGACCTGCTTGTCACGGTCAACGCAATGACAAGCGGCTACGTCGTCAACGACGCCCCCGACGCAGGCCCGGGCACCCCAACCCATCCGGGTAGCGGCCAGCAGGCTGCCGTCGACTGGCTCAACAGAGTCAGGGCGCTGGCCCAACGCATGTGTGTGGCACCGACCACCTATGCCCAGGCCGATCTCGACGCACTTCAGCGCGTCGATAACCCCGGCCTATCGGCGATCGCCACCAAAGGAGCCGCCAACATCGTCGACCAGATCCTGGACATCACCTCCACACCCGGCGTGAGCCTCATCGGCGATGGGCCACTGACCGGGCGGGCCCTGCAGTTGCTGTCCGAGCAGGGGCCGATGGTGGCCATCGGTGCCGCTCGGCTGACCGCGGGGGACGTCTCTGAAGGCGGCGTACCCGAAAACGCCGACACCGCCCCGGTGCGCTACACCCCCACCGTCGTGGCGGCACCTTTCGACCCAGCGGTGGGGGCGGCCCTCGCCGGCCTGGGTAGGACTCCAGTGTCGCCTTCTTACCTCGAGCCGTCGCTGCACATTGCGCTCAAACAGGACACCGAGGTGGCGCGGCGCCAGAACGCGCTCGCCTCGCTCCTGTGGCGAGGACTGCACCGCGAGTCCGTGCCAAGAACCCAGATCCTGATGCCGCCCCTGCTGTGGAACCTCACCGCCCATGATGCGCAGGCAATCCTGACCGCGGTGGCTACCAGCATCCGGGCAGGACTCGCGGAGCCACGCCCGCTGACCGCGCTGATCGACGAGGCCAACGCGGTGGCCGATTCCGCTCCGCTGCCGTCGGGACCGCAAGGCGACCCGCGGGGACGTTTCGACGACGAAGTGGTGTCGGGCATCGCGACGGTCACAGCCAGACTTGAGGGCCTGACCGCCGCACTGGTCACCGATGATCGCACTGGGCAAACCGGCAGCCAGTACACGGCCCCGTTGCGAGAGGATCTGCTTCGCGCCCTGAGCCTTTCGGTGCCTCCCGACGCCCGCAACGGGTTGGCCCAGCAACGGCTCACGACTGTGGGCCGCACGGTGGAGGATTTGTTCAAGGCCGTCTCCATCGTGAACCCGGGGGGCTCATACACGTTGGCGAGCGAACGCAGCCCGCTGCCCCTGGCCCTTCGAAACGACCTGCCCGTGCCGATCCGGGTGCGGCTGGATATCGAAGCGCCCCCGGGCATGGTTGTCACCGATCTGGGCGAAATCGTGCTGCCGCCAGGCTTCCTACCGCTGAAGGTTCCCATAGAGGTGCACTTCACTCAGCGTGTGGCCGTAGATGTTTCGCTGCGGACCGCCGAAGGACTCCCTTTGGGTGAGCCGGTTCGGCTGTCGGTGCACTCCAACGCCTACGGCCAGCTGCTCTTCTTCATCACGCTGTCCGCAGGCGCGGTTCTGGTGTTCTTGGCGGGCCGGCGGCTGTGGCACCGATTCCGCGGCCAGCCCGACCGCGCTGATCTGGACCGCCCAGATCCGATAGAGGTGGCGCTGGCCTACGGCGATGACGAAGTCGGCCACCGCGATCAGTCCCCCCACACATCCGGGCGCCGGGCCAAGACCGTTCCCGGCAATAACCGTGAGTAACACCGACAGTCCGGGCCCGGGGCCCACCGAGCCGGTGCCGAGCCGGTCGGCCCCGCGCGCCGAGTTGTCGGACTCAGCGGTCGTATCGCGGTCCTGGGGTATGGCCGCGGCCACGCTAGTCAGCAGGTTGACTGGTTTCGCCCGGATCGTGTTGCTCGCAGCGATCCTCGGCGCTGCTTTGTCCAGTGCGTTCACGGTGGCAAACCAGCTACCCAACCTCATAGCTGCATTGGTCCTCGAGGCGACGTTCACGGCGATCTTCGTTCCCGTACTCGCCCGGGCCGAGCGCGACGATCCCGACGGTGGCACCGCTTTCATCCGGCGACTGCTCACCCTGGCGACCACGCTGCTGCTAGTGGTGACCATCGCCTCGACGCTGGCCGCGCCGCTGCTCGTCGATCTGATGCTGGGTTCGGACCCGCTGGTGAACCGGCCCCTCACCACCGCGTTCGCCTACCTGCTGCTACCGCAGATCATCTTCTACGGGTTGTCGTCAGTTTTCATGGCGATACTGAACACCCGCAACATCTTTGGGCCACCGGCGTGGGCGCCGGTCGTCAACAACGTCGTAGCAATCCTCACCCTTGGGCTGTACCTCGTAGTACCCGGCGAACTCTCGATCAACCCCGTCGACATGGGCAACGCCAAACTGCTGGTGCTCGGCGTGGGAACCACCCTGGGTGTCGTTGCCCAGGCCGCGGTGTTGTTCTGCGCGATTCGCGCCCAGCGGGTGAGCTTGCGGCCCTTGTGGGGTATCGATGCCCGCCTCAAGAGGTTCGGAATGATGGCGCTGGCGATGGTGCTCTACGTACTGATCAGCCAGATCGGGTTGATAGTTGTCAATCAGATCGCCAGTGCCGCAGCGGCATCCGGTCCGGCCA
>JAHZKD010000538.1 GCA_022600605.1 Actinomycetes bacterium
GATGAGGTCAAGCTATCGTTCATCGTCGGCTCCCGAGTCACCAAAGCTCCCGCGGATCTAGAATCACACTTCCATTGGAACGGCGATGTTTTCACCGACGGGCAAGTCATCGACACCGAGACACCGCGACACGGCAACACGCGCGTCAACGACACCAAGATGCGTGCCAAGCCGGTCTGGAACCCCGACAGCGACACTGGGGCGTGGCGGGCGATCTGGTCGTATTCGGCCAAACGGGCTCGCCGTGACCAGAAGACCCTGACCGCTCAGGAAGCCCGGGCACGGGCGATCGTCGCCAGCGAAAAGAAAACCAAGACAGCACGATTCGTCAAGACCCGCGGTGACGACCGCACCATTGACGAGGCCAGCCTGGCCCGCGCCCAATCCCTGGTCGGCCTCAAGGGCTACGTGACCAACGTCCCGGTCGCCGTGATGCCGGCCACCGAGGTTATCGCGAAATATCACGACCTCTGGCACGTCGAGAAGTCCTTCCGAATGTCCAAGACCGATCTTGAGGCCCGCCCCATGTATCACCGGCAGCGTGAAGCCATCGAGGCGCACCTGACGATCGCGTTCACCGCTCTGGCCGTCGCGCACACCATCCAGACCCCCACCGCGCTTTCCATCGCCAAGGTCGTCAAGCAATTACGGCCGCTGCGCAGCGCGACCATCAGCATCAACGGCGCCACCGAAACATTCCCACCGGCAATACCCGAGGCCCAGCGGAAAATTCTCACCCACCTCGGCATCAAGCCCGGGACACTAAAAAGTCCTAACTCAGGACGGTGCGGTAGCGGCGTGGACATCCGCGCCGGCCAACACACCCTCACCGCCGCCGATCCACTGCCCGCCGAGCTACGCGACGCCCTCACCCAAATCGGCGTACCCGACCTACGCACCACCTGACCGAAGTCAGGTGACTTAGGTCAGGTGGTGTGTTCTCCAGCTCACGCAAGGGACGCACGACCACCTCGCCGAAAGACATCCCTTACGGGGAAGGCCGAATAGTTCTGCAGTCAGGACTCCCGACATGATGCTGGACCGCAAAGTTGGTCTGACCCGTTCACCTGGGCGTTTTCGCTCGGAGTCCGTCGAGGTCCCAGTGGTGACGCGCAATAATTGATGGAGCCCGGTTCGAGTGCCTGGGACGATAAAACCGCAGGTGGGCGTTCTCCAGTGGGTCGAAACGCGAGCGAATTTCGTCGCGGGCGCTTCATCAATTCCTGCGCCATGTCGCCGGGTAGCCGGGGGGAATTGCGCCCCCCGGCCCCCACAGATCCGGACGTGAGCCTCTCGGCTCATCCGGCTCTTGTCGTCTTGATCACCAGGCCGTGCGGCACCAGGACCAGTGGGCGAACAGGGCGGGGCACGCGATGGTGACCCTGCGCCAGGAGTTCCGATCAGTTGCACTACCAAACAGCAACAAACCCAACAGATCAAATTCGCGCTCGCGAGGCGTTCGGCGAACATCGAGCAAATTTCCGTACCGTAAGATCGGAGCCGGGATGCCGCCGGTACGACCTGCGGGCATACGCTATACATCGTCCCCCAGTACCACGGAGCGATAGCACCTGCTACATCGATTAGGCGGCATCGCCGATCGCTGATGTCACGAAAGGGCGGGTACAGTGAACACCTTCTGGATCTTCGCGGTCGCTGACCTCATCCCTGTGGTTTATGTCGTGCGCTCAAGCCCGCTGCGAGGCATCTCCAGGTTGCTTGCTCCGGACACGCTTGTTGTGGCCATGCTCTACGCCATATTTGCGATTCGCCCGCTATACACAGACCGGTTCCTCCCTTCCAAGCTCTCGGGCGCCGGGTTCTATGGGCTTGTTCCGACGCTAGATGGCCAGATGACCGCGTCCTTGGTGGGACTGCTACTTCTATGGAGCATCGCGGCCGGAGTTTTTTGGCAGACTCAGCGTAAGCAACGGGACCAGCCAGTCGGCAATTCTTGGAGTTCCTTTCAGTCCGAAGAGCTGAAGCGTCAACATATAGGCCCGGGTCGCGCGGTAGTCGTCACCCTTCTTGCCTTGGCGCTCTACGCGGCTATTCTGATCCAGGCCATGGGACTCTCAGGCTTCCTCGCGAGGCGCGGGGGCCGTAGCGCCGAAGCAACACACGGTGGTGTCCCCGAGGTTGTAATGTTGATCCCATTAGCCGGTTCCATGGCCGCAGCCGCGCTTATCCTGACCACGCGAACTGTCCGTATCGATCCTGCCCGCTGGTTCGCGATCGGTTTTTGCACTTCGACAACTTTCATTGTGGTCTCCCAACTTGGGGGTCGCAGATACATAATCCCGTCGCTACTAATTGTCGCTACTGCGCTGCTTATGCGACGGCCAGTTCGCGCGAGAGTTTGGCACTTGGTTGCCGGATCAGTGGTATTGATCTTCTTAGTGACACTGACGAATACACGTTCTGCAGGTGCCCGGATGGAAGGCGAAAATCTGCTCGAAGCTACCATTCGGATAGTCCGCGATTTCGGTCCGCGCGACCTTGCCGCCTCCTTCTTCATGTCTTATGACACGCAGATGTACGATTACATCGCAGTTCTAGCGCCAAGTCTAGAAGACGGCCGTATCAAACTGGGATTAGGCAGTGGAACTCTGGTTGAATTCTTGGCTCACCCATTTCCTGCAAACCTAACTCCATTTGTGGAACGCAGCAGTGAACTGAAGGTCCATGTGTTCAACTATGTTTGCAATGGCTGCTACAATCCTGTTATTTCAGTAGCGGGGACCTTGTTTTTTGACTGGTGGTACCCAGGGGTGTTATTCGGCGGGATCGTGGCGGGTCTGGCGCTCAGAACGTTAAGTTATAGATGGAGTAGAGCGGCCATTATGAGCCCGTCCCAGAACCTCGTTACGGCGGTAATTTCGAGCTACGCCATGATAGCTGCCCGGACTGATACCGTCTATGCAATTTGGTGGTGCATTTACAGTTTAATCATCGCAATAGCTGTTCTCGGCGCTCTGGGTGGAGGCGAAGTATTGCTGCGTAGCAGATCTCGAACCGAAGGAAATGTGGGTTCGCAGCGCCGGAATGGCGCGGAGAGAAAGAACCCTATTCGGGAGCACCAGCCGAATGACAAAAACAATTTGGGTGGAGGACCCCGACAACGGCGGCCGCAGCGGGCACGAGCTTCGAAGAACACCGCACCTCAGCGGC
>JAHZKD010000539.1 GCA_022600605.1 Actinomycetes bacterium
CGATCAGCTACTCGGGGAGCTGGGACTGGAGAAACGCAAACACAACCTGCCTGCCCAGCTCTCCGGCGGGGAGCGTCAGCGAGTGGCCGTGGGCCGGGCCTTCATGAACGAGCCCGACCTGGTGCTCATCGATGAGCCCACGTCGGCGCTGGACACCAAGCTGGGCGAACAAGTCATGGAACTGATCGTGTCCGAAGTCCGTGCCCGCGACACGGCCGCCGTGATCGTCACCCACGACCCGAGGATGGCCCGTCGTGCCGATCGCGTTCTCCCGATCGTCGATGGGGTCATCGGCGACACCGCAATGTGATGATGCCGCCAAGAACGAGGCGGTGAGGCTATCGCTGACGTCGCTGTGCTGCGCCATCAATCCCCGGTGTTGGGTCCGGTGGACGGCTTCACCTCCGGGCCGAGCGGAGCTGGCGTCAACTCCGTTGGGGGGTCGTCGCCTGGAGTTTCGCCCACGGGCTGATGGTAGATCCGCACGATGACGGCCGGTCGGGGAACCAGAGCAGCGCGACCCGCCTCGGGCGTCGTCGCCGCTGTACGTCGCCTCCATGTCGCGGCGGAGGATCATCGGGATAGCTGCGGCGATTCTCGCGGCGATAGGTGTCGTGGCGCTGACGCTGCAGTCCGATGGCATTATCTTCGGGGCCCCGCCGCCTCCAGATGAAGGCGCATACGTCGCGGAGCTTTCCACGTCGAGATTTGGTGTGCTACTCCCCAAGCGGCCCTTCATCTCGCAGGGTTACGCGGCCTGCGAACTGCTGCGAGATGGCCACACGGAAGAACAGGCGGCGCGAATCATGTGGCAACGCGACGTCCGTGGCGGGGTACCGGAGGGGATGCGGGAACGGGAACGGCACCGGCAACAGACCGCCGCCGCGCACAAACACCTCTGTCCGGGCGCATAACCCGTTTGCAATTTTTAGCCTCGATCTAGCGGTGGCCCGACACTTCGGTGGCGGGCCGAACATCATTCTTGCCCGTGGGTCCCGATTCGCCGCCTTGTGCAGCAGCAGACCGGCGCTGATTCGTGGCACTCAAGGCCGCGGCGCCCAGGGTCACTATCGCCCCGCCAAGAATCATCCCGCCGATGACATCGCTGAAGGTGTGCGCTCCGCAGTACACCGCGACGAAGGCGATGACCAGAACGCCGGCAACCACCGGCACCGCTAGCGCTGTCTTGGCAGCGCGACTCCAACCGACCCCAAGGCACACCGCGATTAGGCCGAGCAGCGCAGCGTTAGCCGTGACATGACCAGAGGGAAACGAGTGCTCGAAGTAAGACGGTGACGACCTTCCTTGCAACTCCGCTACCGCGGTGGACGTCCGCCCCACTATCGCCTTTAACGTGTGCTCCGCTACGACGCCAAATCCGACCCCGCCGACCACCAGGAACGCCGGAATCACCGAACGCGCCCGAAACGAGAGCAGCCCGCCGCACACCGCAGCGACACTCGCAACGTGCATCGGTGAACCCACGAAACGGAAGATCCCTCTCGCATCCACACGCCCCCTGCGGGATCTGTGAGCCTCGAACCAAGTCTCAACGGACGCGTCGAGCGCCGCCAGCCACTCGGCGTTTATCCCCACCGCCAGCACCCCTAGGGCGGTGAACAATCCGGCGGCGAGAAAGAACAACGCGAACCGGCCCCGCCTGAACAGGGCGAAACCTCCGAGAACCAGGGCGATGACAACTAGCGCAATCAATGTGATGTCAATAGTCGAACAGTGTGCCGCATGCGCGAGCGGTGAGCACAAAGTTGGTGAATAGAGCGGCCCACCAGACCGCCAATGACAGCCATCGCGTCACAGCGAGCACCCCCGCAGAAGTGTGAGTGCTGTCTCCTTTGCTTCGCATTTCTGGCGAAGTCTGTAATTTGGGACGTAAGCACACCGAAAGGAATTGAGATGAAGGCTCCGCTCAGTATGCTTGCCGCCCTGCTCGTCGCTGGCGGCGCTTCTTTCGGGATCGCTGCGGCGCCAGTTGCGCTCGCTGCGGCACCAACTGCGCACGCTGGGCACGCTGCGCACGCCACACAATCGCTCCTACCGAGTTGCGTCCACACCGAAGCAGGCGGCGGAAGGCAGGGCGGCTTTGCCACGCTGTGCGAGACACCCGGCAACGCCCAACTCGACTCACGGCCAGGCGTGCTTTGAGGCATTGGCAGCCGCCGATAACGATGTGGACGCCGGTGCGACGCGTTGCGCTAGCGATCAGCATTATCACTGCCGACAATCAAACTCGACCTACACCTGCGTAGTCCCAGCGGTGAGTCGGGGCGCACGATGAGCCGGGCGGTAGTGGCGTCTTTGGTGAACGCGACAGCGGTGTAAGAGATTTCGGTGACTTCGGCATCAGAGATCCACCCTTCGATGTCGAGGTCTCGGACTGCGCCGGGACATCGCACCTGCATGTTGAACTGCGAATCGTCGCCGCCGGTGCACTCCCCAAGCATCCCTTCCGCGTGCAGCTTCTCCCCAAAACCGTTGAGCCGCCTCCGCTCCTCAAGCCTGGTCTCACTGGGTAGCGTTCTCGCGTTTCCGTCTTACTGATTTCGCGGAGCAGCGATGCAACCGGAACCCCGGCGACTTCGCGAAATGTTTGAGATGCAGCAGCGGTGTTCGTCAAATTGCTCGTCGCGCCACTGTCCGTCGGAACCACCGCCAGCACCGGCGTGCTCGCATCCATCGGCACCGTCGGCAGCGCTGCGGTCGCTGGCAGCGCCGCCACGGCACTGTCGTTCCGGATGATTAAATGCGCGGCCTGCCTGGCATGTATGTCCTGTCGCCGCTGCACGAGTTGCATCGCCTGTTCGCAGTGCCGGGACTGCGTCGGCTGTGTCGGCTGTCACAATTGCTCAGGGCTACACAACGCGGTAGGGATGCGCAACGTGCATCTGCCAGTTGCCGCCTGACCATCTGCGGAGCGGTGCTGTCGAAGGGACGACCTCGCCGGTTCAAGTGATTTGGCCCCACCTTGTTCAGCCTTAGCCTCGATCCACGGATCAGCTGGTGTAGGCCTGACGCGAGTGTTTGTGATGGTTGTTTCTGGCTGTGGGCAACAGGTTCCTGCTGGTCTGCCGAGCTTGTCCTGTGAAGGTGACTCAGCGCTGTCCCGAATCTAAAGATTCGACTTCAGCTCGCTCGCCCGCCGAGCTTGCGGGACAACGCTTTCGCGAATGTATGAGTGTCCCCGGGCCAACGGCCGGACACATAGGCTCCGTCGTCGACGACAAATGCCGGACGTGAGTCAGTCATCGAGTCGCGGGCAAGTCCCGAGGTCTTCTTCCGCCATTGCTCGCTGCCGCGCACGACATCACAAAAATCGGCGGGGTCTTTTAGCGCGCGGGTCACTTCAGCCTGCACAGACATGTACCCGGTGGGCTGGCCGGGCTCCTCGGTGTAGGTCCGATAGTAGTTGGGATCCCAGAAACGCGTGAGGCGCGAGATTCGCCACGCGCTGCGTTCGAGTTGCCATGTCAGTGAGGTGGTTTTGCGGCCGTATAACACCGAGTGGCCCGTCGCCGAATCGACGCTGCGAGCCGCCAGCAATACCCCATGACAGATCGCCACGACGAACAGCTGGCGCTTGAACGCATCGACCACAAGACGTTGAAGGGTCGGGCTGTCGATGTAGCTGCGCATCCCGCGGGCGCGATGGCCGCCCGGCAGCAGCAGCGCGTCGATGCCGTCTAGCGTCGCGTTCATCCACGCGATTGGATGTTGGTAGTCAGTTGATTGCAGCATCTGCGAATATGCCCGACGCGCGTCCGCGTTGGCGCGAAGCATCCGGCCGACGACGGCGACTCGCTCCATTACCGGTACCGCAGACCAAACATCGAGACCACGACCGGTCAGCATGATGTCATCTGCACACGCCGGCGCGCCGCTCTCCGTCGCGAAAATCACCCGATGACCGTCACGGGTCAACACCAGCCAGCTAACCGCGACCTCGGTCGGGTCGAAGTCCAGGTCGGGGATCGGTAGCAGCACGGTGCCCATTTCAGCAACTTACCGTCCTCGATGATTCCTGCGATACGGCCAACCGAATGCGGGATCGAGTTCGCGGCAGTGAGGTCCTGCTCCCATAGTGGTTCCCGCGGAAACCGCGCCGGGTGATGTCCGGCCCTCGAAACTGCCAGGGCACACAATTGCGGAGCGGCGGCATCACTGGTCTGCTGCCTCCGCCAGCTTGTCGGTCACGATCACCCGCGGCACGTATTGCAGTCCCTTAAGCAGCTTGCGGGAGAACCGTTTGGCCGCCACTGCGTTGCGGCGCGACTGTATGAGGACGTCGAGCACGCCGCCGTGCTGGTCGACCGCTCGCCACAGGTAGTAGGTGGTGCCGTTGATTCTCGCGAAAACCACGTCGAGGTGCCCTTGTCGCCGGGGCGGAGTCGTCTCGTCGCTCACCACCACACCGCGGGCCAGCATCAACTCCTCAACGTCGCGCAAGCTCAGCGCGAAACGGTGATACAGCCAGACCGCGGGGCCAATGACCTCGATCGGATACCGGTAGCCCTTCTACCTCACCGCTGCTGCAACGACCAATCCTCGCAGCAGCGCACACAAGGCCGACAACTTGACGATGCCCCGCCCGCCAACCATAGGCAAACACAACCCGCCCCGATAATGGTCAGAGCGGGTTTTTCCGGTCGGGCTGACAGGATTTGCACCCGCGACCACTTGACCCCCAGTAGGCAGCGGTAACGCATTTCCCCAGTTCGCTGACGGTTCTCACCCCGGCGGCGAGGTGCGTGACGTTCATGGACGCGCAGGTCGTTCAGCATCGCGCATAACGTGTGGTCCCAGGGTGGTACCAGTGCGAGCCGCAAACCCTCACTAGCCGTGTACGTACATTCACCGTACAATCAAGCTATCAATAGCCAGAGCAGAGATGACTGAGGAAAGAAGGAGGCGTCGCTGTGACAGTCAAAACGAAGCGCATCGAGCTTCGCGCGGAGCAAGCGACCTTGGATCGTATCCATCGCGCCGCCAACCTTGTCCACGAGCAGACATCGGAGTTCGTACGAAAAGCGGCGATGCAACGGGCCGAAGACATCCTGCGTCAGGAGCTGGTAACGGCAATGGAACCCGAACAGTTCGA
>JAHZKD010000057.1 GCA_022600605.1 Actinomycetes bacterium
CTCATCGAATACCGCCCGAGAGACCCCCGGCTTTAGCCGTGGGGAGGTAAGGGCGGCTGCTGTGTCGGTGTTGACTTATAGAGTGGTCGGTGTGGTTGTCGAGTCGGTTGAGACGGTGCGGTACACCTACCGTCTGCGGCCTGGAGCCGGAGCTGTGGCGGCTCTGGAAGCCGAATGGCACCGGTGCCGGTTTCTGTGGAATGAAGCTGTCCACCAGCAGAAATCGGGTATCCGGCCGACGTTTGGCAAGTTGTCGAGGATGCTTACCGCTGCCCGCAAGAGCAGCTCTTGGTTGCGGGAGGGGTCCCAGGTGGCCCAGCAGCAGATGTTGCGCACCTATGGCTCTGCGTTGAGCCATTCGTTCACCGTGAAAGGCCGCCGCAGGCCGACCTTTAAGGCGCGTAAGACAACGCTGCCGTCGCTGGAATACACCCGCAACGGTTTCTCGATTCGCGACAACCGTTTGGTACTCCCCAAGGGTGTGACCGTGCCGGTGGTGTGGTCGCGCGATCTGCCCAGCGAGCCGACTTCGGTCAACGTCTACCGGGACTCGTTGGGGCATTGGTATGCCTCGTTTGTTGTGCGCCGCGAAACATCCACGCTGCCTAATGCCCGTGGCGGTATCGGTATCGACTGGGGTGTCAGCACCGTGGCCACCACAACCGATGCGTGTTTCGACTTGCAGTACGCCGGCCACCGGAAGCGCTGCGCTGCACAGCTGGCCAAAGCTCAGCGCAAAATGTCGCGGCGCCACCGCAAGGGCGGGAACCCTCAATCCAAGCGCTACCGAGATGCCAGCCGGGAGGCAGCTCGATTCCACAAGAAGGCGGCCCGCCAAACTCAACACGATTCTCGGGTGTGGGCTGGGCGGGTCGTTGAGAGCCACGCAACGATTGCCGTGGAGGACTTCAAGCCGAAGTTTCTGGCGAGATCCACGATGGCGCGTAAGGCTGCTGATTCCGCGATCGGCGCAGCGAAACGTGAACTGTTGGAGCGAGGGCGACGGGCTGGCCGAAAGGTGGTGGTGGTTCAGCCCGCGTACACAACGATGACGTGCAGTGAGTGCTTTGCGAGAAACAAGCGGCTTGACCTGGACGTGAGAACTTTCCAGTGCGCCGCCTGTGGGCATACCGCCGGGCGTGACTGGAACGCCGCCAGAGTGATTCTGGCTGTGGCAGAACGGGGCCACACAAGTGTTGACGATGTAAGACACTGGCAGTCCTCCTCCGGGATGCTTGTCGGTGCTATCTGAGCTTGAAATCCCCCGGCTTCAGCCGTGGGGAACCGTTAACGAATGGTCTCCTCGCTGGTTTTCAGATGGTGTCAAGGTCTCAGGGGTTGTCGATATCGAATCACGGGCCGACTACGTTGGCCGTGATGTCGAGCTCGGTGAGCAACTCGCGCACCCGGCGCTCGATGTCGTCGCGAATCGGTCTGACGTGGCCGACATCCTGGCCGGCCGGGTCGTCGAGCTTCCACTCCTCATAGCGGCGCCCTGGGAATACCGGGCAGGCATCGCCGCAGCCCATCGAGATCACCACGTCGACAGCCTGAACGATCTCGTCGGTCCAGGGTTTGGGGTACTCCCGCGAGATGTCGATACCGCGCTCAGCCATCGCCGCCACCGCCGCCGGATTCACCTCGTTGCCCGGTTCGGAGCCGCCCGACCAGGCGACGGCAGCGTCGCCGGCCAACTGGGTGAAGAAGCCCATGGCCATCTGTGAACGGCCTGCGTTGTGGGTGCACAGAAACAGCACAGCCGGCGTCCCGTCGTGGTGTTTGCCCTCCACCCGGGCCAACGCCCCAAGGCGTTGACGGGCGAAGCGTTCGGCAAGCAGTGGGAGGAAGTTCGGGATGCTGGCTCGTCCGGCGAACTGGCTGTACGACGAATGCAGGAAGCGCTCGATGGTCTCGACCCCGAAGATGCCGTCGAATTCCTTCTCCAGCTGGGTCGCGGCAGACTTCAGGGCGAGCCGCTGATCGATGGACAGGTCGTAGCGCAGATGTGGATGGGCTTCTGGGGCGAAGCGGTCGGTCATACCGTTCTCCTGGTCAGGCAGTCTTCAGGTTGGGCACAAGATGGTGGATTCGTTCGGTGAGGTGGCTGACCGCGGCATCGAAGGCGGCGGCTCGCTTGGTGCGGGCAGGGTCGGCGACTGACCAGTGCAGGCGGGTCGGGTCGGCGGGCAGCTCCTCATGGGCTTTGTCGCAGACCGCGATGATGAGATCCCCGGGTGCCAGCACGTCTCGAAGATCGCGCGGCCGGTGTGGTTGTAGCTGCAGGTTGTGACGGCGGGCAGCGGTCACCGCCCCGGGGTGAATGCGGGCGGCGGGATGGGTGCCGGCCGAGGTGGCGGGCAGCTCGCTGCGATGGTTCCAGATCGCGGCGGCGAGTTGGCTGCGCGCAGAGTTCTGCGTGCAGACGAACACCACGCGGTGCGCCTGGGGCTCTGCGGTAGGAACCAGCGCCTCGAAGGCATGGTGGTTGAGCCTCAGATAGGTCCGCCTTCCGTCGGCCTCGGAGCGGGTGTGGCTGATCACGCCTGCTTTCTTGAGCACTCCGAGGTGGTGGGAGAGCAGGTTGGACGGCACGTCCAGAACCTGGCGCAGTTCCGAGGGGGAGGCGTCGGCCGGTAGTAGATGATCAACGATCGTCAGTCGTGCGGGGTCGGCGAGCGCGGCAAAGACTGCGGTCCGCCTGGCAAGGTCCGAATCTTGATCAATGACCATTGACTCAATAAATACTGAAGTTCTTTACCCGCGTCAACTGTTGCAACAGAATCGTTGCCCCCAGACCTCTCCCGGTTCATCTTCCGTTCACTATTTGTAGGGCGCTGATTCACAGGAAGCCCTTAGGTTCACAGCCGAGCAGGGATGTGTCTGCTCTGCCAAGAACACGCGTTCTGCCCCCTGTGCTTAAGGAGCTTTGTGAAGGCCAAACGAACTGGTGCCGCGGTGAGCCTGCTGGCCGCCGGAACTCTGCTGATGTCGGCGTGCGGCAGTGACAACAACGCCGGATCGGGAGGCGCCGACTCGGCGCCTGCCGAGGACTGTGCAGGCAAGGAGTCGCTGAAGGCCAGTGGTTCGTCCGCCCAGGCCAACGCCATGACCAGGTTCGTGAATGCCTACCAGAAGGTGTGTCCGGGCTTCACCGTGAACTACACCTCCAGCGGCTCGGGCGCGGGCGTCTCCGAGTTCACCGGCGGCCAGACCGACTTCGGTGGCTCCGATACCCCGCTGAGCGAGGAGAGGGGTGAGTACGCGAAGGCCAGCGAACGCTGCGGGGGCTCGGATGCGTGGAACCTGCCGACGGTCTTCGGGCCCATCGCGGTGACCTACAACCTCGACGGCGTGGACGGGCTGGTACTCGACGGTCCGACATTGGGCAAGATCTTCAACGGGGCCGTAACGACCTGGGACGCTCCGGAGATCGCGGCGCTCAACGAAGGCAAGTCGCTGCCGGCCGAGCCGATCAACGTCATCTTCCGCAGCGACGAGTCGGGCACCACCGACAACTTCCAGAGGTACCTGGAGGCCGCGTCCGATGGGACGTGGGGCAAGGGCGCGGGCAAGTCGTTCGCCGGCGGTGTCGGTGAGGGTGCCAAGGGCAACGAGGGCACATCGGCGGCGATCAAGAACACCGCCGGTTCCGTCACCTACAACGAATGGTCGTATGCGACCAAGCAGGGCCTGTCGGTGGCCCAGATCGTCACATCGGCGGGGCCGGACCCGGTCGAGCTGACCGTCGAATCGGCGGGTAAGGCGATCGACAGCGTCAAGGTCGCCGGCGTGGGCAACGACCTGGTGCTGGACACCTCGTCGTTCTACATGCCTACCGAGGCGGGCTCGTACCCGATCATGCTGGCCACCTACCAGTTGGTCTGCTCGAACTACCCGGAAAGCGATGTCGCCCCGGCGCTCAGGAAGTTCCTGACCGTCGCGCTGGGTGCCGGCCAGGAGGGCCTTGAGGAAGCCGGCTACATCCCGGTGCCGGAGAAGTTCAAGGAACGTCTGAGTACCGCCGTCGACGCGATCTCCTGAGCGCCTCGGCATAGGAAGCGATGACACTGAGACCTGAGCCGACCGCAGTGGGCTCGCCGCAGTTGGCGGGCCCACCCCGGGACAGAGATACTCCCAAGATGCCTGCCAATCCCCCGCAGAAGTCGGCGCTGACGGACGGCGGCGGTCGTTGGGGAGACCGGATCTTCAAGTCGATCGCGATCGGCTCTGGCGGCGTCATCATCGCGGCGATCGCGTTGATGGGGCTGTTTCTGTTCATTCGCGCCATGCCCTCGCTGTCGGCGAACAACGCCAACTTCTTCACCAGCACGGAGTTCAACACCACCGACTCGGACAATCTGCGGTTCGGAATTGCCGAACTGTTCCAGGTCACCGTGCTGAGTTCGGTGTTCGCGCTGGTAATCGCGGTGCCCATCGCGGTCGGTATCGCCGCGTTCCTGACCAACTACGCGCCACGCAAACTGGCCAGGCCCTTCGCCATTCTGGTCGACTTGCTCGCCGCCGTGCCCTCCATCGTCTTCGGGCTCTGGGGAATCTTCGTGCTGGCGCCCTGGCTTGAGCCGATCTCGAGGTTCCTCAACGACAACCTCAGCTGGTTCTTCCTGTTCGCCGACGGCAACGTCTCGCTCTCCGGTGGCGGCACCATCTTCACCGCCGGGATCGTGTTGGCGGTGATGATCCTGCCGATCATCACCTCGGTTACCAGGGAAGTCTTCAGCCTGACCCCGAAGGGGCATGTCGAGGCGGCCCAGGCCCTGGGCGCGACCAAGTGGGAGGTGGTCCGTATGACCGTCTTCCCGTACGGGCGCAGTGGAATGATCGCCGGCTCGATGCTCGGACTTGGACGGGCTCTCGGTGAGACGGTGGCTGTGCTGATCATCCTGCGCACCGCGGCGCAGGCCGGACACTGGTCGCTGTTTGACGGGGGCTACACGTTTGCTTCCAAAATCGCCTCTGCTGCAGCAGAATTCAGCGCACCGTTGCCGACCGGCGCCTACATCGCCGCAGGATTCGTGCTCTTTGGCCTGACCTTCGTGGTCAACGCGCTCGCCCGGTTGGCAGCCGGCGGAAGGGTTAGTGGAGGATGACGTCCAGCACGCTTGACGCCTCGGTCAAGGGGCCGACGTTTCACCCGATCAGCGCGGCCCGCAAGGTCAAGAACAACGTCGCGACGGCGTTGTTCCTCAGTGCCTTCCTGACCGCCC
>JAHZKD010000540.1 GCA_022600605.1 Actinomycetes bacterium
ACGGACTTGCTCATCTTTTCGCCGCTGACGAGCAGGAACCCGTGCACGAACACTCGCCGGGGTAGTTCGATACCGGCAGACATCAGAAACGCCGGCCAGTAGACCGTGTGGAATCGGATGATGTCCTTGCCGATCATGTGCAGATCAGCCGGCCAGTACTTCCGGAAATTGACGGAGTCGGTGTCCGGGAAGCCAGCACCGGTCAGATAGTTGGTCAGCGCGTCGACCCACACGTACATGACATGGTCAGGGTGGCCGGGGACCGGCACTCCCCAGTCGAATGTGGTTCGCGAGATCGACAGGTCGCGCAACCCCCCCGACACGAAGCTGACAATTTCATTGCGCCGCACGTCGGGGCCGATGAACTCGGGGTGCGCGGCGTAGTGCGCCAGCAGTCGCTCAGCGTAGGACGACAGCCGGAAGAAATATGTCTGCTCCTCGGTCCAGGTCACCTCGGTGCCCGTCTCGATGGAGGCACGCGACCCGTCAGGGCGGTCTTCGAGTTCGTCGTCGTTGTAGAAGCGCTCGTCGCGTACCGAGTACCAGCCCGAGTAGGAATCGAGGTAGATGTCCCCCGATTCGTTCATCGCATTCCAGATCGCGATGGACGCTTCGGTGTGGTCGGCGTCGGTGGTGCGGATGAACCGGTCGAATGTGGCGCCGAGGCGTTCTTGCATCGATTGGAATGCGTCGGAGTTTCGCCGGGCCAGGTCGGCGGTCGGGATGCCTTCGGCGGCGGCGGTTTGCGCCATCTTCAGGCCGTGTTCATCGGTCCCGGTGAGGAAGCGGACATCGAAGCCGTCGAGGCGCTTGAACCTGGCGACCGCGTCGGTTGCGATGTACTCGTAGGCATGGCCGATGTGCGGTGTCCCGTTGGGATACGCAATCGCGGTGGTGATGTAGTACGGCGTGCCGGCGGGGGTGGTTCCGGGGGCACGCGTCCCCGTGCCGGCGGGGGTGGTTCCGGGGGCACGCGTCCCCGCGCCGGGGGGAGTGGTTTCGGGGGTTCGCGTCCCCGCGCCGGGGGAGATATCCGTCATCAGACAGTCACCTTAAAGTGTGGCCGTGAGTTCTCAACGCGAGCCGCCGCCCATTCCGGACTCCCTGGCGCCGCTCGTCGACGCTCACACCCATCTGGATGCATGCGGAGCCGCCGATGCGCGGGACGTGCGCGCGATGCTCGACCGAGCCGCCGCGGCCGGTGTGCGGGCGGCCGTCACCATCTCCGACGACCTGGCCTCGGCACGGTGGACGGTGCAAGCCGCCGATTGGGATCCGCGGGTGTATGCCGCCGTTGCGCTACACCCCACCCGCGCGAACGCCTTGGGGCCCGAGGCCAGGCTCGAGATCGAGCAGTTGGCGCAGCATCCGCGGGTTGTCGCCATCGGGGAGACGGGTATGGACATGTATTGGCCCGGCCGCCTGCAGGGGTGCGCGACGCTCGCCGAACAGCGTGAAGGGTTCGCCTGGCATATCGACCTGGCCAAGCGCACGGGTAAGCCGCTGATGATCCACAACCGCGACGCCGACGCAGAGGTACTCGACGTTTTGCGTGCCGAGGGCGCCCCAGAAACTGTGATCTTTCACTGTTTTTCCTCCGACGCCGTGATGGCGCACACGTGCGTGGAGGCTGGCTGGCTGCTCAGCCTGTCCGGGACTGTGAGCTTCAAAAATGCCCATGCGCTGCGGGAAGCGGCCAAACTGATCCCTGCCGACCAGTTGCTTGTGGAGACGGACGCACCATTTCTTACGCCCCATCCGTACCGCGGAGCGCCGAATGAGCCCTATTGTTTGCCATACACTGTGCGAGCGCTGGCCCATATCGTGGGCCGGCCCGCGGAGCTGATCGCCGAGGACAGTTCAGCGACGGCGGAGCGAGCCTACGGAATGCAGAGTTGCCGAACGTAGACCTTTTCGTTACCGTCTTGTAATCAAATCCGGGTCAGGCGCTGCACTGACCGTAATGCCTTAAGTCGGGTATAGACGACGACGGGATCGACATTATGAATGCCCTAACGAAACTTCATGCCGCACGCTCGCCCATGTTGCGGGTCGTCATGGCCGCGATCTTGCTGGCTTTGGTATTCGCCGGCGGAACGGCGGTTGCCGCCTACAAGACTGTGACGCTGACGGTCGACGGTGCGTCGATGACGGTTCCGACGATGAAGAGTCGCGTCATCGACGTTATCCATGAGAACGGTTTCGAGGTCGGCGACCGCGACGATCTGTATCCGGCCGCCGATGCACCGGTCGAGCAGTCCGAGGCCATCGTGTTGCGCCGGAGCCGGCCCCTGGAAATTTCGACCGACGGTGGGGGCACCGAGCAGGTCTGGACCACCGCGTCGACCGTGCAGGAGGCGCTGGCCCAGCTGCACATGACCGACAAGGCGCCGCTGGCGGCCTCGCGCGGCGCCCGCGTCCCGCTCGAGGGTATGTCGCTGCCGGTGGTCAGTCCCAGGACGGTTCAGTTGAACGACGCTGGAGCGATTCGCACCGTCCATCTCGCCGCGCCGACCGTGGCCGCGTTGCTGGACGCCGCAGGAGTGCCACTGCAGCAAAGCGATACGGTCACTCCCGCCGCGTCTTCTCCCGTTGTCGAAGGCATGCAGATTCAGGTCACCCGGATCCGGGTCGCGAAAGTCACCGAGCGCTTGCCGCTCA
>JAHZKD010000541.1 GCA_022600605.1 Actinomycetes bacterium
AATCAACCGAGGCGCCACACCACCTGGCGCCAGGATCTCACTGGCTCCCAACATGTCCTGCAGCGCGCCCGACATGGCCGCGGTCCAGTACGACGGAATGGCGATGACCACGCCGGACGTCGGGGCGCCCGATGAAGGGACCGCCAGCTGTGCCATCGCTTCCAGCGCCTCGACCAACAGCTGTTCAGCTGGGTAGGACGCACCATCGGCGGCCACCAGCGGCGCCGGATCACCGACGCGGTCAACGAACCCTGTCAACAGCACACCGCCGGAATCCGCAGACTCCATCGCAGGAATGCCGACCTCAGGTGCTGCGTGGCCGAACACAGTCAGCAGTGAACGTCGAATCGCGGGTTGATGCCCGACGGTGGCCGCGACAAGGTTGGTCGTCCCGATAGACAACCCGAGGGGATCGCTCATTACCCCGGCAAGGATAGCCGCCGAACCGAATCCATCCGTTCAGACACTCGGGCCTATGCCGGGTTCGGTAATTGTGTTGCAATGTCGGCCATGGGTGACATCGACGACATCAAGCAGGTCAAATACCGATATCTCCGCGCGCTCGACACCAAACACTGGGACGAGTTCGCAGACACCCTCACCGAGGATGTGGTCAGCCGGTATGGCGAATCCGTGGGCGAGGAACACCATTTCACCAACCGTGACGAGCTCGTTGGCTTCCTGCGCAACTCGCTGGGACCTGAGATTCTGACCGAGCACCGAGTCAACCACCCCGAGATCTCCGTCGACGGTGACGAAGCGCAGGCGACCTGGTATCTACAGGACCGGGTGATTGCGCCCGAGTTCAACTTCATGCTGATCGGCGCTGGTTTCTACCATGACCGGTACCGCCGAACGCCGGATGGTTGGAAGATCTGCGAGACCGGCTATGACCGCACCTACGACGCGTCGATGTCGCTGGAAGCGTTGAACTTCAAAGTCAAGGCGGGCCGCGCCCTCAATATCTGATTACTCGGTGATCGCGATCATGGCGCCCGGCCGCAGCCACTGCATGATCTTGACCAACGTGGCGTCGTCGATCGCCACGCAGCCCGCCGTGGCTCCGCCGTCGGTGCTGTGCACGAAGAACGCGCCGCCCTTACCTGGAATCCGCTCCTTGTTGACGCCCATCACTACTGCGTGAGCGTATTGCGGGATCTGTAAGTTCTCCGTCCCCGCACTCAGTGAGGTGTTGAACGGGCACTGGTCCTTCTTACACACCTGCATCGTGTTGTAGGTCGGGCTCTTCATGTCGCCGTCCCACCAATGGTCGGGGCCCACCTGTACATACGACAAGCCACCTCCGGGGTTTGGTTCGGTGCCGAAGGCGAAATCGAGCGTGTAGACGCCCTTCGGAGTCATCATTGATCCGTCGAAGTGGTCTGGCGACATGCCTTTTGCGCCGATCTTCGCTGGGATGCCCACGCCCCCATCCACTGGCTGCCACCCCGCGGCGGTCCGCTCCCAAACGTCCATCTTGGCATCCGTGCCGCCCACCCCGGTGACAGACAGCACCTGAGTGGCAGACCCGACCGAGGGGGCGAACCACGGCATGAACTGCGCCATCGAGGGTGGTGCAACCAGCGAGCCCACGATCACAAAGACCGCAGCCGCGCACAGCATTGTCAGCATTCGACGCACGGGGTCCATCGTTGCCGATCAGGGCAGCACCCGCCATTAAGATTCGGCCACGATCGCGTCGCGACACCGCCAGCGCATGCCACTAGACGGCGGTCTCGACGCGCTAGACCATCCCACGGTCTGAGGTGCCCAGCCCAAGATCCGGCTTCAACGTGCGCTACTGGGCACTGCGGGTACTTCCGCGGCCCGCGTGCCCGGCCGCAGCGGACGCCTCCTCGGCTCGCGCGCCTGGCCGCAGCGGCGGCACAATCAGCAAGCAGACCACGAAGTAGGCATAGCCCAACGCCCATCCAGCGATCACATCCGACGGGTAGTGCACGTTGAGAACCACCCGGCCAGCACCTATCGCGAGGATGATCGCGATGCCAATCGCGACCAGCCACCGGCGCCAGGAGGCACCGACCACCGGCAGCGCGACGGTAAGTAATGCCAGTACCGCGACGGTCACGCCTAGTGCGTGCCCGGAGGGAAAGGACGCACCGTGGGCGGCAACCATCGCGGTGATGGGCCGCGGCCGGTCAGCCAATGTCTTGGCGATCTGGGTCACCAGAGCGCTGAATTCCACACTGATCAATAGAAATACCGCGATGCGGACGTGACGCCGAATTAATGCCACGACGATCACGACTAACGCCAATAGGCGGAAGGCGTTGTCCCCGAGCACTGTGCAAAAGACATTCCAGGCAGAGACCCAGCCGGGGTGCGCCACACCAAGTCGATGCATCGGCTGCAGTGCCCAGGCGTCGCCGCGCGTCAGCCAGGTCCAGTTCTGTGCGTATCCCAGCCACATCAGCGCGTAGATGACGACGGCCGCAACTGCGGTACTAATCAGCCAGCTTCTTCGTGTCTGCACCTGAACAGCTTTACCAGGTAGTTCACTGAGCGAGCGTCATCCGGGTGCGCTGGAGCCGTGCAGGGGGATCCGCGGGAGTTCAGGCACTCCTCATTCAGTTGACCTGCGCCACGACGAAGACCCGACGGAACGGGAAGAAGGTCGTGCCATCGGGGCGTGCTGGGTAGGCCGCGTCGAGCATCGGGACCAGCTCGGCGCGGAACTGCTGCCACTGAGCATCATCCAGGATGGCTCGCACCGGCCGCAGTGCTGTCCCGGTGATCCACTCCAGCACCGGGTTCCGACCGGTCAGAACATGCACGTAGGTTGTCTCCCACGCATCGACAGAGCAGCCGGCGTCAGTCAACAACCCGGCATAGTATGCGACCGGCTTCACTACATCGACCTCGCGGAAGGGGAAGTCCTGCAGCGTGTCTGACCACTTCGGTCGGAGCGCGAGCTCCCTGACCGCTCGATGGGAGGGTGCGTCAAAATTACCGGGAACCTGGAACGCGATCCAAGATCCGGTGGCTAGCTGACCTGCCCATCGCTGCGCCAACTCCGGATGTTCAGGTACCCACTGCAGCGTCGCATTGCTCACCAGCACATCGGTGTCTGGCGCGGGGGTCCAATCCCGCACATCTCCCACCTGTGCGGCGACTCCGCGCTCGCGGGCTGCGGCGACCATCTCCGCAGAGGAGTCCCATGCTTCGATCTCGGAGCCGGGCCAGCGGCTGCTCAGCGTCTCGGTGAGATTCCCAGGACCACAACCAAGGTCGACGACCCGACGCGGGCTGTGCGCGCCTACCCGCGACAGCAGATCAATGAATGGCCTGCCCCGATCGTCCGCGAAAGCCAGATAGATCTCCGGATTCCACATGTCGGCATTCTGCCATCCACAGCGCCGG
>JAHZKD010000058.1 GCA_022600605.1 Actinomycetes bacterium
ACGCAGTGACCGTCTGGCGGGTAATGCCGTAGCGTTCGGCGACGTCACCAACCGGTGCACCGTCGTTGACTTCAGTGACAGCACGCAGGCGGATCTCGACCGTGACGCGTGCCGCAACATCGGAATCGGATTCAGGAAGCTCTGGATCGACCACCGCAAGACCGTGTCAGCCACGGGTTGCCCGTCAACGATGTCCCGGTGACGAATGGTCAAAGATGTCCTGAACCCATACAGATCATCAACGGCATCGGTTCACTCTTCATCGACCCCGGATCACCGTTGCAGAACGCCTGGATCGTCTTGGCGCTTCGACCCACCAACCCCAAGCCGCATAGCGACTTCAACTGGACCACCAAACGGGTCCCCCCACCGTCTGATCGCCCTCGGTGATCAGGGGCAACTCGAATTCGACCTAACGAGAAGATTGAGGTGAGGTGCGTGCTGGGGTGAGCGTTCAGGACGCCTTGCCGAGGGTGACGTGGTAGCCCATGGCTTCGAGTTGGCGGACGGCGTTGCTTCGCGCTTTCTGGGGGTTGAGCCGGGTGAAGTGGTCCCCGCCGGGATGGCGGTAGCCGGTGGCGGTCGTGGTGATGTTCCAGATCGCAACCAGCAATGCACCTCACTTCAATCTTCTCGTCCAGTCCAATGCTTTCCGCCGGCGCATGTCGCGGTGTGAGCTCTTCGTTGGGAAAACCGTAATAACGCAACTCGCTGAGCTTGGGGCTGATGAGCCGCGGTCGACGGCAGCATTTCCTTAATGGCAACGGACGCTATTTTCTAACCCCGCCCAGGTTCACGCGGAAACAGTCCACGGTCTGGAGGCCAAGGTCGCCGACGTGTTCACGTTGGGGGGCTCGATTCTAGCGAACGGTACCATTGCTCGAACGCATAGTTTGCCCAGAGAAAGTTCTCGTGGTTGCGGCGGCCGCTCACATGCTCCTCTACCAGTGTGGCGATGGAGCCCGGGCGAAAGAACCCGCTCGAAGTCAGCCAGCCCTCGTGCAGCGTGTCTCGCAGTGCGGGCGCGAGAGGGCCGCGGAACCATTGGCGGATCGGCACCGAGAAGCCCGCCTTGGGTCGGACGAACAGCTCAGCGGGTAGCAGGCGTTGAAGCACCTGTCTCAGCACTTGCTTGTCCCCAGGGGCCGCGCTGTGCAGTCGTCCCGGCAGGGCGCGGGCGAACTCGACAACTCGATAGTCGAGCAGCGGGTTGCGTGCCTCCAGTCCGTACGCCATCGTCGCGCGGTCAACCTTGACGAGTATGTCGTCGACGAGGTACGAGCGCAGGTCGAGATCCATATAGCGCTCGATGAGGGCGCCCGCTGGGACTTCGGAGGCGAGCCGAGCGTCGAACCAGTCTGCGGCGCCCGCCGCGAAGCCGGTTGTAATGTTTCGATATCGCCGCGTCTTAAGGGGGCCGCGCATGTAAGCGTACATCTCGCTGGTACTACTCTGCGCGAGAGCGGTTACCCCCATCCCCGCGCGGTGAGGCAACGGAAGTGCACGCATGGCGCGCAGGAGCGGGGCAGCGAAGGCGGCCTTCTGGCGCCACGGATCCAGTCTCGCGAGCTGACGGTAGTAGGGGTAGCCGGCAAACAGTTCGTCACCGCCGTCTCCGGACAGCGCGACGGTAACCTGAGTGCGGGCGAGTCGCGCGATTGCTAACGAGGGGATTGCGGACGCGTCCGCGAAAGGCTCGTCGTAGTGCACGGGCACTTCGTCGGCAATCGCGAGCAGGTCGTTGGGTCGCAGTACGAGCTCCTCGTGTCGCGTGCCTAGATGGCGAGCAACCTCGCGCGCATGGGCCGACTCGTCGAATTCCGCCTCGGCGAAGCCCATCGTGAAGGTACGCACCGTATCCGTGTTGCGGCACATAAGGGCGACGATGGTGGACGAGTCGATGCCGCCGCTCAGAAATGCCCCGACAGGGACGTCGCTAATGAGCCGGTAACGCACGCTCGAATCGAGCAGCGCTTCCAGCTGATCCGCTGCATCGGTTGCGCTAAATGCTGACGATGTGCCGCGGGAAATTAGGGACCAATATCGCTCCGCGCGCACCGTGCCGTCGGCCGCGCACTCCAACCAAGTGCCAGGTTCAAGTTTGCGCACCGCGCGGTAGATCGAGTGCGGGGCCGGGATGTAGGACATCTGGAAAAACAAATCCGTCGCTTCGCGGGAGATCTCACGCGGAACGTCGGCAAATGCTGTGATGGCTTTTAACGTGGAACCGAAGATGACACGCCGCCCGTCGAGCGCGTAGTAGAGCGGCTTCACGCCTAACCGATCGCGCGCTAACCAAAGTCGGCGGCGGTGCCCGTCCCACAGCCCGAAGGCGAACATTCCGTTGAAGCGGTCCAGGCAGTCCACGCCCCATTCGCGGTACGCAGCGAGTATCAACTCGGTATCCGTCTGTGTAGCGAAGCGGTGTCCAGCGGCGGCGAGTTCCTTTCGCAGCTCGCGAAAATTGTAAATCTCGCCGTTATAAGTGACCACTAGCGCGCCGTCAGCATCCTGCATGGGCTGAGCGCCTCGCTCGGAAAGGTCGAGTACGGCCAGCCGGCGGTGGGCTAGCCCGACGGCGCCGTCAATCCAGGTGCCCGCGCCGTCTGGGCCGCGATTGGAGAGGCTGTCACGCGCGCGCGTTAGGGCAACAGCATCCACCGGGGCCCCGTCGAAGTTCAGCCGTCCAACAATTCCGCACACCTGTATCAGCGACCGTGGGTGCGCGCCACCTCGCGGCACCCATTCACTGCGAGCCACCCGGCCGGGAGTGGGAAGATCCGTAGTTCTTCGTAACTATGCGCGACTCTGCGGAACGGGTCTAGGGGTAGCGATGCTACGAACTGCTCGCGGTTGAGGAGTTGGCTGGTTGCGTAGCTAGCGGCCGAGTTTGAACTGCGAAAGTTGAGATTCACTACCGGGATCCTCACTACAAATTGCCGGACAACGTCATTGGCGCGCCTGGCTGTACCGGTGATTTTACGGCCGCCACCTCAACGATGAGGCCGTCGCCCGCCTCCGCCGCGTTGTTTCTGATCACGGCGGACTCTACCAGTCGCGCGGCGGGGACTCGCCGCGTCACCACCGCCACTGCGGTGATCTGCGATCGCCCGGCCACGACCGTATCGATGCCAGCGGACCATTACTGGCTCTTCCGACTTTGTGGGGGTCTGGTGTGACCGATTGGGATCGTGTCGGTGACTGATTTGGAGCTCGCGCCCTTGTGAACTGGGTGTTCTACACGCATCCAGCAGCAAAGGCGCGAGAATGCCCAACGATAATGGTTCCCTGAACCGGCGTGGGACACGGGGAACTCCCTCGGAATGAATGCCTAGAACACATCCACTCCGTCAGGAGGTCCTCCCCATTTCAAGCAGCCACGCCGGTCAACAACCTCCCAGGTCACTACAGCGAGACTGTATGGGGAGGCCCCAACCTCCCCATACGGTCCAGGCGCAATCCGCTTAGCCATCCTGGCTGGCGAGGACCGATCTCACCCACTCGACTTGGGCACGCAGGCCGTCTTCGATGGTCGTGACCGGCCGCCATCCAGTCACGTCGGTGAGTAATGAGCTGTCTCCTCCGGTGCGCCGAACGTCCCCCTCTACAGCTGGCATTCGGGCAATAGTGAGTCGTTGGCCGGTGACACAAGCCACGATGTCCAGGACCTCATTCACGGAGCAATTGCTGCCTCCAGATACGTTGAAGACCGACCCGGCCTCGGTGTCACTGTCAGCAACGGCGAGATTCGCTGCGACGACGTCACCGACAAAAGTGAAGTCTCGAATCTGCTCTCCATCCCCGTAAACCGGTAAATCGGTCCCCTCGAGCGCGGAACGTATGAAGCGAGTAAC
>JAHZKD010000542.1 GCA_022600605.1 Actinomycetes bacterium
CCGAGGATCAGAAACGCGGCGTCCGCGGGCTGGCATGCGGCAACGGCCGCAGCTTTGTCCTCGGGGGCGATGTACGCCAGCGGGTCCAACACGGTCAACCGTCCGTCGGGGCCCCGCATGCGGGTGACCTCCCGCATCATGACACCACTGCCCTTCTCCTTGAGATTGAGCGCGACGACCCGTAGCAAAGGCAAGGCCGCCTCGGGTGCAATATCGAGGCGCTCAGCGGCGGCAGACACAGTCAGCTGCGGCGGAACTGCCTGTACCCGGGCCAGCAGCTTCGCTGCCGCATAGGGCTTCAGTTCCCCGGATTCGACCTGGCACAGGGCCTGACGCAGGGTAATCGATGCCGGCTTCGTGCTGGCCTGCACCAACTCCCACACACGCTCCAACAGCGGCAAAGTCTCCGTGCGGGGCGAGATGTCTGCCAGTGGGGAGTCACCGATGAACTCGCGACGGGTGCGGGCGTCGGCGGCAGCCTCCTCTTCGGGGGTCATTTCGCGGTCGGGAGGGACCTGCGCAGGGTCATCCTCGTCGATCTCTATCGGATCATCCAGCGGTTCTACCCCCAGCAGGTTCTCGGCGGGGGCTTCGGCGGCCGGGGCGCCCTCACCGAACAGTGCCGCCAGCAGGGTGGCGTCAGTGGGGGTTTTCGCATCCCAGTCGCCGGGATCGAGGATCTCGATGCTGAGGGCACGCACCCGGTCAGGCCCGGTACGCACGTCCACCACTCCCGGCACGGTCCGCAGCTTGTCGATGAACCTTTTCCGGCCCATTGACCCCATCTTCTGCTGGTCAGCCCATTCGAGGAAGGCGTTATGCAGTTCCGCGGGGGTGCTGGGGCCGTTGCTGCCCAGGCCGACGGTTCCGATCTTGACGAGGGAGGCCTTCGGGTCGAGGATCCGGCAACACCCGGAAAGGAACCGCAGCACCCGATCCGAGTCCCCCCGGAACCGCTCCCACACCGACTCGGGGAGGGGTAGCCAGATGTCCGGCAGGTCATCACCGGTCACCCCTTCCTCTGTGAGGCGGGCCAACTCATCCTCACGCCGCAGGTGCTCGCCATAGGCGCGGATCAGCCGGGTAATCACCCCGGGCAACTGCTCGATAATCGCGGATTCAATGGCCCTGTTCGACCTTCCTATGAACGATCTGACAGCCGCAATGGGAGTCACCCTGTCGAACCAGGCGCCTGACTGCTCACCCGTGGTGGGGATTGTGTTGGTGCAGAACACCATTAACGCAGTGGGTGCGAAATCGAACGCGGGGCCGTACTTCCGGTTAGCGGGAATGTCCTCACCCTCGGTCAGGCTCTTGATAATTGACAGATCCTCGACGTGGCTGGCGGGCAAATCGGGAGCGATGTTAAGCGTTTTGCCATAGAGTTTGGCGCTCTGGTATTTGTCTCCGCCACCACCCGCATCGAGCTGATGGAGCTGTACCGCGGAGGTGTAACGCGCGCCCGCGATCCGCCGCAGAATGCGCCCAATGGTGGATTTCCCGGTACGCGACGGCCCGAACGGGATCATCATCTTCCCGGGGACCCTGGAGGCATCGAACATCTGGCCAGCGCATTCCTCGATGGCGGCAAACTGCTGTGCGCCGAATTGGCCGATTCCCCATGTCACCCACCGATCGGAGTCGGAGTGTGGGTCATAGTCGAACGGAAACTGGCGCAGACAGGGGAATTTCGGGGTGTGGGGGAGCAACTCCCCCGTGCGCAGATCCACCAGCCCGTTACGGAAATTTGCGTACTGCTGGGGCGGGAAAACCGGCAGCCGCGGAGCGTTTTCGAGGGTGCCTTCGATCATGTCGCGGATCGCGGTCAGGTGGCTGGGAAGGTACGAGTTCCCCAGCAGCCGCTTGAGGTCCATTTTCAGCTGCCGACCCCGGGGGTCGATGCGGTACACCCCCTGCCGGTAGGCGGCCAACTCCTCAGATTCTTCGGTAAGGATCCAGTGGTGGAGGCTGATCAGGTGATCGGAAATATCGCTTACCCTTAGCTTGCCTTCACTGTCCCAGGGGTCGAATTCGCCTGGGGTGGCGCCCGATTTGGCGTGCGGTTTCTTACGCGCCGGTTTGGGCTGTGCGCCCAGAATAAAGTCCTCCAGGGTGGTCCGGCGGTCCTCGGGAGCGATCGTCGCGAGGATGTCATCGATCCCTTGGCGGGCGTCCGCGGCATGCGGAAGCCAGGCGTACCGCACAGACTTGGCGGCCCCCAGCGAGGCCCCTAAGTCCTCAAGTGCGGTGTAGACGTTGCGGTTGGTGGCCGCGTCTCCGTCAGCGATGACGATCACCGCGCGGTCGCGGCACATCGCCGCCAGGGCCGGGGAAATGGTTCCGCCTTTAGACCATCCACGGACACCGGGGATGGCGACCACGTCGGCGTCCGGGAGGGGGGAATTATCACTGCGCGCGGCGGTGATCGCGCTGGCCACAGCAAGGCTCTGCTTAGTGCCCTCGACGAGGATGGTGTGCGAGTGCAGCCCCCACGATGTGCGATGTACGTGCGCGAACGACGCCCCAGCACCGTGAGCAAAGAGGTATTTGCGGGGGCGGGCGCGGGCATCCAGCGGGGGTGTGTCGGGGCGCAGCTGCCAGGACTGCTGCTTGCCGGTGTCCCAGCAAAACAGGATGCCCGGCCGGGCATCGAGGGGTAGCCAGCCGAAGCCCTCGGGGAGCGCGTCGCCAGGTTCGACGGAGCGCAGCAGATTAGCCGTCGCGCGCTCGTCGACGAACGCTGCGGAGATCCCCTCACCAATCAGATAGTCGCGGTGTGTGGCGTTCAGAGGGCGCCCAGGGGGGTCATCGGCGGAGGCATTACCTACATCAATTTTGGCCTTGACTCTTGACCGTGTGCGGCCCTTTTCCCGCTCCGCGGGAGGCTCGGAATCCTGCTCGGGCGGTGCCTCAAAGTCGTCGGGCTCGGGGGGGAAATCCATAGGCAGCGGCACGTCGTAGGGCTGCGCGCCTACCGGGCTGGACTGGGCCGCGGCCTTGGCCTTTCGTGACACCGACGCGTCGGTGTCGATGATTTCCGCGTCGGATTGTATAGTCATGTCTGCGAGTTGCTTTCGGTTCTGTCCAGGGCGGGAGGCATCGTCGGAGGCGGCCGTCCCACAAGGGGCGGCCGCTTCGCTAGGTCTGGGGGAAGTCATCGACGTCCTCCGTCCGGCTCGCGGCCGTCGCTGCGCAGCGGCAGGGGCAGGGGCAGTGGCAGTGGCAGTGGCAGTGGTTAGGGGGGAGTACCGCTGTCCGCGGTGGCGCCTCGGTGGCCGCCCGGGGGGCCATCATGCCGAGCAGATCGTCTCGGTGGATACGGAGGAGTCGGCCGCCGAGCTTGACGGCAGGCAGGCGCCCATCGGCCACCCAGCGGCGCACCGCACGTTGGCTGGCTCCGGTGGTGGCGACGACGTCGGCGACGGAGAACCACTCCTGCGCAAGTCCGGTGCGGGGGTCGACGGCGGCGGGCACTGTCGCGGCCAGTCGGGCGCGCGCGGAATCTGGTTTGGGGGCAAGCGTTTTGGCAGTCATGGCGGCTCCTGGGGGATCACAAAGGGATCGGACCCCGGGCCACGTCGATCGCACAGCGCCCCGGCGAACAGGGCGGGATCACGTTTCCGGAACTACAAACGGCCAGCTGCAGTGGGCAGAACGGCGGCCCGCGTTCGCCACGGAACCGCTGTGGGACAGTATGCCACATAGTGCGACCAGTGACCGTTCGCTGTGCGTAACTATTTTCATGCGCCGTGACCTAGCCCCGTCCGCGCCTTGAGATGCTGAGACCGACACCACGCGAAGATGTCTCGCTACCAGCGGTTGTCACGTCCCTCCGGCATGCTGTGTGGTCTTCCGCAGCGTCTGAGGTTTGCTGGTGGGCATCCGGCGTGTCGCGCGCGCCCAGACTGGGCGGCGTCAGTCCGCGGCGGCCCTGCGGCTGCAGCTCTTGACGATGCCGATGAGCCGCTTGCGCTCGTCGCGGGTCAGCCGCACCTGCCCGGATCGCGCGCACCAGCCACTGCGCGATGTTGGGGTGCTCCCCGGGCCGGTTGGCGTCGGCCATCGTGTGGTG
Source organism: Actinomycetes bacterium (assembly GCA_022600605.1). GTDB lineage: Bacteria > Actinomycetota > Actinomycetes > Mycobacteriales > Mycobacteriaceae > Mycobacterium. The sequence goes on from JAHZKD010000542.1 coordinate 4,073, forward strand.
CGCAGGGATCGCGCCGCTGCCGGCCCGCTGCACACACAGCTCGATCAGATCGATCCACCGCTCGACGCTGCGGGGCCGCATCCGCGTCGACGGCGGGCGTTCCCAGGTGAACCCGGGGATCCGATCGAAAGCCCTGATGTGCTCGGCTGACAACGTACCTGCCCGGTAGTCCTACCGCACGCGTGAGACCTGTTCGCGGAGTAGGTAGCCCGCGCCGTCGCGGGCGGGCAAGTCGTCGAGCCACCCTCCGCTACGCAGGAATGCGCGAAGCCGGGTCGCGGTGGCGGTGTGGTGTGGCACCGTCCCGGTGATCGCCGCGATACCCGTGGCTCCTCGGCCTCAAGCTGGGCGACTAGGCCGGCGGGGTACGCCCATGGCGAGGTGTGGGGGCTGTCCTGGGGGGTGTATCGACCGTGGGGTCGCAGCAACTCGGAGATCAGGTCACGGGTCCACCCGCGGCGCCGCGGCCGGGACTCGGTCCCCCCTCTGCCGCGCCCGAGCTCGCGCCGCGCCGCGCCCGTCTACCCGTCCGATCTCCCAGTAGCTTGCCCGAACTGATGCAACGAAGGAGAAAGCAACATGACCGATCCCGCAGATCGATTCGCAACCGCCGACTCACCCGCCCAGGTATGGGTCCTCGCCGTTCACCTTTCATTGTTCGACGAGGACGCCTTCGCCGAGCGGGCACGCCGCCTCAGCGTTCATCCGTCCGTGGACGCAGCCCGGGCGCATCTGGCGCGCGTAGTCACGACCCCGCCGACTGACTGGCTCAACAACGAAGAGGCCAGAGGGCTGATCGCGCGAGAGCGCGAAACATTGCGTGGCGGGCGGGAGGCAGCCGAAGAGGGCCTCGGCTACCGCATAGACCCCGCCGAGCTCTACCAGTGACCGACCGCCCGAAGCGCGCCGCCGGTGCGGCTGCACGCTACTTGCCCCTTGCGCAGTTCGCCGATACTGGTCGGGGTCGCCGCACATACCCCGACCGCTACCGGCTGCCGACCCGGACGCGGGCGATAGGCCCAGTCGACGACTCGGGAGGGCTTTCTGGGACAGCCGTGCATGACTGGCTCCAGGAGACCGTTGACACCTGGCAGGCCGCGCGCCCCGGTAGCGGACGGCACGGCGCCCGCACCCTGAAGAAAGAAGTAACCTTCCGCTGCTACCTCGCTCCGGCCCGGCCGAGGTACCTGCAGACACGGTCCGCTCAGGCGACCGCGCCGCCGCGGGCGACGAACTGGGCCACGTCCGCCGCTCGTACCAGGCGGCGGCGGCCGACCTTCACGCTCGGGAGCCGCCCGTCGCCGAGCATTGTGTAGAGCAGGGTTTTCGAGCAGCGCAGCATCTCGGCTGCCTCCTCGACGTTCAGCAGCGTCGGCACCTCCGACGGCTGCTCAGCGGGGGCTGTCTGGGCGGCGGCCAGCAGCGCGGCGAAGGCGGCGGCGAGATCAGAACTCGTTGTACTCATGCCCCCGAGAGTGTTGGGTGAACGAGGCGCGGCCAAATGATCCCGGCACGACACGCCGAGCTGAATCGGCGTGTCTAACGGTTCGGTGCGTGACACCCGCTGCAGGAGGGCATGATTCCGCGGATGGCGCGCAGACCCGACTGGGTGAAGGTTGTACAGACTAGCGAAGGCCGCCGGTACGAGGTGCGGGTGCACGGCCGGCGGGCTGACGGCGCGCGGTTCCAGCGCCGCAGGAGGTTCCGCACCGTCGAAGCCGCCGTGAAATGGCGCAGCACTGCGGTGTCCGAGCTGGCCCACGGCACGCATGTGCCGCCCTCGGCGGTGACGTTGCGCGGGGCGGTGGACTCGTGGTTGGCGGGGCAGCGGATCCGGCCGAAAACCATGTCCGCCTACATCACCGCGCTGCGACCGCTGGTCGATGCGCTCGGGGACCGGCCGGTGCAGGAGATCACCAAAGACGACCTCGAGGCGGTCGTGCAGACGCTGCGCGACGGCACCAGCGCGATGGGCACCTGGCGGGCGCCGACCAAACTGACCAAGTCGGCGAAGAAGGTTCGGTCACCATGGGCCCCGGCGTCGATCAACCCGATGCTCGCCCGTGCGCGCAACATCTTCGATGACCTGATGGCGCAAGGCACGGTCTCGCGCAACCCGGCTAGGTTGGTGAAATCGCTGCCCACCGCGAAACCTGAAATGCACACGTTGTCGGCCGTGCAGGTGTCGGCACTGCTCGCCGCGACGAAGACGGATTCGCTCGGAATCGCCTGGCACCTGGCGATTTACGGGCTGCGCCGCGGAGAGATCCTCGCGCTGCGCTGGGACGACATCGATGTCGTCGCGAACACGCTCACGATTTCGGCGGCACGGTTGGCTGTCGCGGGCGGCAGCGTCACCGGCGCCCCGAAAACCTCGGCCAGCACCCGGGTGCTGCCGATGCCGGCCGACCTGACGTTGGCGCTGCGGGCCGAGCGGCAGCGGCAGCGGGAGGCCCGGCTGTCAACCGTCGGATCCAAGTGGGCCAACACGGGGCTCATCGTCGTCGACGAGATGGGACGCCCGCCGCACCCGGACACGCTGACCCATGCTTGGGCAGACGCGCTCGCCGATGCGGGCCTCCCCCACGTCCGCCTCCATGACGCTCGGCACTCGTGCGCGACTCTCATGCATATGCGCGGCGTTCCCGCCGTAGTGATCGCAGCCTGGCTGGGGCACACCAACGCGACGTTCACGCTCGCGACCTACGCGCACTCAACGAATGCCGCCCTGACCGACGCTGCCTCGGTGCTCAACACGATCACGACGGGCAAGCCGGACACCGCCGCCTCGGAGTGACCCAGAGTGACCCAGCCGTGGGTGCATCGCGGGGCAATTAACTTCGGAATGGGTCACTCTGGGTCACTCTGGGTTGCCGGCGACGCGTCCCGGATGCGCAAAAACCGCTCCTGAACTGCGGTGATGCTGGTGGTCCCGGCTGGTTTCGAACCAGCGACCTTCCGCGTGTGAGGCGGACGCTCTCCCACTGAGCTACGAGACCGGATTCCTCGAGTCGAACGAGGCAGAAGATTAACACGCACGTTGCCTCCGCCAGCATTCGCGCTTCACCGGATGCCGTCGTCA
>JAHZKD010000543.1 GCA_022600605.1 Actinomycetes bacterium
CACTGTAGTAAAGGAGTGGTGCGCGCAGTCGCGAGAAGCGCTTCACGATCCACCCATCTACCGACAAGTAACGCCCGCTATTGACCAGCAGTAGCAGCAGGCCGAGAATTGCGGCGATGTCGTTTCCCAGCGTGCTGGTGCGGAGCACAAGATCACCAATTTGCCATTGGACCACCACGAGGAAGATCAGGGTGTATTGACACAAGAACCCGAGGAGGAGGGTGATGCCCGTGGCAAGGTTCAGAATGGCAAAAAGCATAACCGGCAAATCGAGGTGGTCCGCCGGGGCCAAATGCAGCAACACCTCGCCGGCGCGCCAGGATAGGACAGCCCCGAGGCCTATGCGAATCAGGGCGAACTTCGGTGCCTCTTCACTGGTTGAGGTTAAGAGCGCTGCGCCCAACCTTCGCGACCCAGGTGTCGATGAGCGCTGCAACCGGTCGACAGAAACGCACCGCTAGAAAAGCGCCCGCCAGGGTGAGGAGGAAGAACGCCAGGGTGGGGAGGAAGCGGTCGACGAAGGATCCCATAATTAAGAGCGTCACTCGATTCTGGGTTACGTCCCGTCACGTGGTGTAAGTAGTTGTTCGGCGTGTCGGTAGAGATGAGGTGGGCCTCGGTCTGCCGTGACCACGCCGGCAACGTCAAACGCTGGCGCGATGGGCAAATGGCTGTGCGCTGGTGTAGCTCACCCGTGATCACCTCCTGCGGGGGTGGGACCCCGAATAACGTAGTGCCCTAAGAAGATACATGGCTCGTGGGTGTTGACAGCCATAGGTCGGCCGACAACTTCCCCAATCTGAAGGACAGGAACCGCCTCGAACGTCTCCCCGTATGCTGCCCCCGCCAGGGCGACGGAGCTGTCTGTTGAGCGTCCCTCCCAATGACGACCACTGAGGGTTTCTCCGTCACTTCGGGTGCTGACGGGGTTCAGGCCAGGCAGGCTTTCATCGGCACCACCACGGTGACGACGTCCGATGGTTCAGCCGGTGACACCCGCGCCGGAGCGACAAGAAGGATGCATCCTGACTGGTGGGCGCCGTCGGCATGGTGAGTGACGACGCGGACCGAAAGAGGTCGCACGCCAACACGAACTGACCTCTCCCCAGCCGGGGTGTGGTAAACGACACTGATGCACCGTGACCGCAGCACCGGCCAGTGATCGTCGTCCGTCAACCCCAGGACGCCGAGGCCCGACTTGCCGAGGCTGACATGGGCTGCCCCCACTGCGGCGGTCCACTGGCGCGATGGGGATACGCCCGCGAACGCACCGTCCGCGCGCTCGGTACGGCGACGGTGACAGTGCGCCCACGGCGGGTACGGTGCGCCGACTGCGCCGCCACCCACGTCCTGCTGCCGACCTCCCTGCAACCACGCCGCGCCGACACCACCGAGGTGATCGGAACCGCGCTGCCGCACAAGGCCAACGGCCTGGGGTTCCGGCGCATCGCCGCCGGCATGGGCCGAGCCGAATCAACGGTGCGACGGTGCTGCGCCGCGCGACCGAGGAACATCTGCACTGGGCCTACCGACAGGGCGCCACCCGGCTCATCCAACTCGCCCCCGAAGCATTCACTGAGATCCGCTACTCCGGTAACCAGTTGCGCCACACCCTGTCGGTGCTCATCGCCGCCGCCCACTGGGATCGCCGCCGCTGCGGGTTCGAGGACCCGATCTGGACCCTGATCGGCATGTACACCCGCGGCCGACTCCTCGCCCCACCCCGCAGCGACTGAAAACTGTGCCCACCCCGGGGACAGCTCTGCTCCCGGCACAGCCTCAGCGTGCCGACGACGCCGTCACCACGCCGATCACCCCGTCACCGTGACGACCAACCCCGCCCTATTCGTCTTCATCGAAAGTGACGGCATCATCGTCATTTTCAGTGCTCGGCAACAGCTGTCCGGCCTTCCGCCCACCTACATCGACGTAGGCGAGCTCGACATCTTCCGCAACGAGGACACATCACCCACGCCCGCCGCCCTTGGCACAGGCGGGAGTATCGTCCGGCATCGGCCGAAACGGGTCTGGCCGGCTTCGGTGAATACCTGGAAACCAAGCTGGTCACGCAACGAGCGGTTGACCGTGGGATTTGAGATTGATCCGCAGGTGCTCGAAGAGCTGGCACCGCTGCTGGCGGCCGAGGCGGAGCCACCCGCTGTGGGCGATGTGGCCGCGCGCCGGCACAACAATCGGCAGCTCTTCGCGCAGGCGCTGGCCTCGCGGCCACCAGTCCCGGGGATCGACGTAGACCGATACTCGGTTGTCAGCGACGACGGCGCAACGGTTCGGTTGAGCTGGTATCGCCGTGCCGATTCCGCCGAGCTCGGCAGTGCCGTGCTTTACGTCCACGGCGGCGGGGATGATCCTGGGGCTCGAGGAACTCGGCGACATGTACGACTCGGCGGTGCGGCGCTACGTGGCTGACTCCGGGGTATCCATGCTGGTCGTCGACCATCGCACTGCGCCGGAATTTCCGCATCCGGTCTGGTTCACGACTGCTATGCTGCGCTGTTGTGGCTGGTCTAGCACGCTGGGAAGCTGGGGGTGGACCCGGCACGGCTGGCCGCGAAGAAGAGTAGCTAAATCCAGACCGTGGGCGCGACCGCGTTTCAACGAGACCCGGGACAACCTCAGCAGGGCCACATCACGTGAATACCGCCGCCTGCGAAG
>JAHZKD010000059.1 GCA_022600605.1 Actinomycetes bacterium
AGGGCGCTGATTGCCGTGCGTGGCCTGCACAGATTCGCAGCCGCGGAAGGCATCGCCTCCCTTGATGTCGCCCGCGAGGTAAAGCCGCCGACACCGAGCCGGCGACTCCCTAAGAGCCTGACCGTCGATGAGGTACTGGCGCTGATTGACGCAGCGGGCGGCGACAGCGAGGCCGATGGGCCCTTGACGCTTCGCAACCGCGCATTGCTGGAGCTGCTGTACTCGACGGGCGCGAGGATCTCAGAAGCGGTTGGACTGGACCTCGATGACATCGACATTCACGCCCGCTCGGTGCTGCTGCGCGGTAAGGGTGGCAAGCAGCGGCTCATCCCGATCGGGCGCCCGGCGGTCAGCGCCCTCGACGCCTATCTGGTACGCGGAAGGCCCGACCTGGCAAGCCGCGGCCGGGGCATGCCTGCAATTTTTCTCAACGCGCGCGGCGGGCGGCTGTCACGGCAGAGCGCCTGGCAGGTATTGCAGGACTCCGCCGAGCGAGCAGGCATCACTGCCACGGTGTCTCCGCACGTGTTGCGGCACTCATTTGCCACCCATCTGCTCGATGGCGGCGCTGACGTCCGCGTCGTACAGGAACTGCTCGGGCACGCGTCTGTGACCACGACGCAGATCTACACGATGGTCACCGTGAATGCGCTTCGCGAGGTGTGGTCGGGGGCGCATCCGCGGGCGCGGTAACCAGGCGGGCCGCCGTCGGGCCCGATGAGGATCAACCCAAGTACTCCGATTCGAGGACCAGATCCGGCAGCAATGACTGGTACTCGACGTGGGTCTTGTGCTCGACAGTGTTCCACTGAGTGCCCTGATGCTCACGCATGTAGTTGCGGTAATCGGGTACACCGGGCACCAGGATGTTGTCGGCAAACACGATCGATCCGCGGTGTAGCCAACCCCGATCAAGAATGCTGTGCAGATCCGACAGATATGCATGCTTGTCGTGGTCGATGAATAGCAGATCCAGACTTTCGGGCCCGAATCCATGCTTGTCGCCGAGGGCGTCGAGGGTGCGCCCGCCGTCGCCGAGGGTGCCAACCACGCATGTGATCCGATCCGCAACGCCCGCGTGCTTCCAGATACGTCGCGCCACTTCGGCGTTGGCGGCGGAGAATTCGATCGAGCAAATGCGCGCCGAGGGCGCTGTGTTGGCGATCCGCAATGCGCTGTACCCGCAGTAGGTGCCGAGTTCTAGTATCAGGTGTGGCGCGGCGCGGTGCACCGCGGCGTCCAGTAGCCGCCCCTTCTCGTCGCCGACGTTGACAAGCAACGCCTTTTCGTAGGCGAATTTGTCGACGGCGGCTAGAACATCATCGATGTCGCCGCGGCGGGCATTGGCCTCCACGTAGTCCGCGCAGGCGCTCTCCCTCCCGTCCCCGATCTGACCGGTGCGCAGGAACGTCCGCATCCCCAAACCGAGGCGCCAGGTAGACCACCGCAGGAAGGGCAACCGCTGTTTGAGGCTCATGACGACAGCCTAGTAACCGGCCTGAAGAAATCTCGCGATGAGGTTGACTGCGGGTCGAACTCACCAGCTCGACGCTCAGCGTTAAACTTGCCCCGATGTCCGCCAAGCCCGTGGGTTGCCTGACCAACCAAGGTCGGGAATGACCGACGATACGGTCAGCGCCGCGCCCACTCCTGGGTTGACTGGGCGACTGCCACGGTCCATCCCGGAGCCTCGGCCGCGAAGCACGCACGGTCCGGCCAAGGTCGTGGCGATGTGCAACCAGAAGGGCGGGGTCGGTAAGACGACCTCGACGATCAATCTGGGTGCCAGCCTCGCCGAATACGGGCGCCGGGTGCTACTTGTGGACCTCGATCCCCAGGGTGCGTTGTCGGCGGGGCTCGGCGTACCGCACTACGAACTCGACCACACCGTGCACAACCTGCTGGTCGAGCCGCGGGTGTCCATTGATCAGGTACTACTGAGCACTCGGGTACCTGGGCTGGACCTGGTGCCAAGCAACATCGACCTCTCGGCCGCCGAAATTCAGCTGGTCAACGAAGTCGGCCGCGAACAAACGCTGTCACGGGCGCTGTATTCGGTCTTGGACCGGTACGACTACGTGTTGATCGACTGCCAGCCGTCTCTGGGCCTGCTCACCGTCAACGGGTTGGCATGTGCAGACGGGGTGATCATCCCGACCGAGTGTGAGTACTTCTCACTGCGCGGACTGGCGCTGCTGACAGACACCGTGGAAAAGGTGCACGACCGGTTGAACCCCAAGCGGTCCATCAGCGGAATTCTTGTCACCCGCTACGACACCCGCACCGTGAACTCCCGCGAGGTAATGGCCCGCATTGTGGAGCGGTTCGGCGATCTGGTGTTCGACACCGTCATCACCCGGACGGTGCGGTTCCCCGAGACGAGCGTGGCCGGCGAACCCATCACGACCTGGGCGCCGAAATCGGCTGGCGCCCAAAGCTACCGGAACCTGGCGCGTGAGGTCATCGACCGGTTCGGCGCGTGAGCGAGACGCCGTCCGGCGCAGAGTCAGATTCCGGCCAGGCTGGCTTCCAGGTCCGGCTGAGCAATTTCGAGGGCCCATTTGACCTGCTGCTGCAGCTGATATTCGGCCACCGGCTCGACGTCACCGAGGTGGCGCTACACCAGGTCACAGACGAGTTCATCGCCTATACCAAGGCGATAGGCCCGCAACTGGGGCTCGACGAGACCACCTCCTTCCTGGTGGTCGCGGCGACGCTGCTGGATTTCAAGGCTGCGCGCCTGCTACCGGCAGGCGAGGTCCACGACGAAGACGACTTGGCGCTGCTGGAGGTGCGCGACCTGCTGTTCGCGCGGTTGCTGCAGTACCGGGCGTTTAAGCACGTGGCCGGAATGTTCGCCGAACTGGAGGCCACGGCGCTTCGTAGCTACCCGCGGGCGGTGGCGCTGGAGGACCGCTACGAGGATCTGCTGCCCGAGGTGATGCTCGGGGTGGACGCCGAACGCTTCGCGCAGATCGCAGCCGCGGTCTTCACCCCGCGTCCGGCGCCGACGGTGAGTATCAATCATCTACGCCAGGTGTCGGTGTCAGTGCCTGAACAGGCGGCAAATCTGATGTCCTTGCTGGAGGGTCGGGGGGTTGGCGCGTGGGCGTCTTTCTCTGCCCTCGTTGCCGACTGTGAGTCTTCAATCGAGATCGTAGGACGATTCCTGGCGCTACTCGAACTGTATCGATCCCGCGCGGTAGCATTCGACCAATCAGAACCGCTTGGCGTGCTCCAGATTTCGTGGACCGGGGAGCGGCCGAGCAGTCAAGAATTGGTGGCCGCTCACGCGGAATAGAAAGACTGATGACTAGCGAAGACTCAAATCACTCAATCGACGCCGATTCCCCGATCTCGGAATCGAGCGGTGCGGAACTGCACGATGATGCTGAACCCAATGACGGTGCCGAAGTCAACGACGGTGCCGAAGTCGACGACGGTGCCGAAGTCGACGACGGTGCCGAAGTCGACGACGGTGCCGAACTAAGCGATGATGGCGAACTCAACTCGGCGATCGAGGCCCTGTTACTCGTTGTCGACACCCCGGTCACCACTGATGCGTTGGCCGCCGCCACGAATCAGCCCGCGTCGCGGGTAGCTGAGGCGCTGCATGTGTTGGCCGACGCGCTCACCGCCCGCGACAGCGGTATGGAACTGCGCGAAGCCGGGGGCGGTTGGCGGCTGTACACCCGCGCGAAGTTCGCGCCCTACGTGGAGAAGCTGCTGATCGACGGCGCCCGCTCCAAGCTCACCCGCGCGGCTTTGGAGACGCTGGCCGTCGTCGCCTATCGGCAACCCGTCACCCGGGCACGAGTCAGCGCAGTGCGCGGTGTCAACGTCGACGCGGTGGTACGTACGCTGCTTGCCCGCGGCCTGATCGCCGAGGCCGGAACTGACACTGACTCCGGGGCTGTCACCTTCGCCACCACCGATTTGTTTCTGGAACGACTCGGCCTGACATCGTTGGCCGACCTCCCCGACATCGCGCCGCTGCTGCCCGACGTCGACGTGATTGACGATCTCAGCGAAACTCTTGGCGAAGAACCACGTTTCATGAAGCTCGGCGGAGCACCTGCATCCGGAGAAGCAGTGTCCTTCGACGTGGACCGGGAGTGATAATGGCCGAAAACCAAGGTGTGCGCCTCCAGAAGGTGTTGTCGCAGGCCGGAATTGCATCCCGTCGTGTTGCCGAGAAGATGATTCGTGACGGACGTGTCGAGGTGGATGACGTGGTGGTCACCGAGATGGGCACCAGAGTGGACCCAGCCGGATCGGTCATCCGGGTCGACGGCGCCAGGATCGCCCTCGACGACACCCTGGTGCACCTGGCCATCAACAAGCCGCTGGGCATGCACTCCACGATGTCCGACGACCGTGGCCGGCCATGTGTCGGTGACCTGGTCGAGCATCGGGTTCGCGGTAACAAGAAGCTCTTTCACGTTGGACGCTTGGACGCCGACACAGAAGGGCTGCTGCTGCTGACCAATGACGGTGAGCTCGCGCACCGGCTGATGCACCCGTCGTTCGAAGTGCCCAAGACCTATCTCGCGACCGTCGATGGCGCGGTACCGCGCGGTTTGGGGCGCAAACTGCGCGACGGGATCGACCTCGACGACGGAGCTGTAAGCGTGGATGATTTCGCAGTGGTGGACGCGGTGGCGGGCAAGTCGCTGGTACGGCTGACATTGCACGAGGGCCGCAAGCGCATAGTGCGACGATTGCTGGCCGAGGTCGGCTACCCCGTGCGCGAATTGGTTCGCACCGAGATCGGCGAAGTCTCACTCGGGGATCAGCGGCCGGGCAGCATCCGGGTCTTGACCCAGAAAGAGATCGGCGAACTGTACAAGGCGGTGGGCCTGTGAGCCGACTAGTGATAGCGATGGACGGTCCGGCTGGTACCGGAAAGTCCTCGGTAGCAAGGAGTTTGGCCCGTTCATTGGGCGCGAAATATCTGGACACCGGTGCGATGTACCGCATCATCACCCTCGGTGTGCTGCGCGGCGGCATAGACCTCGACGACGCTGCGGCCATCGCCGAGGCTGCAAACAGGATGGAGTTGGCCGTGGGCCACAACCCGGATGAGGACCGCTGCTATCTGGCCGGCGAGGACGTATCGGCCGAGATCCGCGGTGATGCCGTGACCAAGGCGGTGTCAGCGGTGTCGGCGGTGCCCGCGGTGCGGACCCGCCTGGTTGGTCTGCAACGGGCGCTCGCCCAGGGGCCGGGCTACGTGGTGGTTGAGGGACGCGATATCGGCACGGTCGTGCTGCCCGATGCCGGTCTCAAGATCTTCTTGACCGCCTCAGCCGAGGAGCGCGCGAGGCGACGAAATAGCCAGAACGTGACGGCCGGATCGCGTGACGACTACGAACGAGTGCTCGCCGACGTCAAGCGCCGCGACCATGTGGACTCCACGCGCACAGCGTCGCCGCTTCGGGCAGCCAAGGATGCGATTGTCGTTGACACCAGTCACATGACCGAGTCCGAGGTGACCGCCCATCTGATTGAGCTGGTGGGGCAGAAGGCCAAGGTGACCCGATGAGTGAATCCGATGGCACGTGGGTCGACGAAGGCGACTGGGAGCTGGGGGCCGAGGAGGTCGCCGAAGCCGTCGAGGAGGCTGCTGCGGCGCCGCCCGTGGTGGCCGTCGTCGGCCGGCCCAATGTCGGTAAGTCCACGCTGGTCAACCGGATTCTGGGCCGACGTGAAGCGGTGGTTCAGGACATCCCCGGGGTGACCCGCGACCGGGTGTCCTACGACGCCCTGTGGTCGGGCCAGCGGTTCATCGTCCAGGACACCGGCGGATGGGAGCCCGACGCAAGTGGCCTTCAACAGCTCGTCGCCGACCAAGCCTCCGTGGCGATTCGTACCGCCGATGCGATCATCTTCGTTGTGGACGCCATCGTCGGGGCCACCACAGCCGATGAAGCCGCGGCCAAACTGCTCCAACGCGCCGGGAAGCCGGTGTTCCTGGCCGCCAACAAGGTAGACACCGAGCGCGGCGAAGCTGATGCCGCCGCATTGTGGTCGCTGGGGCTGGGGGAGCCGCACTCGGTAAGTGCGATGCACGGCCGCGGCGTAGCTGACCTACTCGATGTCGTCGTCGAGGCAATGCCGACGGTATCGGAGGTCGGCCGCGGTACCGGCGGTCCCCGGCGGGTGGCGCTGGTGGGAAAGCCCAACGTCGGCAAATCCTCGTTGCTCAACCGGCTCTCCGGCGACCAACGGTCAGTAGTGCACGACGTCGCGGGAACCACCGTCGACCCCGTCGACTCGCTGATCGAAATGGATGATGGCAAGCTCTGGCGATTCGTCGACACTGCGGGGCTGCGCCGTAAGGTCGGGCAGGCCAGCGGTCACGAGTTCTATGCATCCGTGCGCACCCACGGAGCGATCGACGCCGCCGAGGTGGTGATCGTGCTCATCGATGCGTCAGAACCGTTGACCGAGCAGGACCAACGAGTGATCTCCATGGTCACCGAGGCCGGTCGCGCGTTGGTGCTTGCGTTCAATAAGTGGGATCTGGTGGATGAGGACCGCCGATATCTGTTGGACCGCGAAATTGATCTGCAGCTCGCGCAATTGCAATGGGCCCCAAGGGTGAACATCTCGGCAAAAACGGGCCGCGCAATGCAGAAGCTGGAGCCCGCCCTGGAAACCGCGCTCGCGTCGTGGGATACCCGGATCCCCACGGGGCGACTCAACAGCTTCTTCAAAGAGATCGTGGCCGCCACCCCTCCGCCGGTCCGCGGTGGGAAGCAGCCGCGAATCTTGTTCGCCACTCAGGCGACCGCGCGTCCGCCGACCTTTGTGCTGTTCACCACTGGTTTCCTTGAGGCCGGGTATCGGCGCTTTCTGGAACGACGGCTTCGCGAGACATTCGGTTTCGAGGGCAGCCCGATCAGGCTCAACGTCAGGATGCGCGAGAAAAGAGGCGCCCACTCCCGGTCCCGGTGACGCTTGCCCGGTTTCCTGCCTTCGATGTCGGGGTCTTTGGTCATCTCGGCTGAGCAAGCACACGCGACCAGCTCATCTAGGGTGGCAGCTCATCTAGGGTGGCCGAGTGCCCGTCATCGACATGATCCTGATCGCGGTGGCGGGCGTGGGCGCAGGCGCGATCAACGCGGTCGTTGGGTCCGGCACGCTGGTCACGTTCCCGACGCTGGTGGCGTTGGGCTATCCGCCGGTGACAGCCACCATGTCCAACGCCGTCGGGCTCGTGGCCGGCAGTGTGTCGGGGACCTGGGGCTACCGTCACGAGCTCCGGGGCCAATGGGGCCGGCTGGCCTGGCAGATCCCGGCCTCTTTCCTCGGGGCCGGCCTGGGTGCCTGGCTGCTGTTGAGTTTGCCGGAGAAGGTGTTTACCCAGGTTGTGCCCGTGCTGCTGATCATCGCGCTGGCGCTGGTGGTTATCGGCCCACGGATCCAGGCCTGGGCGCGCCGGCGCGCTGAAACAACGGGGC
>JAHZKD010000544.1 GCA_022600605.1 Actinomycetes bacterium
GACGCGCAGTGCAAACGCTCACTGGTAGAACCCAACTCGGCGCTGCCGGCCCGTTTCTACTGCCTGCTCACAGCTGACCGCTACCTCATCGAAGCCCAAAGCCGGCAGCTGGAGGCATTACATCAGCTGATCTCGGCGCAGGATCTGATGCTGACGGCCCCATAACCCCGACCGCCCCGACCCCACCCCCGGATGCAGCAGCTCCCTCAGGAAAGGACACGCCACAGTGAACGATCCCGAGACAACCCGGCCCTGGCAGGTGCCGCCAGCCGGCGCGCCGCCCGAGGTTGACCCGGACGGGCCCACCGTCGCCGCGGCGCACCCTCCACAGCAACCCCCTGCGCACCCGCCTGGCAGGCCCATGCCTGCGGGGGTCGATCCCGATGGGCCCACCGTCGCCGCGGTACGCCCACCACAGCAACCCCCTGCGCACCCGCCTGGCGGGCCCATGCCTGCGGGGGTCGATCCCGATGGGCCCACCGTCGCCGCGGTACGCCCACCGCAGCAACCCTCTGCGCACCCGCCTGGCATGCCGAGACCGGCAGGCGACCCGCACCCGGCCTGGGGCGCGGGTCGGCGGCCCTCACCGGGCCCGAGCGACCGGGACGCACCGCCCGGTGGACCGGGTACTTACGCGGGCTTCGGGGCACCGATGGCGCCGGTGTCCCGGGACGGCAGGCGTTTCAAGGCGCTGCTGGGCGGTGGGGTCGCGGTCGTCGTCGCGGCCGCTGCCGTTGCGATCACTGCGCTGTGGGTGCCTGGCTTTGGGCGCTCGACCACCTTGGACGTCAACGCCGTCCAGGATGCGCTTCGTCGGGTCCTCACCGATCCGATCAACGGGTACGGCGCTCAAAACGTCACCGACATCACCTGCAATGACGGCGCCAACCCGCCGGTACGCACCGGCGACACCTTCACCTGCTCAGTCACCATCGACGATCAGGGCTACCAGGTCACTGCCACTTTCACCGATGACACCGGCGCCTACGTCATCGGCCGGCCCCACTGAGCCAGTGTCTGCACCGCGTGCGGCCACCGCCCCAAAGCACACCCAGCCAACCATGGTTGGCGGTCTCCATGGTTGGGTTTCTCCCGTTGACGTGGCTGTCTCTGGTGTTTGGATGGGGCCTGGCAGGTGTTTGGTCGGGCTTGAGGGCATTTATGTTGCTGCGCTTGGTATTTGTTGGCTGGCGAGCTCTGTCGGGCCGCTGGCTTGTGCCGGGCCGTGTGCGCTGATTGCGTGCGCCCGCCGTCGTACAGTGGCCTCGCCGATCGCCTATATTGCATGGGATGCGTCGACGAGTGGTCGGAGTTATGGGTGCTGGCGATAACGCCACACCAAAGGCTGTGGCTTGGGCGAGCCGCCTGGGTGCGCTCATCGCGGGGCAAGGTTGGGTGCTGCTGTCTGGCGGCCGCAACGCCGGGGTGATGGACGCGGTGAGTTTAGGCGCGCACAAGGCTGGCGGCACCGTGGTGGGGATCATGCCGAAGGCCGACACCGCGGAAGCTTCGGACTTCCTTGACATCGCGATCGTTACTGGAATGGGCAACGCCAGAAACAACATCAATGTCCTATCCAGCGACGTCGTTATCGCCTGCGGTAACGCCGAAGCAGGCACCCTCTCGGAGATCGCGTTAGCGTTCAAGGCTGGAAAACCGGTCGTGTTGCTCACCGAAGATGACGAGGCTCGCAGGTTCCTCGAACGCACTGGGCGCGGCTTGCTCCACCCTGCGCACACTCCCGAGGAAGCGATCGGCATCGCCCGAGATCTACTCGACGCTTAGCGATCCCGCTCTTCCTATACTGCAAGCCACCAACCCCAAGTCCCATAGCGACTGGACTTCTCGGCTTCGGAGTAGTTCACGGAGATGCCGCTGAGATCGCTCCCTTACATGATCCGATGGGGTCCAACAGATCGATCGCTTCACGCAGATGCTCAGATACGGAATCTACCTATCGGCTAGCCATCCGAGCCACATCAAACCGATGTATGCCGGTAGCAGAACGCCGCCGGCTATAGCGGTCGCCGGGTTCGATCCTGTGAGCACGGTGGCCAAGCCGACGAGGGCAGCGTAAGAGACGAATCCGATCCGCACCGCCAGCACCCGCCGTTGTCGCAGCGCGGCTTTGAGCATCGGCCATGGCACCGTCTGCAGCACCCACACGATCGGGTAGGCCAACACCGCGACTAACACCGCCGCGGCGATCCTCGGGATCACGGTCGGCAGGCCGTCCTCGTGCGCAGCGGCCACGCAGCTCACCGCGACAAACATGAACACCACTGATGCCGTCGCCATCCGCAGCACTCGCATCAGCGCCACACCGATGTTGTCGAGCGCCGATGGTCCCAGGGTCGGGTCGAGGCGAGCCGCTGTGATTAGCCCGCCGACCGCGCGGGTCAGCGTGCCCCAGCGCAGCCGGACGACGGCCAGATTATGCATGGCCAGGGCATGGGTGGGGTCGCGCCTGAGCGCCTCCAGGTACTGGGCCTCTGGGTTATAACCAACCCGGTGGGCGGCGGCGATGTCGCCCCGCATCACCAGTACATCCGGTGACCCCGGGTCCAGTCGCAATGCTTCGTTGACCACCGCAAGCGCCTCGGCGTTGCGACCGAACTCGCGCAGCAGC
>JAHZKD010000545.1 GCA_022600605.1 Actinomycetes bacterium
ACTCCATTGCGCAGAATGGTGGCGTGACAGACACCCGCGACGACACCGACCCCTACCTCTGGCTCGAGGAGGTCAGCGGCGACCAGGCCCTCGCATGGGTGCGCGAGCACAACGAACCCACGATGACCGAGCTCGGCGGCGAGCGTTTCGATCAGATGCGTTCAGCGGCACTTGAGGTGCTCGACACCGACGCACGGATCCCCTACGTGCGTCGACGCGGGAAGTACCTCTACAACTTCTGGCGCGACGCGGCCAATCCACGCGGGCTGTGGCGGCGCACCACGCTGGAAAGCTACCGCTGCGAACAACCCGACTGGGATGTAATCATCGACGTCGATCAATTGGCGGCTGACGACGACACCAACTGGGTGTGGGCCGGCGCCGACGTGATCGAACCGGATCACTCGCTGGCGCTGATCAGCTTGTCCCCCGGCGGTTCGGACGCCGCGGTGGTGCGCGAGTTCAACATGGACAACCGCGAATTCGTCGACGCCGGTTTCACCCTGCCTGAAGCCAAATCACAGATCAGCTGGGAGGATCACGACACCGTCCTGGTCGGCACTGACTTCGGGGAGGGCTCGCTGACCGATTCGGGATATCCCCGCCTGGTCAAGCGGTGGCACCGTGGCCAGCCGCTCACCGCCGCCGACACCGTGTTTGGTGGTGCATCAACAGACGTTATCGTCGCGGCGTCAGTCGACCGCACCGCCGGCTTCGAACGCACGATGGTGAGCCGAGCGCTGGACTTCTTCAACGAAGAGGTTTACGAGTTGCAAGCCGGCGAGCTGATCCGCATCGACACCCCCACTGACGCGAGTATCTCGGTGCACCGCAACTGGCTGCTGATCGAATTGCGAACCGCGTGGAGCTATAGCCTCGGGGCCGGCCTAAAGAACTACCCGTCGGGCTCCCTGCTGGCAGCCGACTATGACGAATTCCTGGCCGGTACCGCCGAATTGCAGGTTGTGTTTGCACCCGACGAGCACAGCTGCCTGCACCATTACGCGTGGACGCGCGATCACCTCATCGTCGTCACACTCGCCGATGTGGCTAGCCACATCGAGGTGCTCACGCCTGGCACCTGGACGAAAACACCGGTGACAGGACTGCCGGAGAACACCAACACCACGATCGTCGCCGCCGATAGTTTGGGAGACGAGATCTTTCGTGACTCGGCGGGTTTCGATGCACCGTCACGTCTGCTGTACGGGGAAGCGGGCCAAGCGAACTTCGCGCCGATCAAGTGCGCCCCGTCTTTCTTCGATGCTGCCGATATCGAGGTGACGCAGCACTTCGCCGCTTCCGCTGACGGCACCTCAATCCCGTACTTCGTGGTCGGCCACCGCGACCGCAAAGCCGCTGGCCCAACACTGCTCGGCGGCTACGGCGGATTTGAGGTGGCCCGCACCCCGGGCTACGACGGGGTGTTGGGCAGGCTGTGGTTGTCCCGTGGCGGTACATACGTACTGGCCAATATCCGCGGGGGCGGGGAATACGGCCCCACGTGGCATACCCAGGCCATGCGCGAAGGTCGGCACCTGGTGGCCGAGGATTTCGCCGCGGTCGCCAAGGATCTGGTCGCCCGCGGGATCACGACAGTAGAGCAACTCGGTGCGCAGGGCGGCAGCAACGGCGGCTTGCTGATGGGCATCATGCTCACGCAATACCCGGAGTTGTTCGGCGCGCTGGTGTGCAGTGTGCCTTTGCTGGACATGCGACGATTCCACCTGCTGCTGGCTGGGGCCTCGTGGATCGCCGAGTACGGGGACCCCGACAACCCCGACGACTGGGAGTTCATGTCGAAATACTCGCCGTACCAAAATATCTCGTCTGAGCGCCGTTACCCACCCGTGCTGATCACCACCTCTACCCGTGACGACCGTGTACACCCCGGTCACGCCCGAAAGATGACTGCGGCGCTCGAAGCGGCGGGCCAGCCGGTTCAGTACTACGAGAACATCGAAGGCGGCCATGCGGGCGCGGCGGACAACGCCCAGACCGCCTTCCGCGCCGCGCTCATCTACGAGTTCCTGTTGCGTACCCTGAAAGGCAACTGATCATGTTGCCGCCAGACTGCACTGCAGCAGAGTTGCGCCGACTAGAGAGCCGAGTAGAGGCCTGTCGGAAAGCAGTTTCGGAGCATGGAATTGGACGGTGCACATGATTGTCAGATCCATACTCATCGTCATCACTGCGATGACGATGCTGCTGACCGGCTGCTCCCGCAATGTCACGGGTACGGCGGTCAGCGCTCTCGGCGCCGGACCGGGATCGTCGAGCACCGACGGTCAGTGCGCGACGGTGGAGGCACCGCTGAACGACATCCCGCCGGTGAGCGCAGCCGAGCCACGACTGCGAATCCCCATCCCGCCGGGATGGAAGCGCAACACCATGATGGACAGTCGAATCATCCGCTATGCAATCGTCGCGCCGGGTATGGCCACTGACGGGTTCTCGCCCAACGCCGTCGTCACCCTCGAATCGATGCGTGGAAACCAGGACCCCGACGAGGTGTTCGACGAGAACCGCTCCAACCTCATCACGATGATGGGCGCCTCCGAGCTCTCCACCGAGGCCAACACGACCTGCGGGTTGCCTTCGGAAACAACGGATTACACTGCACCTCGGATGGGTCCGGCGCCCGAACGTCCGATCATCATGCACGCAGTCGTCTACGAGACCGGGCGCACCACTTACCTCGCGACGCTGACGCTCCAGACCGCCGACGGCGAAAACCCGACATACCAGCGCGACGCGCAGGAGATCATCGACGGGTTCCAGATGCTGCCGGCTCGCGGGTGACGGATTCGGCGGTGCTGTCGGGTTCAGGTGCCGTGGCTCGGCGACCTCACCCGTCCGACGCCCAGACCCACCACTGATCGTCGGGCGGGCATACTTCTGTCATGCCGACTTCGCAGCCGACGCAGTTCGAGACCGTCCTGTACAAAGCCGACGCATCGGTGGCGACTATCACCCTGAACCGCCCCGAACATCTCAACACCATCGTTCCGCCCATGCCTGACGAGATCGAGGCCGCGATAGGCCTGGCGGAGCGCGATCCCACCGTCAAGGTGATTGTGCTGCGCGGGGCCGGGCGCGCCTTCTCGGGCGGCTACGACTTCGGTGGAGGGTTCCAACAGTGGGGCCAGGCGATGAGAACCGACGGCAAATGGGACCCCGGCAAAGACTTCGCCATGGTGAGCGCAGGCGAGGCCGGCCCCACCCAGAAGTTCATGGCGATCTGGCGGGCCTCCAAGCCCGTCATCGCGCAAGTGCACGGCTGGTGTGTGGGCGGGGCCAGCGATTACGCCCTGTGCGCCGACCTCGTCATCGCCAGCGACGATGCAGTCATCGGCACTCCATACGCCCGGATGTGGGGCGCGTACCTGACCGGAATGTGGTTGTATCGCCTGTCCTTGGCGAAGGCGAAGTGGCACTCACTCACCGGTGAACCGCTCACCGGAAAAGAGGCCGCCGCAATAGAACTCATCAACGAGTCGGTGCCCTTCGAGAAGCTCGAGGCGCGTGTGTCCGAGGTCGCCACCCGGATGGCGGGCATCCCACTCTCACAGTTGCAGGCGCAGAAACTTGTGGTCAACCAGGCCTACGAGAACATGGGGCTGGCCTCGACCCAGACGCTCGGCGGAGTCCTCGACGGCCTCATGCGCAACACACCGGAGGCCCTACAGTTCATCGACATCGCCGCCACCAAGGGGGTCCGGGCTGCAGTCGAGAATCGCGACGGCCCGTGGGGCGACTACAGCCAGGCACCGCCGGATAAGCGGCCCGACCCATCACACGTGATCGAACCCTGAAAGACATTCACCACCAGGGCACGGCCGTAACATGTCGGCGTTATCGATGCTGACGCGCTGGTAGTGAGCCTGTCGATACCGGCCCAATAGCCCTCGCTGCCGAGACGGCCTAGGCCCGCCTGATTGTGACTGCCATCACACGACAACGTATGTTGTCAGGGGTGGATGCCGGTGCCATGCCAGGAATGGAGTCGGCCGCGATGGAAAGTGTCGAGCGGGCGAGAAGCCGCCGAAAGGTCCGGTCATTTCGCTACGGCATCGCGGCGCTGGCGCTCTGCGCAGGAATTGTGCCCGCGCCGGTACCGGGCATGGCCTGGGCCGACTCCTCGGCCTCCGACTCGACATCCAGCGCGACCGTCGCCCCCGCCGGTCCTGCCGATAACCTCCCTGCAGATCGGCCAGACTCCGCCCAGCCGGCCACCGGCCACAAGGACAGAAACG
>JAHZKD010000546.1 GCA_022600605.1 Actinomycetes bacterium
ATGTTTGCAGCACCATCTGGAAGAACACGAACAGCGCCGCCGTGCCGAAAACCAGGCTGCTGCGCCACGGCGACCAACCGGGCCAGGGAGAGCTGCCCGGTGCGCTGGCCATGGCTTCAGCCTAAGGGCTTGCCGAGATGATGCCTGTCCGCGTCTTTCGATTCCCGGTGCAGGATGCACGCACCAGAGGCCGCGATCCGGCGGCCGCAGCATCCGGCTGGCGGGGCGGGTTCGTACCTGTTGCGGCCTCCGTATGTTTCGAGGTCGCCCAGGTTGAGGTCGTGATCGTCGATGTCGAGGATGCCGATCCCGTATGTGTTCAGGTCGGTCCAGGTGCCGTGGCCATTGCCGCCGCGGGTCACCAGCAACTGGTGGTGGCGGGCGAAGTCCCGCAAGGATCTGGAGGTTTCGGTGCTGTGGTTGGGGGTGAAGCACTCCAACCCGTCGATCTGAAGGGCCAGTAGGCGCTCGAGAGCCGCGCGCAGGGTGTCGGGGTTTCTCAGTTAGCCGCCGGCGACGACGGCGTATCCGCCGGCGGCGTGGATGATGCCGATGACTTCCTCGTCGGGACGGAATGCGCTCATCGCGGTGGCCGACACCTCGACGCCGGGGATGTAGCGGATGCCGTATTGCGCGGCGATCTCGGGGATCTCCCGGTAGGCGTCGGTGGTGTCGTCGTCGGTGATCGAGACCAGGCCGATGCCCTTTCCGGCTGCTTCGTGCAGCACCTCGGCCGGTGTCTGGGTGCCGGTCGAGCACCAGGTGTGGATGTGCAGGTCGGCCTTCATCGCGGTGCTTCCTCGAGGATGCGGACTCGGCCGTTGGTGCCGTCGACTTCCAACAGGTCGCCGTCCTGGATCAGGTCGGTCACCCGCGAGATGCCACTGACGGCGGGCAGGTTGTACTCGCGGGCGATGATGGCGCCGTGCTGCAGCAGTCCGCCGACTTCGAGAACCACCCCGGCGGCGTTCATGAAGATCGGTGTCCAGGCCGGCTCGGTGGCCCGGGTAACCAGAATCTCCCCGTTTTCCAGGGGCTTTTGGTACGGCGATGCCAGCACCTTTGCCCTGCCTGTGACCACACCGGCCGAGATGCCGTGGCCGGCCAGCTCCCCCTCTGCACCGGTCGCGACATGCCGGAAGATCTTGCCGCGGCTGTCCACGATCTTGGGCCAGTCCCGCACATGGGCCACCGCTCGTCGAGGTCGCAGATTACGCTCGCGGAGAGCCCGAAGGTCCAGGTGCGGATCGGTCTCGGCGGCGCCGACCTGATCGACGGTCAGGTCGAAGATCTCATTGATCGAGTCGAGCCGGCCCTGCTCGGTGAACCGCTGCCCCAGGTCGAGTGCCTCCTTGCGCAGCTCACCGATCAGCACGACGAACAGGTACTTCCATGACTCCCGGAAACCGATCTGGGTCGTGTAGCGCGCCGCGGTGCGGGTGAATCGGCGCTGGAACCCACGCTTGGCCGCCAGCTCCAGCAGCTGCTGGTAGGCGGCGTCCTTGCGCTGCGCGAGAATCGTGGCGTTATTGTGCGCGATATCCAATGCTTTGAGTTGGCGGAAAAACGCCTGCGGGCGCTCGGAGGTCCGCGGTACCGCGATATCGATCTCCCTGAATCCGCGGGCCCCGAAGCGCTCCATATAGTGGGTATAGGCCGTCATGAAGGCATCCGAATACGCACTGTCGCTGAGCTTGTCGGCGAACTGTTGCTCGGTTGCGGTGTGCTGCACCTCCGGGGAAGACGCTAGCTCGAGCATCTGTCGTCCCATCTTGGCGGTGGGGTTGGTCGGCGAGGCCGCCCCGAGCAGCCCGACCAGCTCCTCGACGCCCTCACCTTTGAACATCTTGTTCAGGCGGCGCATGGCCAGCAGCGCCGACAGGTACACGCCCACCCCCCCGAAGCTGGCAGATGTCGTCCTTTCGAACTCCGCCATCCCGCGCTCAACGCTGTCGCGAAACGTTCCCCGCCGCAACAGATCCTGGGTGTAGAAGCGGTAGCTCGATTCGAGTGACCGGTCGAGTTTGGCCGTGGCCCGGTCCGGGTTCAGGATCGCCTTGACGGCGGCGGGCACGGACCGGACATACAGCCAGATCATGCGCCGCACGGCCGACTTCATCTTCTTCGACCCGGTCGGCGACGTGTACTCACGCTTGAGATCGACAGAGTTGAGGACTTCAGCGGTATCGGCGTCCATGATGCCCAGCATCTTGGGGAAGACTCTCGTCCCCAGGGCCTTGACCATGTTGGAGATGTGGATGTACTCCCGGCCGCCCACGTCGAAGTAGAACCCGTCGAATCCCTTGGGCATCGTGCCCTGCTTGACGACCAGCAGCATCCGCGACCACACATCCAGGCCGAGCTCGGAGATCGGATCGAAGAAGCCCTGGGTGGCTATGTTGAGATCCAGGTACAGGTACTTGGGTGCACCGGGCGCGGTGATCATCTCGCCGAACAGCGGGTTGTAGGTGGTGATGGGCCGGGCCTGCAACAGATACAGCGTTGCGTCCTCGATGGCCCACTCGATGTCCATCGGCCGCCCGTAGTGCTTCTCACACCCGGCCGCCAGCGCCGCCACCTCCAGAATCTGGGCATCGGTGAGGGCCGGGCGCTCGGGCGCGGGATTGGGTCGCTCGACGGTGCCGCCGTCCTCCTTCGGCCACACCCCGATCGATTTCGACGCGATTTTCTTGTCGAGGATGGACCCGGCGACTTTGTCGACGATGTAGGTGTCGGGTGTTACCTGCCCTGACACGATCGCTTCACCGAGGCCGAAGCTGGCGTTGATCACCGCTTCGTCGAAGGCGTTGTTGTTCGGGTTCAGCGAGAACGCGACCCCGCTCACGTCCGGGGCGATCTGGCGCTGGCAGATGACCGCGATCCTGGGGTTGTCGATCGCCAGATCGTGTCGACGCTTGTACTGCACGACCCGGAACGCCAGCATCGAGGCGAACGCGGCCGCGATGCAAGACTCCAGATCAGCCACCTTGACGCCCAGGAAAGTTTCGTACTGCCCAGCGAAGCTGGCCTGGCCGAGGTCCTCCTCCGGGGAGGAGGACCGTACCGCGAAGACGGCCCCAGCCGGAATATGGTCAAGCTGGGCATCGAGGGCGGCGCGCTGCTCCGGCGTGAAGCGCAACAGTCGGGCCGACTCCCGCAACGCTTGGCAGGCTTGCTCGTTCGGCTCGGCCAAAAACGCGTGCCACGCCTTGGTGTCCATCACCGCGCCGGTCCACGGCGCAAAGAACTCAACCGACAACACGAACCCCTCGGGCACGTTGAAACCGGCCCGGGCGGTCTCCATCAGTGCCTTGGCCTTGCCGCCCACCTGGGCCGACGACGCCTCTCCCGGATCCTCGAGCGCATATATCACCGGGGTTTGGCTCCGAACACCCACCGTCGGATGACCGGGCGAGGGCAATAGGGAACCGTCCGAGGTTTCGTGCATGTCGTCCACGTCCTTTCTCGTCAAGTGGCCCCTCGAGCTCGAAAGCCGCGAGCTGCGGGTCTTCGGTGTCGATCATCCGAGCGCCGTGCTTGGCCTCGACCGGGGCCTCGGGTAGCTCAGAGGCGAAGGCCGTCGCCTGATCGCACTTGTCGGGACCGAAAGTGCGGATCTCCACACTGGGGAAGAACGGGTCGAGGAACTTCGCGATCGCCCGCGGGAATTGCTTGTCGGAGACGAGCGCCATGCGTCGAAACCGGTTCAGCTTGCCCAGCAACCCGAACTCGAACTTCACGTCTTCGGGGAGTGCGTCACCGCTCATATCGAGCGCGATGGTAGTTCCCACCCGGGCGAGCACCATCAATTCGCTGAACATGAATGTGGCCATGGGTGGCTGCCGTACCGGCGAGGTAAAACTGCGCGTCGAGCAGCCTTTGACGGCCGGCACCGTGTCGTCCCCGGCTCATGGCGTCCACCTTAGAACGTTGGGATGGAACGGCCACAGCCAAGGCAAGTTCTGTCCCGTGAGTTCAGGCAGGTCTCCGATCACCGCCGTAGCGGACAGGACCGCTCGGTACTCACTAACCGGCCTCGGCGCGCTCCTTGAGCCGTTGCAAAGTCAGCCTGATGTGCTCGGTGTTGGCCCCGGTGCGGTCGCTGATGCCCGTGGTCATCGCGGCGGGCTTGAGTATCCACCGGGGCCGGCGGTCCCATG
>JAHZKD010000547.1 GCA_022600605.1 Actinomycetes bacterium
AGCAGGCATCAACATCACGGTGTGGAGCTATGTGGACCAGCTCAACATCTCGGTGCTTGCCGACGATCTGACGCTCAGCGACCCACACGAGGCTACTGCTGCGATGATCCGTGCCTTCGCTGAAATTCGTGATGCTGCGGGACTTTGCGCTCAGTTGACGGAGGTGGGCACTGCGATGCCGCAAGCAAGTTTTTCCCCCAGCGACTGACTTGATTCTCCCAGAGGGTGTTTCACCTACACGCCGCACTCGTAACGCTGGAACGCATCAAACCGGCGCCTCTCTGTGTCAAGCTTGTGCTCCGCGGCTGCAGGGTGGCGGTTAGTTGCGAGATCGCCTGCCCTGCAGGCTAAGTCACTGAAACTACCGTAGTACCGGTGACCGCCATAGGCCCGATGACCACCAGTTCGCCACGGAGTTCAAGACGTTCAGCACGGATCTGCTTTAAGTCCTTCCGAACACCCATCTGTGTCGTTGCGTAGGGCTGTCGGTGGTAGCTCATAGGGCCCGGCCTGTCGACCCCGAATGCGCTTCCGTGTACGCGGCATGCGCTTCGGTGTATCCGGCGGACTTCACGCCATGAACGCGTCCGGAGCGGTTGAGGGGGACCGGTTTGATGGTCCAGACCTACTGGATCGTTCCTGTGGGCCCACTCCACCTCACCCAACTTCTCGACGCCGGCCAGACCACTGATCTGCGCTCAACGTCCCCGACAGACCGCCACTAGTTGCACCGCGCCTCGGGATGTGAACGACCGTTGTCCTGATCGTGGAGAGTCGTTTCCTATCGACCTAAAACCGTGAGTTAGGTGGGAGCAGGGGACTTGTTCGATATCTCAAATCGGTCACAAGTGTCATCTGAGGCAGGTCATGTTTTGGGCTTGTCCGGATTCGTCCGCTAGCCTGGCGCCGCGCCACGGTGATGCATGGATATCGCTGTGGTAGTGGATGACTGAGAGTCTTCAGAGAGTTGGGCCCTGGTATCTGAGACCTACTTGAGGGATGACTTATGACTGCGACGATGGGCGAACACCAAGCCCCTGCCTTGCGTAGTGGGCCGAAGATGAGCCGCCTAGCGCCGCATACTCCGACGCGGGTGCTGATGGTCCTGGACTCCTTTGACTTCGGTGGCGCTGAGAATCTGATCGCAGAGCTGGGCCGGTACTCACCAGCGTCGCTGGACGTGTCGGTTGCGAGTCTGGCTCCCGCCGAGCACGGCCGTGACGCCATGTTCGGCCGGCTCGTCGAGGCCGGTCTGCACCCGACGTACTTATCGGTCCGGCGACTGCTCGACCTGAAGGGGTTCTTCGAACTCGTGGGGACGCTGCGGCGGGCTGATGTGGATGTCGTGCACGCCCATTGCGGCTATTCGGCGGTGCTGGTCACGCTTGCCGCTCGACTGGCCGGCAAACCGGCCGTCGCCACCTTGCACGTGAGCCCGCAACAACACACAACACTCTCCGAACGGCTTAAGGAACGCCTCTCGGTGCGCATCCCTGCCCGCCTGGGTCGGCTGGTGCTCGTCTCGCAGCATGCGTACGACGAGTTCGCACGTGCGCACGGCCCCGCCCGCTCGACATGGCGGATGATCCCCAACGGAATTGATCTGGACAAGTACACTGCCTGTCCCGGTTCGTCCTCAGCTGCACACCCGGTGTGGGCTGTCGTCGCCGCTCTCCGCCCGGACAAGAACCACGTCGACCTGATCCGAGCGTGGGCCGACATCGTGGCGGTTCACCCCAGCGCCATTCTCCTGGTGATCGGCGATGGGCCCAACCGTGACGAGATCGAGCGTGCCGTGTCTGCCGCGGGATTGGAGTCATCGGTGCTGCTGCTCGGTCGTCGCGAGGACGTACCCGAGATTCTGTCCAAGGTCGACGGTGTGGTGTCGGCATCGGTCGACGAAGCATTGCCAACCGCGCTCATCGAAGCGGGCGCCAGCGGCTTACCTGTCGTGGCCGCCGACGCGGGGGGAACCCGTGAGATTGTTCTGGATAAGATCACCGGCCGTCTGGTACCAGTGCGTGACGTCCCCGCACTCACCCAGGCGCTTCTGGAGACCATCGAGCATCCCGAACTCGCGGCCGCATACAGCGTGGCGAGCCGAAACCTGGTCGGAGAGAAGTTCGCCATGTCGAAATGGGTGGAGCGACTCGGTCAGCTCTACCGGGAAGCGAAGGGCGCTACGGAGTTACCCGCCGTGGTGTCGATGGCTGTCCGACCAGACGACAACACCGCAGCCTGAACCACCACCTGTCACGCTGACGCGTGGCCTCTTTGAAGCCGTCGTTCTTATGATCCGAATCTGAGGTGATTGGACCGTAGACATCTGAGCTCGGAGAGTGACTCTCCGTCGTCAGGGCATGAAAAGATTCCCGGAATTCGAGGCCGCCCTCAACAATTGCGGAATCGTTAAGTTTCCGTAGCCGGTGTTGACAGGGCCCTGCGCCGTGCCCAGCCACGGCACTATTCCCGGGTCAGGGATGACGTCCAGGTGATAGGCCTGAACGCCCGGCAGGTGGTACTG
>JAHZKD010000548.1 GCA_022600605.1 Actinomycetes bacterium
CTTGCGCAAACTGGAGCATGACCGAGTTGGCTTGCTGCGTGCCCGCACCGGTCTTGGCGAGTGTCGTGGACAACAGGTCGAGTGTCTCGACGATGTTGCTTGCGGAAACGTTGGGGAGCGCAGTCTGCAGTCGGGTGAACGCGCCGCCGAGAGAATCGATTGCGACACCGTTCTCGTTGGCGACGTTGAGCAACGCCGCGAACACGGCATCGGATTCCGCTGCGGAATCCGTAACCGCAAGCAACTGGGAGTTCAGATTGGCTGCCGCGTCGGCGAGGCTGATGAACTGATCGACGACTAAATAAAGCCCCAGGGACCGCAACGTGTAGCCGAGATCCTTGACTGCGCCGCCTATGCCGCGGAGATGCTTCTCGGACGTGGCTGTGGCTGCGTTGAGCTTCTTCAGTTCCGCGAGCGCTTTGCTGGCGTCGGCGGTAATCTCGATATACTTTCTTGCGCGATCACCCATTAGACGTTACCGAGTTTGCTGATTCCGAGATAGAGCGCCGGAATGAATCTGTTGGGGCCGTCCGGCCGCCACGTCGGACTGTTGTAAACCCGGAGCTCGCCCTCCGGTGTGCTCGTGAACCGATACCCGACGTAGATGTCCTTGAACTGCCGCTGGACCCTGGTTTTAACCAACTCCTGCACGGCACGCGCCAGCAAGACTTGCCCGCCGCGATTCCGCCCCTGGCCCGGTCTCCACTCGGTGGCGATGAATCCCTCTCCACGGGCCTTGCCGTCTTTACCCACCTTCGTGCCTGGACGAATCAGTTTGTACCGGTCTATGGCCTTCGTGCGCCGGCTGAAGGCATCGCTCAGTTTGGTGCGCTTGAGCGTCTGGACCGCGCCGCCTCGCTTCGAGTAGATGACCATGCGCCGGTACTCGACACGCGGACCCAGAATGGTGGCGCTCACGTCTCGCCCGGTGGCTTTGTCGAGAAACGCCGACGCCTGCCCGATGTTCTCGCACCGGGCGGCGCGGCCGGATGAGGGTTCCTTGCAGTAGATGTACATGGTGCTGAACGCAAGTCCCGTCTTGCGCAGCATCAATTGCTCCAGCGCCTTCCATGCGTACTCGACCGCGATCTTCAGATTCGCGATCTGCGTATAGAAGAAGGTAATGCGGCGTTGCACGCCCCGGAAAACGAGACTGTCGGTTACCGCCGCGCGCGCAAGAATGTTGTGCTCCGCTTGCCCCAACTCACCGGAGCGCCGCTTGCTGTCGAGCACAACGCGAGTAGGCTCGTTCCCGTTGCGCATCTGAATGAGGTTCTCATCCAGTATCGTGTCCTGCAGTTCCTCCTGAAGCGCCGGAACGAGAAACTTCCCCATCAGATCGCCAGGCTTGGTCAAGACGACTACTTTGGCCCTGTCCGTTTCTACAATTTGGCTGATGAGCGTCACGAGTCATTTCCTCTTCTTGTTCGCGTGCGCCATGTACTCTCGATCCATCGCTTGCACAGTGAACGTCAACATGCGGGTCTCGAATGGGTTCATCCGCTCGGCAACGCAGTAGGTGTGGATCGCGGTCCACGGGATCGGCCCTATGCTCATGCCGAAGCTCCGGCAGGTGCTCAGAGTGTGGAACGCCTGCCAGAGCCACTCAAGGCCGAAAATGTCGGGCCGGGCCTCGAGTGCCGGCACATGTGTGCCGGTATCCGCCAGACCCTCCAGCATCGTCACCTTGGAGCCCCATTCGAGCTCCCACTTCAGTCTTCCCCCAGCGCCTCCATCGCCTCCTCGATCTGGTGCTCGTTGAACGTGCGCGGAGAGCTGGCAAGTTCCATGACGTCACGCATCAGTTCCGGGACCAACTTGAACAGTTCCTCGACCGCTTCCGGCGTGCACTCGATCTCTTTACCGTCCTTGCCGGTCACGCCGCGCCAATCGACGACGATGGTCCGCGCGTACACCCGACGCAGCAGTTTGTCGGAGATATCCGGGTCGAGGTCGTCCAGCCCGGTGCGGCGCTTCTTGTACGGCTTGACCGCGGCGAGAAGTGCATGCGTATATTTGCGGTTGGCACCGCCGGCCCGGCGGATCTTGATGTCGATACCGCCCGTGAAGTTCTCCATCCAGATACCGTCCTTCTCCAGGTCTTCGGAAGTCAGGTAGTCGTCGAGTTTCGAAAGATCGAAGTCAATCGCCATGGTTAGCGCCTCTGTGCTCAAGCGCCTTGCATAAGAGCGGCGACTCCAACCTCTCGACCGTGGGCGCTAACAGCACGGTCGGTCGGAACAACAGGAAGCCGCCGCAAACTATCACGGCAAAGTAGGTGCCGTGTTGACCAGCGAAACGATCAAGCCCGAGGTCCAGATGCTTCCACCATCGTCGCAGACCTCGACCGGGGTCGGCTGGAACTCGAGCGGAACCGTGACATCCTGACCCGTGCCGCCCGCGGCGACCTGCCCCGAGGTGACCTTGAGGCCGAAGAAGTCGAACCGGTACACGTCGTCGTCGGCATTGCTGAACACGATGTCCCCGTCGCCGATGACCTCGTTGGCGAGCATCGACTCCAACGCCAACTGGTTCGTGAAGTAGACCTCTCCGCTCACGGTCGCCAGGAGCAGACCGGTGACCACCTCTCGGTCGCCGCTGGATCCGATACAGGGAATGCCGCGGTTCTGGGAGTCCAAATTGATCGTCAGGCTGTTGAAGCAGGAGGTCAGCACGCCGATGGAAGGCCCGATATTGATCGCCAGAACTTCCGGAGCGGTGAACACCGCACCCGACCCGGCGGTGTTGTAGGTCGCCCCGGCGACGGGAAGCGAAGACAGTTCCGGCGCGCCGCCGACGACCGAGAACGACCCGGTAACCGTTTCGTTCGGCGCGGTTGTCAGGTTCATGACCGAGTAGCTGCACCCGCGGTAGCGCTGGTAGTAATACTCGTCCTTGCCGGCCGCGGCATCCGCGGCGGAGACCGTGGTCCCGACGGGCGTGACGGTGACAACGCCCGCGACAGCGGAAGCGCTCCAGTTGGCGTCGGCGTCGATGACGGCGGCGAGAGCCGTGGCTGCGGTATCCGGCGTGTCTGCGGGAGCGATGGGCGAGGAGAAGACATCCGCGGGGTTACCGTCCTGCGCGATGGAGA
>JAHZKD010000060.1 GCA_022600605.1 Actinomycetes bacterium
GGCAACGGCCTGCAAAGCCGTGCACACGGGTTCGATTCCCGTCTCCACCTCCGAATGCGTCCCGGCGCGATTAGCTCAGCGGGAGAGCGCTTCCCTGACACGGAAGAGGTCACTGGTTCAATCCCAGTATCGCGCACAAGTGTCACCGCAGTTCAAAGCAGGTTTTCGACAGAGAGCCTGTGATGCGTGCCAGATATGTGCCGAATGGTGCAGGTAGTTCGGATCGCGGATTCGCGACACCGAGAGGTAGCCAGCCATGAACACCGCACCCGAAAACGCCACCCAAAACTGGCAGGATCAATGCCAGATCGCTGAAGACCCCTCCAACACGGGAACCGGGGTGTGTGCCCGATGAGAACCACTGACCCGCGCGAGCCCGACGCGCTGCGGGAACAAGCTCTAGGCCTACTCCATCAATTCGAGCCAATCGACCTGCAAACAAACGAACTTCGCGCCCTGATCGCTGTTCTGCAACCCATCGCCCGGCGGGTGAAAGTCGCCAGTGTGCCGCGTCGTCTACGGGCCGTGGAGGCCGAGACCGAGGGCGACGACGCCGCCTTGATCGGCGCCAAGCGATGCTTGGCGTCGCACGGGAGTAATCGACAGCAACGACGCCGCCAAGCGGTATGCCAGCGTGCCGACACCACCGGGGGCGAAAGACGTTGGCAGGTGGCAACGCTGGAGCGATGACGAGTACCGCCGTCAGTTCGACGGCACAGTGCGCGAGGCTGGCCCGGTCAAGGTGTTGATCAGCGGCCAGCAGGATCAGGATGGCCGGGTTGTTCGCGACATCATGATTGAGGGCGAGGAGTTTTCGGAGGGCTTTATGCCCGTCGAGCAGGCCCGCATGGCCGCTGAAGTGATGATCGAGGCAGCCAACGAAATCGACCAACTCGACCGGCTCGAAAGCGGAGTCATTTAGCCCAGGGCCTATCGCCCTAGAACCTTCACAGTGCCGTTGCTGCGGAGCCTTTGCCCGTCGTACCGGTAGAAGTTCTGCGGATCGAGAACGGCACCGCACGCCGGGCAGGCGTGACGGTTAGCGCAAGAGCTGCTCGATAACGGCTAAATCGATGAGCCTGGTAGGACGATCCTTACCGGAAAAGGCTGTTTGAAGTGCTGCGCGGGCGGGTGCTGCTTCACCCAAATCGGTGAGGAAGCGGGAGACTGACGCTGGGCGTCGGCTGTGGAATCCCAGCCACCCTCCCCCTCCAGGCTCAGATGTGCCCGTACTAACCCGCGGAGGGGTAGATCCAGCAATCGTCCGACTCGGGCTCGCCATTTACTGCTTGCGGGCAGGCGCAGTGCCCGCGTGGACAGATAAACCTGGCTGAGACCCACTACGGCGGTAAGACTCCATCCGTCGGGCATGCGCTGACAGTGCAGTTCAGGAGGATCATGATCTACGAGCCGCAGAACGAAGCCTACGAGGGGCGCGGTCATGGTGATCCGTGCTCCATGGGGGACCAAGAATCGGAAGCTGAGATCGGGGTCGTCGGAGTCCGGGTCCCGCCAGAAGTGTGCCCCTGGTAGCTGCAGGGTTTTTGGCCCGCGCTTGGGCACCGAGGTCATGCACAACATCATGGGCTGCGCTCAATGGCTGAGACAACTGGCAACCTGCGCCCTTGACCGACTATGGAAGCACATCGACGATCTCGGGGGTGTGCGCTGGCGGCCCGTACGGACTGGACGGGCCCGGCATGGGCGGTATGGGCGGCATAGATGGCTCGGCCGGGATGCGCGGCATGTTTTTTTGACCCCAGAGTCGGGCGGCAGATGACGTTTGGGCGGGGCAGGCCGGGTGCGCGCCCATAGGGAAGAGGACCCTTCACGCACCCGACCCCGGCGCCACCACCAACGGGGGGTCACCGGTACGCCTGGGCAGCAGCCCCGCTTTCACCCACCGCCGCAATCTGGGAGGTGAACACCGCGACAGTGGGCGAAGAATCAACGACCAGCGGTACAGATCGAAGTGCGCGGCGAGGTCACCCACGACGATGTTGCTGCCGCGCTGGGCCTATCCAAGGACCGCGGTCTGCACGGTTTCGAACTTGCTGAGTTGGAGTTGTTGGACTCGGCTGAGGATGCTATTGCTCGGCCGGCTACACCGGATGAGCCGTGGGGCGCCGCCAAAGATGCGACCGCCGGCCAGCACTTCAGCACGATCGGCAAAGCCTGCAGCTTCGGCAGAGTAAGTCCGGGGGCCACCCCAACGACTGCGCCAAGGGCCGCACCCGTGCCGATTGATCACCGACCGGCGTGCGCCACAACTCAGCCGCGCGCCTAACGGCGTGGGTTCAATTATCTGGCCGAAAACGACTATCGGGCAGGTGGTTTCGGGGTTGTTTGGATAGGGGTTACATCAACCACCACCCCGTAGGAGTTCCGATAGTCACCACCCACACAACCGCCACGTAACAGCCGAGGCCCGCCAGCACAGGCGTACGATGGCGGGGCCGGGCGCTTCGTTTCTATACTTGCGGGGTCTTCCGAATCCATTCCACTGTGTTCCCGCGGCTGACGTAACTCAACCGTATTGAGCTTTCGGTGACGGCAAGAGGACGGTACACAAGATCGAGCGGTGCAAGTGAA
>JAHZKD010000549.1 GCA_022600605.1 Actinomycetes bacterium
AAAGTCAGTTGCGCGGCCGAACAATGTGGGCAGGCTTGAGCTCATGCACATCACCTCGGCGCCCTGGTCTAGACGGGAATACATCGCCGACACGTGAGACTGCAACTCCGCAACGAGATCGGGGGCGCTGGACTCAGTGGTGGTACGCACGCCCCCGGGAATGTTTTCGACACTGCGTCTGAGCTCGCCGTGTCGCCTGAACATGTTCATGTATTGGCTCATCTCTGCGCCCGCTACCCCGCCCATGCCAGGGCCGTTTGCGCGACTGGTCGGCAGGTCGATGACGTTGCGTAAAACATATCCCAGACCCAGGAGGCCGCCCCCGGTGGCGAGCAGCGCGAGCGCCGCCGGCCTCGTCAATGTGGCCATATCCCATCATCTCCCGTCCTGATCTCAATGTACTCGTCAGCGTCGACAGCAGTGCTGGCAAACGAGGGTGCGCACGTCGCACCACCAACCCTGTCGCCCACGGGTTCCTTGAATCTGCTGTGCCCCCAAGCGGGCCTAGTTCGTTCAGGTGGCTGTTCTACCTAGCTCAAGTCGGCCTTGCCGCAATAGGGTTCGCCTTCGTCGCTAAGGCCGGCCTAGTGTGAGGTGTTTGATCTGAGTCGCATAGGCCACGCTACGAGTGCGCTTGTCGCACTTAGGCTCCCGACAACGTATTGAGGATCATCGCTCCTGCCGCCGTACTTACGACTATGAGCAGCAGCGCGGCCGCCGGCCACGGCCAGGTCCGCTCTCCATGCCGACTTGCCCGTCGAGTGCCTAGGAGGCCGAGTAGACCAGCAGCGACAATTGCAGCCGACACACCGACTGTGGCCATGGTGATCCCGGGGTCGCACCCGTTCGGCACGTGAGCCGCGCACATGTCGTAGGAAACCGCGCCCGATACCCAGATGTAGAAGAATGCGACGGGCCCGGCGAAGGCCGCCAGAATTGTCAACAACGTCGTCGACGCCGGGGGCGTACGCGCACCTGAGACCGGCCCATGTACGGGAACGAAAGCCGGTTGTTGGTCGGAGTTCTTGCGCGTTGTCATGTCTTGAGTTTCGCAGCCCGGAAGCCGGGTTGCATACGTAGGTCTACTTGTTGGCGGGCGCCCCGGTGCCGCCTTCGGGTTCGTGGAGGAGGTTTCGCTTCGGTTCACCAGCCGGGTCGTGCAGTGGAATCCAATCCACCGCCCCGAAAAGCCTATCCGATGTCCCATCGGTGCTGGCTCAACTGCACCGCTTCGAAATTGACACCGAAATTCGCTCCACCGCAGCGGCCTACGCCGACCCGGCACTGCACTCGCTAGACGCTATCCACTTGTCCAGCGCACAGATGGTTTCGAAAAACAAGCCACTGACAGCGCTGGTCGCCTACGACACCCCATCATCATGGCCGCTCAAGCCCTAGGGATTCCGGCCGCGTCACCTGGAAGGTAGGGAGGAACTCAGGCTATGGGCCACGCAGCAGAATCAGTAGCGAACCTGCTCCTCAACGGTTGGGCGTCGGCGGGCGCCGCCGTCCCCGCATTCTCACTGGCAGCAACAAACTGTTTGCTTCCCGCGGTTCTGGTGGTCGCCGCGTTCGCTTTCGTCTTTTCCATGTAAAAAGTCCGACTGACCGCGGCTTTGAAAAGCCTGTTTCCCGTTCTGCTCGCCGCAGCGACCGCGGCTCTTGTGGCCTTCTTGGGCCTGTGAAGGTATCAGGGGTGAACCGCAGGGTGCAGGGCGGGCCGGCGCGAAATGGCGAGCGATGAACCGCGACCCCTGCGTCTTCGGACTCCGAGGGCGTCGTGGGGGGCACTTTCGACCATCGCGCGAAGTTAGCGCGCCTACGCCAGTTCTGCGATGAGCGCGCGTTCGCCCTGGTTCGCGGTCTAGCCGCAGTCTCGATGCCCTGCTACACGCTTCGAAGTCACGCACTCGCGCCTGGTTACAGCCACCGGTCTCGGCTGTTTGAATCAATTCTTTCGATATGCCAAACTTTCATATATGGCGCGCCGTCAAAGTTGTGGAGCACCGTGAAAGCGTTCCGACGCGGCGGCGGTCCCAAGTGAACCCGCTATCGCGGCGCGATGTCATCCGGGGTGGGGCACTCGCCGGCACTGCTGGCCTCGCGCTGGGCTCGCGATCGTTGCTGGACGCGCCGCCAGCCCACACTGAGACACCAGACCACCGCACGGGCGGGAGCGTCGCGCACGGCGGTGGAGTCACCGGACCGACGTTCCGCAAAGGCGCGACCGTCGACCACGTTCAGAACGGGTTTAATCCAACCCAGATTCTCCGCGATTTCGACTATGGGCAGACCTCGACCATGCCGGACGGACGGCTGCTACGGCAGTGGGAAATTTATGCCGCCGACGAAGACATCGAGATTGCTCCCGACGTCGAGTTCCCGGCATGGACCTTCAACTCCCGTATTCCCGGGCCGACACTGCGGTGCCAAGAAGGCGATCTGCTGCGGATCAACTTCACCAATGGTTCCGAGCATCCCCACACAATGCATTTCCATGGTCTGCACCCCGCCGAGATGGACGGCATGCCCGGTGTCGGGCGCGGCATCATCGAACCCGGGGATTCCTTCACCTATGAGTTCGACGCCGAGCCATTCGGCCTGCACCTATATCACTGCCACGTTGGGCCGCTGGCCGAGCACATCGCCCGCGGCATGTACGGCACCTTCATTGTCGACCCACCCGGAGGCCGCCCGGATGCCGACGAGATGGTGATGGTGATGCATGGCTACAACACGACGTTCGACGGAGAGGGCAATCAGCTGTATGCCGTCAACGGCATCCCGTTCCACTACATGAACGAACCCGTTCTGGTCACCCGCAACGAGCTCGTCCGGATCTATCTGGTCAACGTGCTGGAATACGATCCGATCAACAGCTTCCACGTCCACGCCAACTTCTTCGACTATTTTCCGACCGGAACCCGGCTCGAGCCCACCGAGTACACCGACACCGTCGTGCAGGGTCAGGCCCAGCGGGGAATCTGCGAGATGCGGTTCCCGAATACGGGCATGTACATGTTTCACTCCCATAAGACCGAGTTCGCCGAACTCGGCTGGATGGGCTTTTTCGAGGTAACGGACCAACTACGGTGACTGCGCCCAAGGCTGCTCGCTTCCCGACCTGGGTCCTCGGGCTGGGCACGGCGGTATTCGTCGCCGCCGCATTGATCGGGCTGGCGATCGTGGGCGGCCAGAGCCTGCCGGAGCCAAACGGTCCTCCGATCGAAGAAGTCTCCGTCGAGCGCACTGTGCTGACTCCGGGCGTTATCGAACTCACTGTCCGCAACACCGGTCCGGACCCGGTGACCATTGCCCAAGTATTCGTCAACGATGCCTACGTCGACTTCACCGGAGCCGACGAGCCGATCACCCGCCTTCGATCACAGACCATTGATCTGGACTACCCGTGGATCGACGGGCAGCCCTACCTCGTCTCGATGCTTACTTCCACCGGCCTCGTCATCGAGCACGAGATCTCCGCCGCCGTCCTCACCCCGCAGTCAGGTGCAGGATTTCTAGTGCTGATGGCGCTGCTGGGCACGTATGTCGGTATCGTCCCGGTGATCCTCGGCATGCTGTTCCTGCCGTTTCTGCGCGCCGCCGGTGGTGGTCTGGTGCGCTTCCTGCTGGCCTTCACGGTCGGATTGTTGGCCTTCCTCGCGGTCGACGCGACCAGCGAAGGACTCGAACTGGCGACCGAATCCGGCGGCGCCTTCGGCGGCACAATGCTCGTCGTACTCGGAGCCACACTGGCCTTCCTCGCACTGGCCGCCGTCGACCAGTACCTGCGTGCGCGACGCGCCGAAAGTGATACCGGCGCCGCCTCGAATGAGAACACCGGCATTCGGCTGGCGCTGTTGATCGCCATCGGGATCGGTCTGCACAATCTGGGCGAAGGGCTCGCGATCGGGTCTGCCTACGCAGTCGGCGAACTCGCTCTGGGTGCCTTCCTGGTCATCGGATTCGCCCTACACAACTCCACTGAGGGAATCGCCGTAGTTGCGCCGCTGACGGTACGGCGCCCCTCGATCGCGGCGCTGGTCGGCCTCGGGCTAATCGCCGGCACGCCCGCAATCCTTGGGGCCGTGCTGGGTGCGTCGATCAACAACGCATCGCTTTCGGCATTACTGCTCGGCTTCGGGGTGGGTGCAATCGTCAAGGTCATCGTGCAGATAGCGCCCAGCCTGCGGGAACCAACCGAGGGCAGAATCGGCGCGGCCGCTCTCGGTGGCGTCGCCGTCGGGCTCCTGGTGATGTACGCGACTGGGTTGCTGGTTGCTGCATGACCACGCACGGTTCGCCCAGCTGCGATAACACCTGTTCCACAGAGCGTTCGGGGCAGTCGGGACCACCAACGAACAGGCGTTCGCTCCTATCGGCTGCATGTCTACTGGGCGCGGCCGCAACGGCAGGATGCGCGACGGGTAAGGCGCATGAAGGCCCGACCCACGTTCGCGTGGCCGATGTCCCCGTTGGCGGCGGCCATGTGTTTTCCGATCAGGCAATTGTGGTGGTTCAACCGTCAGAGGGAACCTTCAAGGCGTTCTCCGCAGTCTGCACCCATCAGGGCTGCTCTGTCCGCGAGGTTGCCGACGGCACGATCAACTGCGCATGCCATGGCAGTAAGTTCGATATCGCCGACGGATCGGTAGTCCGCGGCCCAGCGCGAAAAGCCCTGCCTCAGTACCAGGCAACGGTGGTCCGCGACCTCGTGCGGCTGGACAGGTAGTCCGCTTAATCACGCTCGCTGAGCCGTCCGACAACCCATGTCACGCCGAGGAGGAGTGCCCCGGCCGCGCCCACCAGAACGAGCGCACCGAAGGGCATCCACAGCCCCCCACGCCCCAAGCCATCATTGTCGTCGCTGGTTCTCTCGGTCTTTCCCTCAGACTCCCTGCACTGCGCAGGTAGCTCCCGGCCATCGCTGCCGCCGACTTCCCCCGGGCACCATATACTATGCTCTCTAGTAGGTACGTACGTAGCAAACATTGCTGACAAATGAGGACGGCATGGGCAAAGGGGCAAGAAGGCGTGGCCCGAAACGTCCACCACAGTTTTCGCGCATGAACGCCGGCTGGCCGTGGGGCAGCATCGTCGCGGTGGTTTTGATCCTGGTGTTCGCTGGTGCGGTGTTCGGCTACATCTATGTTGGTAGTGCCGATCAACGGGAGCGCGAGGTCGCGCTGGCGCCCTTCGAGCCGAGCGGGGCCAACCAGGATCCGTCGCTGCAGATACCGGGCATCGTCGT
>JAHZKD010000006.1 GCA_022600605.1 Actinomycetes bacterium
CGGGACCCGTGACCAGGCTCGATCCACGCGGAGGACGGAAGAAGCCGATGCGGTAGACCATCTTCGGCACGATGACCGCGCGCTCGCCGCCCTCCAGCTGCGCCGCCTTGACCGCATCAGGGGCGGGGGTGCCCACCAACATCCGGATCTGGGCGTCGAGCTCGGTTAGCGTCGGCACTTCGGAGGTAATCGCGAATCCCTGTTGAGCTTGCGGATCCGTAGGGGTTGTGGGGTCTGCGTTCGCCGCAGGCGGCGCGCCGGTAACCACTGCAGCAGTAGCGGCCACCGCAGCCGCCAGCACCCGAACCCCTGCAACCATCAACCGCTCCTGATCAAAAGGAAGAATCAGCGGTTAATGTAGAGGCTCGTCGCTAATAAGGCAAGCCTATCCTTGCTCCTGTGCCGGGGTGGTCCTGGCCGGACGAAGCCATCTGCCTCGCGGGTGGTCACAGCCAGCGTCGAACTAATGCTCCGCAGCGCCCTACAGCATGCAGGACACGCAGCCCTCGACTTCAGTTCCCTCCAAGGCCATCTGACGCAGCCGGATGTAGTACAGCGTCTTGATGCCCTTACGCCAGGCATAGATTTGCGCCTTGTTCACCTCGCGAGTGGTGGCGGTGTCCTTGAAGAACAGCGTGAGGCTCAGCCCCTGGTCCACGTGCTGGGTCGCCGCGGCGTAGGTGTCGATGATCTTCTCGTAGCCGATCTCGTAGGCGTCTTGGTAGTACTCCTGGTTGTCGTTGGTCAGATACGGCGCCGGATAGTAGGCGCGCCCGATCTTGCCTTCCTTGCGGATCTCGATCTTGCTGGCCACCGGATGAATCGAGCTCGTGGAGTGGTTGATGTAGCTGATCGACCCGGTAGGCGGAACGGCCTGCAGGTTCTGGTTGTAGATACCGTGGGCCTGCACCGACTCCTTCAGCCGGGACCAATCCTCTTGCGTTGGAATACGAATGCCCGCCTTGGAAAAGAGAGTGTGAACAACCTCCGTCTTCGGCTCCCACACTTTGTCGGTGTACTTCTCGAAAAACTCACCCGAGGCGTACTTCGAGCGCTCGAAGCCACCGAAAGCCCTGCCTCGCTCGATCGCAATGCGATTCGACGCCCGCAGAGCGTGATACAACACCGTGTAGAAGTACATATTGGTGAAGTCCACACCCTGTTCGGAGCCGTAGTGGATCCGCTCGCGCGCCAGATAGCCGTGCAGATTCATCTGCCCTAGGCCAATGGCGTGCGAGTCGTTGTTGCC
The DNA here is from genome assembly GCA_022600605.1 of Actinomycetes bacterium. Lineage (GTDB taxonomy): Bacteria > Actinomycetota > Actinomycetes > Mycobacteriales > Mycobacteriaceae > Mycobacterium. The sequence goes on from JAHZKD010000006.1 coordinate 1,250, forward strand.
CTGCTCGATGGAGGGCACCGAGGTGATGTGGGTCTGGTCCGACACGGCGGTCAGCGCCCGGATCGCCACCTCGATGGTTTGCGCGAAGTCCGGCGAGTCCATCGCCTTGGCGATATTGAGCGAGCCGAGGTTACATGAGATGTCCTTGCCCACCTTGGAGTAGGACAGATCGTCGTTGAACACCGACGGCGTGGACACCTGCAAGATCTCCGAGCACAGGTTGGAATGGGTGATCTTGCCGTCAATCGGATTAGCCCGGTTCACCGTGTCCTCGTACATGATGTACGGGTAGCCCGACTCGAATTGCAACTCGGCCAGCGTCTGGAAGAACTCCCGCGCCTTGATCTTGGTCTTGCGTATCCGCGCATCGTCGACCATCTCGTAATACTTCTCGGTGACCGAGATGTCGGCGAACGGAAGACCGTAGACACGCTCGACGTCGTAGGGCGAGAACAGGTACATGTCCTCGTTCTTCTTGGCCAGCTCGAAGGTGATATCGGGGATCACCACGCCCAGGCTCAGCGTCTTGATCCGGATCTTCTCGTCGGCATTCTCCCGCTTGGTGTCCAGGAAGCGGTAGATGTCAGGGTGATGCGCGTGCAGATAGACCGCACCGGCACCTTGGCGCGCCCCCAGCTGGGTGGCATAGGAGAACGAATCCTCCAGCAGCTTCATGATCGGGATGACACCCGAGCTCTGGTTCTCGATGTTCTTGATCGGCGCGCCGTGTTCGCGAATGTTGGTCAGCAACAACGCGACTCCGCCACCGCGTTTGGACAGCTGCAGTGCCGAGTTGATCGAGCGTCCGATCGACTCCATGTTGTCTTCGATTCGAACGAGGAAGCAAGACACCGGCTCACCGCGCTGCTTTTTGCCTGAGTTGAGGAACGTCGGGGTGGCCGGTTGGAACCGGCCGTCGATGATTTCGTCGACCAGTTTCTCGGCCAGTGCCGTGTCACCGGAGGACAAGGTCAGGGCCACCATCACGACCCGGTCCTCGAAACGTTCGAGGTACCGCTTCCCGTCGAACGTCTTCAACGTGTAACTGGTGTAGTACTTGAACGCACCCAGGAAGGTCGGGAACCGGAACTTCTTGGCGTACGCGCGGTCCAGTAGCGACTTGACGAAGTTACGCGAGTACTGATCGAGCACCTCGCGCTCGTAGTAGTTCTTCTGAACGAGGTAGTCGAGCTTCTCGTCCTGATTGTGGAAGAACACCGTGTTCTGGTTGACGTGTTGCAGGAAGTACTGATTAGCAGCTTCCCGGTCCTTGTCGAACTGAATCTTGCCGTCGGCGTCGTACAGATTCAGCATCGCGTTGAGCGCGTGGTAGTCCGTCTCTCCCGGCAGCGCATGCACGCCGGTGGTGGTTACAGGCTCTGCAGCTGTGACGGTTGGTGACACGTCTGTTCCTTCCAGAAGTTTTCTAAGCCCGCACGGACGGCTTCGACGTCCTCCGGGGTTCCCATCAGTTCGAAGCGGTATAGGTACGGCACCCCGCATTTGCGCGAGATGACATCGCCCGCGTAGCCGAACTCCGCACCGAAGTTGTTGTTGCCCGAGGCGATGACGCCGCGGATCAGTGACCGATTGCGTTCGTCGTTGAGGAACGCAATGACCTGCTTGGGCACATAGCCGCCGCTGTTGATGTCCGGCGTGGCCCGTCCACCCCCGTAGGTGGGTAGCACCAGAACGTAGGGCTCATCGACCTCGATACGCCCATGCAGCGGAATCCGGGTCGCGGGCAGGCCCAGCTTCTCGACGAAACGGTGGGTGTTTTCGGACACGCTCGAGAAGTAGACGAGATTGCTCATCGAAAACTCCTTCAGTCCTCTGTTGTCCTTCCGGGCACCCGCTTGGCGCTGGCTCTAGGCCGTCACCGCGACTGCACCGCTGAGTGACTTGATCCGGTCGGGCCGGAAGCCCGACCAGTGGTCACCGCCGGCTACAACCACGGGAGCCTGCAGGTAGCCCAACGCCATGACGTAATCGCGGGCCTCGCTGTCCAGGCTGATATCGACCGTCTCGTAGGCGACGCCCAACTTGTCCAGGGCCTTGTAGGTGGCATTGCACTGCACACATGCGGGCTTGGTGTACACGGTGACGGGGGACGGGGCGGACTGAGTCATCTGCGGTACGGCTCCTCTACGGGACGTGGGTGGTGCGAGGACTGGCAACTGGTCAGATGGTGCATGCCGCTAAGTTTCAGCGACCCGCAGGCCTCCACAATTCCGGGCCGCCCGGGCCGCAATCCCGGGTGTCGGAAAACTGACATCGCCGGCTCTCTTGGCTCCGGCCGACCTCCGTATCCTGGGGGTCTGTCGGTGTGCAAAACACTACACCTGGTGTCCGACAATCAGGCTTGATACAAGATGTTCCGAATAACATTCTTGAAACTCCCAGGTCGTGAGCACTAGTACGCCGGTCCGTCCGGCGTGTCGTACGTCACATATACGCGTGTCGTCCCATGCGGGCCACGACCTATTCGGTCTACCTGCATCCAACGACACCATCGTGGTCCCACCGGGGCGATTCAGCTACCTCCAGCAAACTTTTCGGGCGGCTGGTTCGCGTATCCGCTAGGGGGCTCTGTAACTCATGGCCCCATACTCGACGCCTCAGCCGACCTCGGCGATCAGTCTGCCAATGACCCCGCCCAGCTGCCCAGGGACCTCAGGGTGCTCGCGTGGATGCTTGCC
>JAHZKD010000061.1 GCA_022600605.1 Actinomycetes bacterium
CCCGGCATTTTTCCCAAAGAGTGAAATCGAAGAGTCGGTGCGGGTTCATGCATTTTAGGGATGGCGCCCTCGGCTACTCTTTTTCCGACGAGATACCGAAGGGGGGCGTTATGCCCGATGAATTGCGGGTCAATCCTGCTGACCTTCGCAGTCAAAGTGAGCAGGCCCTTGCTGCGGTGCGTCATGCTGCCGGGGAATTTGCTGCACATGAGGCTGGCTTGGGTGAGGCCGCGACGGGCTGGCTTGGCGCCTCCCGGTCGGCGCTGGCCGAAGCGGCTACGCGTTGGGAGGAAAGCCACGATCGCCATCAAGCGCGGCTTACCGAGCTGGGGCACCGCATGGCCGAAGCCGCGCAACGCTACGACACCACCGACAGCGACTCAGCCGAAGCTGTCGAGGCGATCAAGAGACTATCGCGGGATATGGACATCTAGCCGGTGGAGCCGCTGACCTTCGACGATGTCCGCCGGCGTTGGGACCCAGCGGCGGTCCACCAGGTGTTCCAGATCGCGAATCGCCGTGCCGACACCATGCACAAGTTGGGTGAAAACCTGCGGCTCATCCAGAAGACCGCCCTAGAACGTTGGGGCGGCCAGGCCGGGCAGGCATTCCAGGACAACATCGGAAGCGTGCGCCAAGACATCGAGGCCGACGGGCAGGAATCCAAGCGCGTCGCCGCCGCCGTGGCGCGCGGCGAAGGAGACGTGGCCCGGGTCCAGTCAGAAGCGCGCCGCCTGAATGAGTGGGCCGCAGCGAACCACTGGACGATCACCCCCGACTGGAAAGTCGATATCGGCAACACCGGCGTCGGCCGCGGCCGCGACTTGCAGTTCGTGACGGCATGGCAGAGCTTGCAAGCCGATCTGGACAAGCTGCAGGTTCAGGCTAACGAGGTTGACGAGGAACTTGCTGCCGCGGTGCGTACGTCCGTCGGCGATGCCCCCGCGGACCCGCAGGGCTCACCAACCCCGACACCGATCCCTGCGGACGGGTACGCCCCGGTTTCAACTGAGCAGCTGAGAGAGATTGTCCCTGAGATGAGTCAAGCTCGCGCCGAGGAGATAGTCGGCCCGCTCAATCAGGCGATGCGTGAAGGCGGCATGAATACCCCGGTTCGCCAGGCGGCGTTCATCTCCCAGGTCGCGGTCGAGTCGGATAGGTTCAACACTTTCGAGGAGTATGCCGACGGCAGCGATTATGAAGGCAGAGCGGACCTTGGTAACACCCAGGCGGGCGACGGGACGCGATACAAGGGCCGCGGGGCTATCCAGGTCACCGGCCGGTACAACTACACGCAGATGAGCGAGGATCTCGGGGTTGACTTCGTGAACCATCCGGAGCTCGCGGCGACACCGGAGTACGCGTTCGAAACCGCGGAGTGGTACTGGAGCAGCCGAAACGGGAACGCTGTGGCTGATGGAGGCGATATCAACGACGTCACGCTGATGGTCAACGGGGGATATCACGGCCTGGCGGAACGCACCGCGTACTACAGCCGCGGATTGCAGGTGCTAGGAAGATGACCCGATTGCCCCACAAGTACATTGCCGTGCTCTGCATTGGCTGTTTGGGGCTGGGGGCCATCACGGCCTGCAACACGCCGCCTCCGAACACGGGCGCCGCCGAAACTCTGACACCCGTACCGGTCTCGACACCACTGCCCGGAAATGACTGCGAGGAACCTGAATTCAGCAGGCAACAGTTTGTCGGTTCCTGGGGAGAACCAGACAGCCCGATTGTGAACAAGCTCGACGACGACGGAACCTTCGCGCAGCTAGTCGGGTCCGAGGTGAAGGCAGGGGAGTGGCGTTTCACGGACTGGGGCAATACGCCAGCGAAAGATGTCATGCCGGAGGGTGCGGCGCACCTGTGCGTGATCTGGCTTTCACTTGCACCGCTCGATCTTGTGTACCGTCCTCTTGCCGTCACCGAAAGCTCAATACGGTTGAGTTACGTCAGCCGCGGGAACACGGTGGAATGGATTCGGAAGACCCCGCAAGTATAGAAACGAAGCGGTCCGCCGCCGTACGCCTGTGTTGGGCGGCCCTCGGCTGTTTCCGTGGGGGTGGTGTCGTCGAGCGTGTCGATCCTTAACGGACTGTGCGGTTCTGTAGCCAGTTACATAGGCGCTATGGCGAAGGACATGGCCGAGTGCTGGGCGCAACGGAGGCAGCGCCGGGCACTGATCGCCCAGCACGGGCGGTAGTGGCCGGTGGTTTTAGCCTCCCGGTGCGCCTAGCGATTTCGCGGGCTATTCAGAAGACTGGCCGAGCTCGTCGAGCAAGAATCGCGGTTCATTGCGGCTGTCTAGCAACGACGTGAAGCGCTTTAACGCTGCGCGCGCCATGGATGAACGAACGCACGAATGGCACGTTTGAGCCCTAAGGCCGCTGCTGGTCGAGTATTGCTCCTGGGAATCTCCTGCCTGAAGAGATGGCGGATTGTGCGGCTGGTTCGGCCTGTGAATCTTTTCTCGCACAAGATGACCTGCCCTGTCGGAATATCGGGTGGTGCCGAATCGAGGGGCTTGCCGGCGTCGTCGCTGCCGGATCAGTTTCCTTCCAGGGGTGGCAGCATTCCGGAGCATGCCTCGTTCAGTGCGCTGGTGGCATCATCGATTGTTGTCACTGCGTCTTCTAAGGCTGCCTCATCGTTTGGCGGCGTCTCGACTCCGGGAGGGCGGTTAGCGGAGTCGCGTTGGAGTTGGGCGGACAGGGCCGTGGCGTCTGCCCACTTACTCAACTCATCTTTGATGGCTGGTGTGGACACCG
>JAHZKD010000550.1 GCA_022600605.1 Actinomycetes bacterium
CCGACTGCACCGTCGAGTTTGACGTAGTTGAGGTCATGCTCCTTGGCCTTGAGCTCCAGCGGATCGGTGGCGTCCTTGTCCTCGAACTCGACATGTCCGGGCTGGCGGAAGTCGGCGTTCGCATCCAGGGTGACCTTGCCATCCAGCGCCAGGATCTGATCGTCAGGCGTACGCACGAGTGGGTTGACCTCGACCAGCGTGGTGTCCTCGCCGACGAAGACCTCCCACAACTTGGCGATGGTCACCGCTGCGGCGTCGAGTACCTCGGCGGGCAGATGGCCCGTCTCAGCGATTGAGCGCGCAGTGGCCAGATCAACGCCCTGGACCGCATCCACGGGCACCTTGGCGAGCCGTTCAGGCTTGGTGGCGGCCACCTCCTCGATCTCTACGCCGCCTTCGACTGAACACATCGCCAAGTAGGTGCGATTGGCGCGATCGAGCAGGAAGGAGATGTAGTACTCCTCGGCGATATCACTAGCCTCGGCTACCAGCAGCTTCTTGACTGTATGGCCCTTGATGTCCAGGCCGAGGATGTTCTGCGCATGGGTGAAAGCGTCGTCGGGGGTCGCGGCGTACTTGACGCCTCCGGCCTTACCGCGTCCGCCGACTTTGACCTGCGCCTTCACCATCACGGGTTTGCCGATCTCCTCGGCGATGGCCTTCGCGTCCTCGGCGGAATCGGTAACCCGGCCGGGAGTCGTCGGGACATTGTGCTTGGCGAACAGTTCCTTCGCCTGGTACTCGAAGAGATCCATGGACTCACCGTCTGTCTGTCGTCGTTACCGCAGTCGCTTGCGACTCTCCCATCCACCGAAATTCCACGAAGGTAGTTGGTGAAATTCCATGAAGGTGGTTGGTCGCGCCGGGCTCCGGGGAACTTTAGCGACACGCGCACAGGCCACCTTCACCGGCTACCGCTCATGCGGTTGTCTCAACCTATGGCCATGCGGTGATTCGGGTCACAAATTTTGGCGAATAGGGCCTTCGGTTGGCACATTGGTTGGATTTTGGTTAACGTCCGTGGATCTAGATAACGGTCTGATCACGACGACAAGGACTCCTCAGGTTGACTCAGCATCGTTCACCATCGCCCACTGCACGGCCCACTGCACGGCCCACTGCACGGCCCACTGCAGGATTTCCGACGAGCGCTCGCAGCGGAAAACCCCCAGCTCGGCCCGTCGAAACACCCCGGCTGACTGAAGTCACCGACGTCGTTCCGTTCAACGAGTTCGGCGACCTCGCCGACCTCGACTTCATGCCGCACGCCGCCTTCGACCGCGATGCCCAGGTCATGCGCGCGCCCGAGCTCGACGATATGCACGACACCGACGACCTTGTGTCGCTCCGCCTTGAGGTGCCGAACCGGTTTCACACCCGGCGGCGCGCAACCACGCGGGCGTATCGCGAAAGCCACACCGACGTCAGCGACGGAACAGCGGCAACCGACGTCATCGACATGCGTGGCCGCGCAGGGATGCACCGCAAGGCGGTGCCGGTCAGGGGTCGCCTGATGGTCGCGGCCATGGCTGTGGGCGCCACGGCGGCAGGGGCTTACACGATGACCACCGAGGCGCACCAGCCTCCCGCAGAGACGGTTCTCGCCGCTGATCACGCCACGATGGGCGGCGGTACCGTCGTCACCGGCTCGGTAGACGGTATGCAGGTGGTTTCCGTCACTCCGGCCGCGCACTCGGCTGTTCACGCCGAAGAGATCACCAAAGCCGCGGCGTTCGCACAAGAGCGTGCCGAACGTGAAGCTCGCCTGGCGCGGCCGCAGTTCGCGATGCCGACGCGCGGCGTGTGGACTTCCGGATTCGGCTATCGCTGGGGTGCACTGCACGCCGGCATCGACATCGCCAACTCGATCGGAACCCCGATTGTGGCTGCGGCCGATGGCCTAGTCATCGACGTCGGCCCGACCGCCGGTTACGGCGCATACGTCAAGGTCAAGCATTCCGACGGCACTGTCACCCTCTACGGCCACATCAACAGCTGGCAGGTCAGCGTCGGTCAGCGGGTGATGGCGGGCGATCAGATCGCCACTATGGGCAACCGGGGCTACTCGACCGGACCGCATCTGCACTTCGAGGTCCTGCGCAACGGCACCGACCGCATCGACCCCGTCGGGTGGCTGTCCGAGCGCGGACTCAGCACCGGCGGCTACGTTGGCTGAGTGGCCCGAGACGACACCGGTCAGTCTCCCGAAACGGGCGACGACACACGCATCATCCGTCGCGCTCCACTGAGCACACCGGCCTCGCCTCTGTCGGGCGTCCCCGACCCACCGACAGGCATCATCCGCCGGCACCCCACGGGCGAGATTCCAACCTCCCCGTCCGATACCCCGACAACTTCCCTGCGCGGCCCCCTGGGGCCGGACGCAGTTCCCCGCGCGGAGCGCGTAGCAGTGGAACCGCCCCACTCCGCGGGGCCCGACCCGAAGCCGGCCATCGTCACGGCCGTCGTCAGCATCCTGTCCGGGTGGGCGACCGCCGTCATCGCAACGGACCTGATCACCGGATGGTGGGGGACCGACCTCTTGTTTTGCGTGGCGGTCGGCTTCCTGGGCGCAATCTCGGCGGCGGCCACGATCGGCGGAGTGATCGCGCTGCTGCTGCGCCGCCGGATCGGCCGCATTCTGGTTGTGGTGGGCTCAGTCATTGCGATGCTGATCTTCGCCAGCCTGTTCGTCGCAGGCGCCAAACTACCTCCGGTGGTATACGCCATGCCGCTGCTGCCCTTGGCCTCGGTCGGGCTCGCGCTGCTACCAGACACCGCGCGCTGGAGTCAGGCGGATTCCTAGAGTTTCGACACCGGGGCGTGGTTATGCATGAGTTTCACTCGGCCGGCGCTGCCGAAGTCGATCAACGACATCGCGGAGTCGCCGGCGCCCGAAACTTCCTCGACCCTGCCGAGCCCGTATTTGTCGTGGGTGACCCGGTCGCCCGGTTCCAGCACCAACAGTGGCCGTTTGCCTGCCGACGACCGTGTCGGCGAGAGCCGTCTGTCATCCCGCGTCCCGTACCGGCCAGCTCCGCTCACCGGCGCGGAGAACGACGACGCCTGCTCCGTCCGTTGCCAGTCGATGAGTTCCTGCGGGATTTCTCGTAGGAAGCGAGATTCGGGGTTGAGCATCGGCTGGCCCCACGACGAACGGATCTTGGCGCGGCTGAGGTACAGCCGCTCCCGGGCGCGGGTGATACCGACGTAGGCCAAGCGACGTTCCTCGGACAACTCGACCGGATCCCCCAGCGCTCGCATGTGTGGGAACATTCCATCTTCCCACCCGGTGACAAAGACCACCGGGAACTCCAGCCCCTTGGCGGTATGTAGCGTCATCAGCGTCACAACCCCCGCCCCATGCTCTGGGATGTCGTCGGCGTCGGCGACCAGGGACACCCGCTCCAGGAAAGCCCCCAGCACACTGACGTCGGGAATGTCCTCCCCCTCGGGGTCCCCGTCGGCCAGACTCCTCGCATTGGCCAGATCAGTGCTGAATTCGTGAGCAACACTGACCAATTCGTTCAGGTTGTCCAGCCGAGCGAGGTCCTGCGGGTCACTGGACGACTCAAGTTCGGCGCGGTAACCGGTGCGGTCCAGCACGGCCTCCACCAAATCGCCTAGCTCGTGGTCAAGTTCGCCTCGCAACTCGTCGAGCAAGGCGGTGAATCCGGCGATCGCCTTCTCTGAGCGGGTGTTGAGCATCGGCACCTTGCCTTCAGCGGCCGCCACCAGCGCGTCGTTGAAATTTTCACCGGTGCTCTCAGCGTGCACTGCCACACACGCCTCGGCACGGTCACCGATGCCGCGACGCGGGGTGTTAAGGATGCGCCGCATACTCACCGAGTCGCCCGGATTGTCCAGCACCCTCAGGTAGGCGACGATGTCCCGGACTTCCCTGCGCTCGTAAAACCGCACTCCCCCAACGACTTTGTAGGGGATGCCGGCCCGGATGAACACTTCTTCAATAGCACGGGAGGAATTGTTGGTGCGGTAGAAGACCGCAACGTCGTTGTAGGAGAAACCGCGGCCGGGAGACGCAGCGCCGTCGGACAGCTCGTCGATCTGCTGGGCGACGAACCTGGCCTCGTCGTGCTCGTTGTCTGCGACATAGCCAACGATCAGTTCACCGTCCCCGGCGTCAGTCCACAGCCGCTTCTCCCGCCGCCCGAGGTTGCGAGCGATCACCGAGTTGGCCGCATTCAGAATCGTCTGCGTGGATCGATAGTTCTGCTCAAGCAGAATCGTTGTGGCATTAGGGAAATCACGTTCGAAGTCTTCGATGTTGCGGATCGTCGCACCACGAAATGCATAGATGGACTGATCTGCATCGCCGACAACGCACAGCTCGGCCAGAGGTATCCCGTCGGCGTCGACTGACCCGACCCCTTCAACGCCTACAAGCTCACGCACCAACACATATTGTGCGTGATTGGTGTCCTGGTACTCATCAACAAGGATGTGCCGGAACCGACGCCGGTAGTACTGAGCGATCTGAGGAAAGGCCTGCAGCACAGCTACCGTCTCACCGATCAGATCGTCGAAGTCCAAGGCATTGGCTGCGCGCAACCTGCGCTGGTACTCGCCGTAGACCTCGGCGATGATGCGCGCTAGATCATCGGCGTCCGCAGCGGCATCCGTGGCCACATTCGCCTGAGCCTGCTCGGGTCCGATCAACTCATTCTTGAGATTGGAAATGCCGTTGGCGAGCAGCCGCGGAGAGTGGCGCTTGGTATCCAGACCCATATCCTTGCCGATCATCAGCAGCAGGCGGCGTGAGTCGTCGGCATCGTAGATGGAAAAGTTGGAGTTGAGCTCGGGAAGCAGTGCGGCCTGGTTACGCAGGATCCGCACACATGTCGAGTGAAAGGTCGACACCCACATTGAGGACGCAGCCCGAGCACCCACGAGCTGCCCGACGCGTTCGCGCATCTCTGCGGCAGCTTTGTTGGTGAACGTGATGGCCAGCACCTGACCTACCCCCACGTCACGCGCCGCCAACAGGTAGGCGATCCGCCTGGTCAAGACCGCCGTCTTGCCCGAGCCTGCGCCGGCCACGATCAGCAGCGGGGAACCCTCGTGCAGCACGGCCAGGCGCTGCTGGAGGTTGAGGCCCTCAAGAAGCTCATCGGTGCCGGTTGCCGGAGGAGTTGCCATAGACGTTGCCGAGGAAGTTGCTGCAGAAAGGGAAACCATATGCACTCAAACCTACCGCTGCCGGGGGACACTCTTTGCGCTGGCACGGCCCGTAGTGGCACACTTACTGGGTGCTTACTGCGCAGCAGCGATTTTTCTACGGGTACCGGCCAGCGGTGCCCGTGGTCTAGCTGCTTCCTCCAGCCCCGCGGTCCGCTTCCGGATCCGGGGCTCTTTTCTTGTGTGAGGCCCGAAACCGGATGAGACCAGGTCCTTCACATAACGAGAATTCGGAGAACCATGACATGACCACAACGGAAACTCCCCACGTACCCGATATCCCGGATATCGGTGACTTGCGCAAGGAAATCGATCGACTCGACGCGGCGATCCTGGATGCTGTACAACGCCGAACCGAGGTCTCCCAGCTGATAGGTAAGGCGCGCATGGCCTCCGGGGGCACCCGCCTGGTTCACAGCCGGGAGATGAAGGTCATCGAGCGCTACAACGTGCTGGGCGCCGAGGGTAAGAACTTGGCAATGCTGCTGCTCCGCCTGGGGCGCGGCCGCCTCGGCCACTGAGGGTATCGCCTCGGCCACTGAGGGTATTCGGAGCGTAGTCGCAGCAAGCGGGCCGCTGCCCACGCTCGATCCGCTATGGCTTGAGCGCCTCAACCAGCCACGGCGCCAACCATTCAACCGCCTCAGGCGTCGGATGGACCCCGTCGCTGCGCATCCTGATGCCATCGACCCTGGTCGTGTACGCGCCGTTAGGGTTGAGCTTCCGGTTCAGGTCCAGCACCGAGACGTTGTTCCGCTGGCCGACCACGCTACGCAACATCGAATTCCAGCGATCGACCCGCTTGGGCTGGTCCTCGGGGTACAGGCTGCCGTCGGCCCTCTCCGCGCGCCGATTGTAGGGCTCGGTCGTCACGACGATCCGCGCGCCCGTCGACCCCAGTATGTCCAGCGCGCGGTTCAGCTCAGCGCGCAGATACGCGTCGTAGCTGCGCTCCCCGATGTGCGTCCAGCGGCCATCTCGCATCCGGTCGACGACTTCCCAGCGCCCAACGATCAACAGCACCACATCGGGCCGCTCATGAGCGATCCGCTGCGCCCATCGGCTCGGCCAGGCATCGCATTCGGGCTTCTGGTCGAGCTCCCGGCCGACGTATTCGTAGGGTCCTCCGCGGGCGATTCCGCACCCGATGGTGGTGTAATCGGCGATTTCCAGCGCGGGCGTCGGTGGTAGATAGCGCATCAGAGTCCACGCAATGGAGTCCCCGAACACCGCCGCCCTGGTCTCCCCGGGAGAACGCTGGCGGGCCGGGGTAGGCACCTCGACCGGAATCTCAGGCCCGATCAGTGCCGCCGTGTCGATCTGCGGCCCCAGCCCAAAGCCGCCAGGTTTCACCCCCACGGGCAGCACGGTCATCGTCACCACTGCAGCGGTCGCCGCGGTAGCGGTAGCCAGCGGCAGCATCGGCACGGTTACCGGCCGCCACCGGAGGACAGGTTGTTCGACGAGCCACCACACCACCGTCGCGACCGCGATGGTCGCCGCGCATCGCAATGCGAACAGTTCGGCGCCCGTCGTGCCGGTCCGTTCCCCGTTGAGCACCAGGAAGATGGGCCAGTGCCACAGATAGACGCCGTAGGAGATGACTCCGAGGCCAACCAGCGGCGGCAGCGCGAGCAGACGCGCCACCGGCCCGTCCTGCTCGAGCGCAACCGATGCGACGACGAGGATCGCGGCACCAGCGACCAGGATCAGCAGTCCGCTACGGAACTCCTGGGCACTACCGGTGGCGATATGGGCGGCTGCGCCCAGCACCGCCAACCCGACTACCGGCAGCCCACGAGCGAGCCACCGGGCCCATCGGGACCGCAGGAGCCCGCCCCCTGCGGTCAGTCCACGCCAGTCGCGCACCAGCAACGCCGCCGCCGCGGCGCCGACAAGCAGCGCCTGTATGCGGGTATCGGTGCCGAAATAGACCCGGTTCAGGGTTGCTTGAGACGCCCCGGAACTCAACACCATCGCCGCGCCTGCGGACGCGACCACCCCGGCCGCTGCGATGACGAACACCGCGATGCGTACAACTCGCACCGTCAACGGGACCCCACGCCGATAGGCCACCGCGGCCAGACCCGCGACGACGGCAGCCAATAGCAGCGGCCACAACACGTAGTACTGTTCCTCGACGCCGAGTGACCACGTGTGCTGCAGTGGCGAAGGCGGGGCCCCCTGCGAGAAATAGTCGCTCTTCTCGGCGACGAATACCCAGTTCGACACCCAGAAGAAGGTCGCGACAGCTTGGTCACGAAGGGTGCGGGTCGATTCGGCGGCGAACAGTTCGCTTGCGGCCACGACGGCCAACACCATAAGGACAAGTGCCGGCAGCAGTCGTCGGGCACGGCGAATCCAGAAATCCTTCAAGCGGATCCGCCCGGTACGACCGATCTCGTCGATCAACAGCGAGGTGATCAGGAAGCCGCTGAGGACAAAAAACACATCGACGCCGAGGAAGCCACCGGACATTCCCGGGATGCCGCCGTGGTCAGCCAGCACGAGCGCCACCGCGACTGCCCTGACGCCGTCGAGGGCCGCGATTCCCCGACCTGGGCTCACATATCCGCGTGGGCCCACACGGATCGGAGCCGCACTCACGGCTGTCACGGTCCAGGGCCCTCCCTTACTGCTACGAGCAAGGAATTTTATGGGCTGCGGGGTGCCGGATCGGGAAGGCGCGCTGCCGGATTGCGGACTAGCCGGCAACCGGCACGAAGTCTGCGCGCTATGGGGTCAGCGCAATGTATTTGGTGTCGAGGTACTCCTCGATGCCCTCGGATCCACCTTCGCGGCCGAGACCCGATTCCTTGACCCCGCCGAAGGGCGCGGCAGGGTCGGAGATGACGCCACGATTGACGCCGACCATGCCCGCCCGAATGCCTTCCGCCGCGCGTAACGCCCTGTCCAATGACTGGGTGTAGACATATGCCGCCAGCCCGTATTCGGTGTCGTTTGCGGCCGCGATGCCTTCCTCCTCGGAGTCGAAACCGATGATGGGCGCCACCGGGCCGAACACCTCTTCCCTGAGGATTCGGGCGTCCCCGGGTACGTCGGTCAACACCGTAGCGGGATAGAAGTTGCCCGGCCCGCCGGGAGCGACGCCGCCGACCGCCACGGTCGCGCCGCGCGACACCGCATCCGACACCAGATCCTCGACCGAGGCCACCTGCTTCCCGCTGATCAGCGGGCCCAGCGTGGCCTCCGGATCCAGCCCGTCGCCGAGGACGAACTCGCTCATCCGCTTCACCAGCTTCTCAGTGAACTCCTCGCGGACGGAGTTGGCTACGTGGAATCGATTGGCAGCGGTGCAGGCTTCTCCCCCATTTCGCATCTTGGCAAGGATCGCCCCCTCGACGGCGGCGTCGACGTCGGCGTCGTCGAACACCACGAACGGCGCGTTCCCGCCAAGTTCCAAGGACTGGCGCAACAGTGCGTCGGACGCCTGCTTGGCAAGTGCCTTGCCCACCCCGGTTGACCCGGTGAACGTGAGCTTGCGGATCCGGCCGTCGTCGATGAGTGCCGCGGTGACCTCGCGCGGCTTGGTGGTCGGCAGCACCGAGAGCACACCCTTGGGCAGTCCCGCCTCATCGATCAGCTTGGCCAGCAGCAGCATGCTCAGCGGAGTCTCGTGAGCGGGCTTGACGATCATTGTGCAGCCCGCGGCCAGCGCAGGCCCGATCTTGCGGGTCCCCATGGCCAGCGGAAAGTTCCAAGGCGTCACCGCATAGCAGGGGCCTACGGGCTCCTTGGTAACCATGATGCGTCCGGTGCCCGCAGGGGCCGATGTGTAGCGGCCACCGATGCGCACAGCCTCTTCGGCGAACCAGCGAAAGAACTCGGATCCGTAATTCACTTCGCCCTTGCTCTCGGCGAGCACCTTGCCCATCTCAAGGGTCATCACCGCAGCGATCTCGTCGGCGCGACGGGTGATGGACTCGAACACTGAACGCAGAATTTCGCCGCGGTCCCGGGGTGGAGTCGCTGCCCAGTCGTCCTGCACCGCACATGCGGCCTCGAGCGCGGCGACGGCGTCTTCGGCGGTGGCGTCGGCGACGCTGGTCAGCACTTCATCGTTGGCTGGATTGAGCACATCGAATGTCGAAGACCCGGCGCATTCCTGACCCCCGATCCACAGTCCAGTCGGTACTGACGCCAAGAACGAAGAAGTATCCATACCCCAATCATTTACTCCGTCGGTTGTCCGTCCGCACTAGGGTTCTCCGCATGGCTTCCAAAGAGTCTCCAGCAGTCCCAGATATCACCGCCACACTGCCTTGGCAGGCGCTGTCCCGGCATCATGGCGAGATCGGCGGCGAGAGTCTTCGTGAGTTGTTCGCCCAGGATCCCGCCCGCGGTGCAGAGTTGGTACTCACGGTCGGTGACCTCTACATCGACTACAGCAAGCATCGCGTCACCCGGCAGACTCTGGCGCTGCTGCTGGATCTCGCGCGCGCAGTCGACCTCGCAAAGCATCGCGACGCGATGTTCTCCGGCGTGCACATCAACACCTCGGAAGACCGGGCGGTGCTGCACACCGCGCTACGGCTTCCGCGCGGGTCGGCCCTGACCGTCGACGGCCAGGACGTCGTTGCCGACGTCCACGAAGTTCTCGACCGAATGGGCGACTTCACCGACCGGCTACGCAGCGGCGAATGGCGCGGCGCGACGGGGGAACGCATTACGACGGTGGTCAACATCGGTATCGGCGGTTCGGATCTGGGACCGGTGATGGTGTACCAGGCGTTGCGTCACTACGCCGACGCCGGTATCTCTGCGCGGTTCGTGTCGAACATCGACCCCGCCGACCTTGTCTCCACGCTCGCAGGACTTCAACCTGCCACAACACTTTTCATCATCGCATCGAAGACGTTCTCCACGCTGGAGACGCTGACCAACGCGACCGCGGCGCGGCGTTGGCTGGTTGACGGACTCGGCGGCAGTGGCGGACCAGACGCTGTAGCCAAACATTTTGTCGCGGTGTCGACGAACAGCGCGCTGGTAGAAGATTTCGGCATCAACACTGACAACATGTTCGGGTTCTGGGATTGGGTCGGCGGACGTTACTCGGTGGACTCGGCGATCGGGCTGTCGGTGATGGCGGCGATCGGTCGAGAGCGGTTCGCCGAGTTCCTAGCGGGGTTCCACCTCGTCGACGAGCACTTCCGTTCCGCGCCCCTGGAGGCCAATGCGCCGGTGCTGCTCGGCTTGATCGGGTTCTGGTACAACAATTTCTTCGATGCCGAAACGCGAGCGGTGTTGCCGTATTCGAATGACCTTTCCCGGTTCGCGGCCTACCTCCAACAGCTAACGATGGAATCCAACGGCAAGTCGGTACGTGCCGACGGCAGACCCGTTACCTCCAACACCGGTGAGATCTTCTGGGGCGAGCCTGGCACCAATGGCCAACATGCCTTTTACCAGCTGCTGCACCAGGGCACCCGGCTGGTTCCGGCAGACTTCATCGGGTTCAGCGAACCCACCGATGACTTGCCCACCGCCGACGGCACGGGCAGCATGCACGACCTGCTGATGAGCAACTTCTTCGCGCAGACCCAGGTGCTCGCCTTCGGCAAGACTGCCCAGGAGATATCGAAGGAAGGCACCGCAGCTGAAGTTGTGCCGCACAAAGTGATGCCCGGCAACCGGCCGAGCACATCAATCCTGGCGACCCAGCTGACACCGTCGGTAGTCGGTCAATTGATCGCGCTCTACGAACACCAGGTGTTCGTGGAGGGCGTCATCTGGGGCATCGACTCGTTCGATCAGTGGGGCGTCGAGCTGGGGAAGGCGCAGGCCAAGGCCTTGCTGCCGGTGATTACCGCCGCAGCCTCACCCGCCGAGCAGTCGGACTCTTCAACCGACACCCTTATACGTCACTACCGCACGGAACGCGGTCGAACCTCATAACTTCACTTCACACGTGCACTGTCGGGTCAGGCACCGGGTCAGGCGAAGCCCTTGGTGAGGCGCGGGGGCAGCAGTTTCATCACCTCGGCGATCGGCCACCACGGCCATCCCGGCACCACGGATCGGCCTTTTTCCTTCTCGATCGCCTCGACCATGGCTCCC
>JAHZKD010000551.1 GCA_022600605.1 Actinomycetes bacterium
ATCTGTCACTGTTGGCGGGCGCCGATGATCGCCCGGATGGCCGAGGCGGAGGCCAGGGCAGCTGATCAGCGGCGCAAATATCAGGCGACCCTCAAGGCGCAGGTGAAGGCGGCGAAGACCGGATCCAACTCGCAGCCCGGCCGGGTGGCACGGAGCGCGACATGATCGCTGCCGTCCGAGGTGAAGTGCTCGACATCGCACTCGACCACGCGGTCATCGATGCCGCCGGTGTCGGCTACAAGGTGATGGCGACCCCCGCGACGTTGGCGACTCTGCGTCGCGGTGCTGAGGCGCGGCTGATCACCGCGATGATCGTGCGCGAGGACTCGATGACCCTGTACGGGTTCGCCGATGCCGACGCCCGCAACTTGTTCCTCACCCTCATCGGGGTCAGCGGGATCGGGCCGAGCATCGCATTGGGTGCGCTGGCGATGTATGACGGTCCGACGCTGCGTCAGGCCATCGGCGAGGGCGATCTCACCGCATTGACGCGAATTCCCAAGGTAGGCAAGAAGACCGCCGAGCTGCTGGCGTTGACGTTGCGGGACAAGGTGGGAGCGGTAGCTTCTGCCGCGGGCTCCACCGGGGCCGGTGGGCATACCGTGCGCGCCCCCGTTGTCGAAGCGCTCGTCGGGCTCGGATTCGCGGTCAAGCAGGCCGAGGAGGCCACCGACAAGGTGCTTGCCGATGACCCCGATGCCAACCAGGCGAGCGCCCTGCGCGCGGCGCTGTCCATGCTGGGCAGGAAGTAATGGGCCGATTCGATGATCCCGACCAGCAGGAGGGCGAGCAGCGCGAGGTCACGCCCGCGCTGACAGTGGGCGAGGGCGATATCGACGCGAGCCTGCGGCCACGATCACTAGGGGAGTTCATCGGCCAGCCGCGCGTTCGCGAGCAGTTGCAGTTGGTGCTCGAAGGGGCCAAGAACCGTGGCGGTGCCCCGGACCACATCCTGCTGTCGGGCCCCCCCGGTCTGGGTAAGACATCGCTGGCGATGATCATTGCCGCCGAGCTGGGAACCTCGCTGCGCCTCACCTCCGGCCCTGCGCTGGAGCGTGCCGGGGACCTCGCCGCGATGTTGTCCAACCTCGTCGAGCATGACGTGTTGTTCATCGACGAGATCCATCGGATCGCCCGCCCCGCCGAGGAGATGCTCTATCTGGCGATGGAGGATTTCCGTGTCGACGTCGTCGTCGGCAAGGGGCCAGGCGCCACGTCGATTCCGCTGGAAGTCGCGCCCTTCACGTTGGTCGGCGCGACCACCCGGTCGGGCGCCTTGACAGGCCCGTTGCGTGACCGCTTCGGATTCACCGCGCACATGGACTTCTACGAACCCGCGGAACTGGAACGGGTGCTGGCCCGTTCGGCGGGCATCCTCGGCATCGAGTTGGGCTCCGATGCCGGAGCCGAGATCGCCCGCCGCTCACGGGGCACGCCGCGTATCGCCAACCGCTTGTTGCGCAGGGTTCGCGACTACGCCGAGGTCCGCGCGGACGGCATCATCACCCGCGATATCGCCAAGTCCGCGTTGGCGGTCTATGACGTCGACGAACTCGGCCTGGACCGGCTCGATCGCGCAGTGCTCAGCGCACTGACCCGCAGCTTTTCCGGAGGCCCGGTCGGGGTGTCCACGCTCGCTGTAGCGGTGGGTGAGGAAGCGACCACCGTCGAGGAAGTATGTGAGCCTTTCCTGGTGCGCGCCGGGATGATCGCGCGCACTCCGCGCGGGCGCGTCGCCACCGCCTTGGCCTGGACGCACCTGGGTATGACGCCGCCCGGCGTGGCCGGTGGTCTGGGCCAGTCCGGTCTGTTCGAATGATGGGCACCAGAAGAACGAGCAAGGAGTCAGCATGGTTATTGCCGGTTTGATCGTGGCTGCGCTGGCCGCCGTGCTACACGTCTACATCTTCGTCATGGAGTCAATAACCTGGACGTCGGCTCGAACCCGCGCAGTGTTCGGTACCACCAAAGATGAGGCCGAAACCACCCGTCTGCTGGCCTTCAACCAAGGCTTCTACAACTTGTTCCTTGCGGTCGTCACAGTGATTGGCGTGGCGGTGGTGTGCAGCGGTGCCACGGCGGTGGGTGCCGCGCTGGTATTCGCCGGGTTGGGCTCGATGTTGGCAGCCGCGGTGGTGTTGCTCGCTTCAGCACCGGACAAGGCCCGCTCGGCGGTCATACAGGGATTCTTGCCGCTCATCGGGATCGTCGTGCTGGTGGTTGGGCTGGCGCGGTAGCCGGCCGGCCCGCGGCGTGGGCACGCAGGTACAGACCGCGCGCATGGCCGAGACCATGGGCTTTGAGCGGCGCCGCGACTCGCGCGCCTGCCGATCGATCAATCCTCGTCGTGCGAGGCCTGGAAGTCCTCCACGTGCTGGGCGACCTCCACGACGTCCTCAAAGCGCGCGACGTGGAACAGTGCGTCGCCCTGGTAGACGATCGGCAACTGGGTTCGCCCGATCACCAGCCCGGAATACTCCGCGGTCACCGCGATCTCGGCGTCGCCGAAAGGATCGGCGATCGTGGCGATCGGCTCTCCGCGCTCGACGCGGGCGCCGAGCGGCTTCGCGTCGCGGAACATGCCGCTTTCGGGTGCCCGCACCCACGCGCTGGAGCGCGCAATTACCGGTTCGGCGCCGACACGGCTGCGGCGTGACGGTGCGAGCATGCCGAGCGTGCCCATGACGTTGAGGATGCCCTGCACCCCGGGGCGGATCGCTACCTCGTTGAAGCGTAGCGCTTCGCCTGCCTCGTAGAGCAGCGTCGGGATCCCGTGCTCCGTGGCCACCGCGCGCAGCGAGCCGTCGCGGGTCTCGGCGTTGATCAGCACGGGCACGCCGAAGCTGTGCGCCAGCGTGAGGGTCTCGGGATCGTCGAGGTTGCCGCGGATCTGTGGGAGGTTGTCGCGATGGTTGGCCGCGGTGTGCAGATCGATGCCGTGGGTGCAGTTGGCGACGATCTCGGTCATGAACCGGTCGGCGACCTTTGCGGTCAGCGAGCCGCGCTCCGAGCCAGGGAACGAGCGGTTGAGGTCGCGGCGATCGGGAAGGTAGCGCGAGTGGTGGAGCACCCCGTAGACGTTCACGATCGGGATCGCGATCAGTGTCCCGCGCAGGCGCGTAAGCGCAGGCCGGTTCAGCAGGCGCCGGATGATCTCGATGCCGTTGAGTTCGTCACCGTGCACCGCGGCGGACACGAACAGCCGGGGCCCGTCACGTCGGCCGCGCAGCACCTGGACTGGCATCGTTAGCGGCGTGTGGGTGTAGAGCTGCGGGACCGGCAGCTCGATGGTGGCACGGGTACCCGGTGCGATCGACTCGCCGCCGATCAGCAGGTCGGTACTCAACCCTTGCCCCGGGTGTGGGTCTTGCCGTGTTGGGCATTGTTCTCGATGAACTCGATGAGGAGCACGGCGACGTCGCGCCCGGTCGCCCGCTCGATGCCTTCCAGGCCGGGCGAGGAGTTGACTTCGAGCACTACTGGTCCGTGGTGCGAGCGCAGGATGTCGACGCCGGAGACGTTCAGACCCATTTGTTTTGCGGCGCGCACCGCGGTCGAGCGCTCCTCGGGGGTGAGCCTGATGAGCGAGGCCTCGCCGCCGAGGTGCAGATTGGAGCGGAACTCGCCGGCCTTCCCCTGGCGCTTCATCGCCGCGACGACCCTGTTGCCGATCACGAGGCAGCGCAGGTCCGCGCCGCCGGCTTCCTTGATGTACTCCTGAACGAGGAAGTTCGCGTTCAGTCCGCGGAAGGCTTCGATGATGGCCTGGGCCGCGGAGCGGGTCTCGCACAGCACAACGCCCTTGCCCTGGGTGCTCTCAAGCAGCTTCACCACCAGCGGCGCGCCGCCGACGATGTTGATCAGGTCGGAGGTGGCGTTGGCGGAGTTCGAGAAGGCGGTGACCGGCAGTCCGATGCCCGCGCGAGCGAGGATCTGCAGCGAGCGCAGCTTGTCGCGCGAGCGGGTGATTGCGACCGACTCGTTGAGGCAGTACGTGCCCATCATCTCGAACTGACGCACCACGGCCGAGCCGTAGAACGTCACCGACGCGCCGATCCGGGGAATCACCGCGTCAAATGGAGCGAGCTTCTTGTCGCGGTAGTGGACCGCCGGATTGTGCGAGGCGATGTCCATGTAGCACTTGAGGTGATCGAGGACCTCGACCTCGTGCCCGCAATACTCGGCGGCCTCGACTAGGCGGCGGGTGGAGTAGAGCTTCGCATTACGAGACAGAATAGCGATTCTCATCGTCCTTCTGTCCCCCTCCGCGGCGCGCCGCGACGTGGTCGTCCGGCCAGGTACGAGCGGGCCGGGTCGACGCAGAAGCGGCCGCCGAGCGCGGTCCGCCCGAGGAGCATCGGAAAGCGCATCGTCTCGCGGTCGGTGAGCGTGACCTCGGCCGAGAACCGCTCACCGCGCACCTCGACCGTGGTCTCGATGACGAAGCGCCGCTCACGGTGCCCACCCGAGTCGGTCACCGTGCGCTGGTCGAGGACGTCCGCGAGGCAAATCCGCTCGGCACTCTCGTCGTCCCGTATGGGGCGTATTCCAAAGCGCACCCGTGGCTGTCCGTTCTCGACCAGCGGTTCGACGAAGGACGCGTGCAGCGCCGATGTGCGCGCGCCGGTATCCACCTTGCACTTGATGTGCTCAATCCCCAGATCCGGCAGCGAAACCCACTCCCTCCACCCCAGCAGGTTCCGCTCGTCGTTATCGATGGTGGGCGTCATTGGCGTCTGGGCCTCCGACCGGAACAGTGCTTGAAAAACTGTGCTGCGCGACCGTGCGACCGCGGGTGGTGGTGAAGAATTAATGGTATCACCTACACGCCCCGGGTCCCGTAGTCGTGCGCCTGGCCGGTTCATCTCCCCAGATTTCCCCGTACCACTTCGGAAACTGTTGTCGGGGTTAGTAATTGTCTTTCGCAGCGCCCCAGGAGACGGCGCTGCGGCACCGGAGAAAGATCGACCGACCTAGATGTCGTTGTGGAGATCGAGGCGCAGATTTGCCGGCCTCCTACCCCGTAAGGACGCACGCAGGAACACGCCAAGAGTATTCTGCGAGTCGTGATTGATGCACCATTCTGAGTTGCCAGTCCCGAAGATATCGACGACCGAAGTGGGAGCTTGCGGATAGGTGTTTCCATCTGGTGGCCGGTTGTCGATGACCCACAGCGGGCGCTGATACTTGGCGTCGTAGCCGGGTGTGGTGGTGATAGCGACCCCGCCCGCTTTCTCTATCGCGTTGGTGATGCGCCCGGAGTCTTTGTGGTGCGACGCCTTCGGAAGTGTTTCGTCGGGGTGCGCGGTTTCGACGAACACCAGTGGTGCGACCGCGAGTAGCGCGTTCAGAGTGGCCCGCCAGGACGGCATGTGGTGCAGCGCCGACAGGCAGATCGCGGCGTCGAATTCGCCGAGTGCTCGAATCTTGGTAGGTGTCAGTCGTTCGTTGATGACGGTGACACCGGGAGCCTCGGTGAGGGTGGGGTGGTCGTCTGCGGCGGTGCATAGGGCGCCGCGGTTTGCGAGCTGGTGGCTGAACCAGCCGTCCAAGGCGCCGAGGTCGAGGATCTTCAGTCCTGCTGGGTCGCCGAGGTATTCGGTGATGGCGGCTAGTCGGGCGTCGCTGTGGCGGCGGCGGTGGTAGGGATGCACTTAGGACGCCTTCCGATCAACGTCGTTGTGAGTGAAGAGCTCGATGCGGCTTTTGCGGGCTACTTCGGCAGCTTCCTCTGGATTCGTGAATCTCCCGAGGTTGTAACGCTTGCAGTGGTGTTGGACGACAGCGCGCCAGTATCCGGCGCGGTTGTCACGGATAACGCCCCAGAATCCGCTGGTGTTGTTCGCCTGGGGCCCAGTCCGATTTTCCATGTTCTGCTTGTAGGTGGCTAGCCGTAGGTGTTGCGGGTTGACGCACAGCGTGTTGTGGCACCGGTGGTCGATCTGCAGCCCCTCTGGGATAGGTCCAACTGCTTGCTCGTATGCCCACCGGTGCGCGTAGACAGACTTGCAGCGCGTCACGCCAAAGTGGCCGTACCCGTGGGACGTCCCGGCGGTCCACAGCCAGCAATCCTGGGTCTTGTGGACCTTGTCCCAGAACCGTTCCGCAGCAGGGATCGCCTGATACACAGTTGTCGGATCGCCGTGCTTGGCCCATCGCTGATAGTGCTTACCGCACAGCTTCCTTGCCCGAACACTGCGGTTGCAGCCATCAATCGTGCATGTGCCATCAGCCACCGGAACCTCCAACTCTCCCGGGGAAATCGACTCCCCACTGGTTCTGGATTGATGCCGGATGCGGACTCCGCCAGTACATGCAGTAGCCGTTCGGCGAGTTTCTGGATCGGATCGCCCGGTGGATATCGGGCACGGGTACGCCCGATATCTCTGGGCCGTGAATGTCGTATGACGGCTTGCCGGGCGTAGACAAACCGGTTTCCCAATCGATTAGTAGGGGCCCTTGTGGGCCGGCGACGATGTTGCCGGGGTGGACGTCCCGGTGTGCGATGCCCAACCGTTCGAGTTCGTGTAGGAGGTCGGCAAGTGCTTGGGCTGGCCGATAGCCGGGGCCCGCGGGTGGGTGTCGGGCGAGAATCAGCGTTGCGGGGTCGGGGCGGTCGAGCAGTCGGGGGCAGGCCCATGGGATGCGCTGGTACCAGTCGTGTTCGTGGGCTGCGTTGTCTGGGTTGTGGAATCGTTTTTCGACGTGGTCGGGGTGGATGGTGAGGGTTGCGCGTACCTTGCGGATTACGGTCGTCACTCAGTCGTCGTTGTTTTCTTCGGCGCAGCACCAGTCGTGGAAGTCGTCTACGTTCCAGGGGGCTTGGCCGGTTTTGGCTTCTCGGTACAGGTTTCGGTGGGGGGTGGCGGCGTTGGATTGGCGGAGTTCGAGGCGGCGGCGTAGGCGTTCGGTGGTCATTGGTCCCCCGAATCCACTTGACCTGTAATACAGTCTGTAGTACACTATGGTATGGCGGTTAACTGGTCCCGACGAGGCGAATACATCGCCAAGCGCAACCACACGCCCGCCATGGCCGACGAAGCAGTCACCGACATCGCCGCAGTCGTCATCGACCCCGACTACAACAGCAAGACCAACCAGAGCGTCCGCACCATCGGCTACTCCACAACCGCCGGTGCAGTCCTGACCGTCATCACCTACGAAGAGGACGGCGTCACCTACGGCGCGACCGCATTCAAATCCAACGGCCGCGACCGCCGCTACTACCGACAGGGAGGCACTGATGAGTGACCGGCTCGACAAAAAGCTTGCGCGGATCGCGCAGGAAGCCGAGGCAGGCGAAGCCGACCAAACCGAGCGGCCCCTACCTGCGGGCACCAAGGTGTCGCGGCCGAACCTGGCCCGCAGCAAGGTGCTACAGGTGCGATTGAACCCCGAGGAATTCGCCGCGATAGAACATCTAGCCGATAAGCGGGGCCTGCCGGCGTCAACGCTGGCGCGGGAGAAACTGCTGGAACTGATGGACGCAGATGACAGCGGCCTGGATGTGGCGGGGCAGATGGTGGCGGCGGCGGCTCGGATTACCGAGCTGGCCGCGAGGCTTGAACACTGACGAACAAGTTTCAGGCGGCGGTGACCGGTGTTGCTTGGCCGGGCGGCAGGGTTCCGGCGCCGCGTTGGAGGTTTTCGCGCCAACTGTTGGGGTCTTGGTCGTAGGGCACTCCGCAGCTGGTGCCACATGGTGCGTAGCGGATGACGTCACAGGAAGCGCAGATTCTCAGGTGCGCGACTGGCATGGAGACTCCTTAGTCAGCGCCCGCGCGGGCCGTCCATTCATCAAGTAGGTGGTCCACTTCGCCTCGCCAGAACAGGATCTGGACGGCGCACCCGCTTTCGCGTGCGGCCTTGAGCTGACGATGGGCGTGGGCGATGCGGGTGGCAAGGTCTTTGTGTGCAGGCATGGTGACCTTGCGGGGTTGTAGCTGTTGGCTGGATACCGCGCTTTAGTGAGTGTTTGGCGTTGATAGTGAGTGTGGTCGGGTGTGAGGCCGGCTGTTTGTCGGTCGCGTGTTGAAGGAGGTGGGTTGGGGCGCAGGGGGTATCGGCCCGAGAAATGTGTCGGTGCCCTGGTGCAGGATGGCTGACATGGATTCTGGTGTGCGTGTGGTGGCTAG
>JAHZKD010000552.1 GCA_022600605.1 Actinomycetes bacterium
CCGCATGTCACGCCGGTACCGGCTGTTGACGTCGGGCCTTCTGGCGGCGAGCAATTCCCCGGCCCGGACCATGATCGTGCCGGCCGCGGCCACCCTGCCGAAAGTCTTCAACCAGGCGGTCAAACTGCTCGCCCAGTGACCGTCGCGGTCGACCGCCGGTGCGCGCTATCGGATGCTCACCCACTCGGGTCGACTGGAGCCTTTCGGGACCAGGATTGGGTCTGGCCAGCGGGGTGGGGTGTGGCTGAACTGCACCGGCGGGGCCAGTGTGTGCACATCGCCCAGCGGTGATGGCGCGTCGTAGGCATCAGATGCTTCTAACCTGACTTTCTCCGGTTCGTCTCAGGTCGTTTCACACGGATTTGTCGCACAGAGCATTTCAATTCCTATCGGCTGGATCGAGCGACGCACTCACGGCGAACCAACGTCATGTCCGGGTAGACCTAGTCGGTGGCGAAGGCCGCAGCGGCGTCACGCTGGAGGTCGACGTAGGCTTTCTCGCTGACGTCGAAGGCGACTCCCTGGATCTCGCCGCCGGTGAATCTGCCGGGGGTGCTGTACTGCCCGGAGACGTTGTCGCCGCTGTCGTAGCCCACGCACAGACCGTCCCCGGACAGGGTGAACTTGCCGATCTGGGCCCGCATCGGACCTTTGGCGACCTCGTTGCCGTCCACGTACAACACGGTGGTGCCCAGTGATTCGCCGTACTGGCCGGCTTTCTCGCGTTTGAACTCCATGCCCAGCGAGTGCTTACCGGGTGTCAGCGGCGGTGAGACGAAGTCCTGTTCTGGCTTGATCCCGAGGAAGTTGTAGACGTAGTGCAGTCGCCCGTCTGCGATGAACATGGTGTGCCCGCCGAATCGGGAACCGTGGGCGAAGATCACCCCGGCGGGGTCGGCTTTCAGGTCGACGTTGGCGATGATCTTGTAGGAGCGGCCCCGGATGCTGACCGCCACCCCCTCGGGCACCGGGGCGGTGTCCGGGTAGTAGAGGTAGCGGTCCCGCGGAGGCTCGGCCTGGGGCCTCGGGTTGGTCAATACCTCGGTGGCGGTCCGGTCATCCAGGGGCAGCACGAAATTGTTTTTGGCCTCCTCGAACCAGACGTCGATGAGTTCCTTGAGTTTGTCGGGGTTCTGGCCGGCCAGGTTGGTGGATTCCGAGCGGTCCTGCTCGACGTGGTAGAGCTCCCAGCGGTCGGCGTCGAAGTGGCCCTTACCGCTGATCGGGGCGTGCAGCGCGGCGGCTTTCCATCCGTCCTTCCAGATACCGCGGGTGCCCAACATCGCGTAGTACTGCTGTTCGCGCGTGGTGGGGGCCTTCGGGTCGTCGAAGCTGTACCGCATCGACACCCCGTTGAGCGGGTACTGCTTGACGCCGTTGTACTCCCCTGGCATTTCGAGCCCGGCGATGTCCAGGACGGTGGCCGCGACGTCGGTGGCGTGGTGGTACTGGCTGCGGATCTCGCCTTTGGCCTTGATGCCCTTGGGCCAGGAGATCACCATCGGATCGCAGGTGCCGCCGGCGAACTGGCTGTAGCGCTTGAACATCTGGAACGGGGTGGAGAAGGCCACCGCCCAGCCGGTCGGGTAGTGGTTGTAGGTGTCCGGGCTGCCCAGGGTGTTCAGGTACTTGATGTTCTCCGACAACTCGTCGGGATAACCGTTGAAGAACTTGTTCTCGTTGACCGACCCGTTGGGCGAGCCCTCACCGGAGGCGCCGTTGTCGGCGCAGTAGAACACGATGGTGTTCTCCAACTGCCCGGTCTGCTCCAGATAGTCGATGATCCGGCCCACCTGGGCGTCGGTGTATTCGGAGAAACCGGCAAACACCTCGGCCATCCGGGAGAACAGTTCCTTCTCCTCGGCGTTGAGCGTATTCCATGGCCGCATAGCGTCATTGGCCACCGCGATGTCCTCGGGCAGCGGGTTGATCGGGGTCATCTTAGTGCCCTCGGGTAGCACTCCCTTTTCGATCATTCGCGGCAGCACCCACTCCCGGTAGGCCTCGTAGCCGTCGTCGAACTTGCCCTTGTACTTGTCGATGTACTCCTGCGGAGCGTGATGCGGGGCGTGATTGGCGCCTGGGCAGAACCACATGAACCACGGCTTGGACGGGTTGGACGACTTCTGGTCGCGCAGCATCCGTATCGCGTTATCGGCCAGATCCTTCGAGAGGTGATAGCCCTCGTCGGGACCGTAGGGCTGCTCGATGAACCGGTTGTCCTCCACCAGATCGGGGAACCACTGATTGGTCTCCCCGCCCAGGAACCCGTAGAACCGGTCGAAGCCCATCTGCAGCGGCCACTCGGTCTTGCTGCCGCCGCTGGAGACGTCCTCCTCGGGCACGTTGTGATTCTTGCCGACCCAGAACGTGCTGTAGCCGTTGTCCTGCAAGACCCGGGGGACCGGGGCGCACTGCGCCGGCAGCCGGGCTGCCGAACCCGGGAAACCGGTCGAGGCCTCGGTGATGGCCGAGAACCGGTTGACATGATGATTGCGTCCGGTCAGAAAGCAGGACCGGGTCGGCGAACACAGCGCGGTGGTGTGCCACTGCGAATACATGACCCCGTTGTCGGCCAGCTTCTGCATAACCGGCATCTCAATTCGCCCGCCATAGGGCGACCACGCCGCCAGACCCGTGTCGTCATAGAGCACCACCAAGATATTCGGCGCACCCTCGGGCGCCTTCTTCAACTCGAAAGGCTTCCAGTCCTCGACCGAATCCCGGACATCCAGTTCGATCTTGCCGTCGAAGCCCTCATTGATCCCGGTGCCATAGCCCGGCGGCCCATCACCGCCGGCATTCGCGTCCCCACCGTCGCTCTTCTTGTCGCAACCTGCAACCAGCCCCCCCGCCGCGGCGGCTCCCGCACCGGCTGCCAGGCCACCGAGCACGACCCGACGGGGCACTCCGGGGCGGCCCACCCGTTCGTCTGCCATGTGAACGTCGTCTTTACCTGAACCGGCCATCCCCATCCGCCTTCCCGTCAGAAACCGTGACATCGAACGTTACCTCCGCCTCCGAACCTGGGGCGGTGCTCTTCAAGGGTCGGGATTTCGCCGCCCAAGCCTTCAGGCGGACCACGCTGGCTACTCCCCTGTTCCTGACAATTCCTTAAACCCACACCCCGGCGAGCACTCGATACCTGCGCACAACTACTTCCCGACGGCGGCGGCGTCGACGAGATCTCGGAACCACCTTGCCGCTGTAGGTTCCGCTTTCCGGCATGGACATGCCTCACGCTCCTGTCAGAAGATCTCCGAAATCATGCAGCGCACGGAACCGCCGCCGTAGCTCTCGATCGTCTGAACATCGCCGACGAGGATTTC
>JAHZKD010000553.1 GCA_022600605.1 Actinomycetes bacterium
GCGTTCGATCCATGTGGCCGGGTCCCCTAGCAAGCTACCGATCACCGCGATCAGTGCCGAGACGATCATCACCCCGGGCACCAGGGGTCTGGCGATGCGGTCGGCCAAGCGTTGAGAGGCGCCCTTGCGGGACTGCTCGGCCTCCACGATGCGCACTATGCGGGCCAGCGAGTTGTCCTCAGCAGTGGTGCTGACCTCCACCTCCAGTACCCCGGTGCCATTGATCGACCCGGCGAACACCTCATCACCGGGCCCGGCTTCCACGGGAACCGACTCGCCGGTGATGGCCGAGACGTCGAGGGCGGTGCGGCCCTTCCCGATGATGCCGTCGGTAGCTACACGCTCACCCGGCTTGACCAGCATCCGGTCGCCGATCCGCAAATCCGCAGGCGCAATAGTCTTTTCGGTCCCGTCACGCAGCACAGTCGCCTCGTCGGGCACCAGCGACAGCAGCGCACGCAGTCCGCGGCGGGTGCGCGCCACCGAGTACTCCTCGAGTCCCTCGCTGATGGAGAACAGGAAGGCCAACATCGCGGCCTCGCCCACTTCGCCGAGGATCACCGCGCCCACGGCGGCGATGGTCATCAGCGTGCCGACCCCAATCTTGCCCTTGGCCAGCCGTGTGAGGGTGGACGGCACGAAGGTGTAGGCACCGGCCAGCAGTGCCACCGCTTCCAGGGTGAGCTCGACCGGCTCGGCAGCGAGGAATCCTGCGATCAGGGCTGCCAGCAGGAACACCCCGGAGATGGCGGCAAACTGTAATTCCTTGATCTGCCAGAGGCGTTCGGGCTCACGCTCGTCGTCGGCGCCGCTGCGGGGTTCGTCGTCGGTGCCGCAGCCGCAGGTGTCGCTCATCGGCGAGCCTCCTCCGTATCGATCGCCGCGCCCGCGCGGGATCGGGTTCCGTAGGTGGGGCATAGCACCGCCGTGTTGCCAGTCGCGGCCAACAGCGTTTCCGCCGAGGTCAACAGGTCCATCAACTCCGGGCGGGTCAGCGAGTAGAACATCTGCCGGCCTTCGGGGCGCCCGATCACCAGGCCACACTCCCGCAGACACGCCACATGGGCAGAGACGGTGGACTGCGCCAATCCCAGCTCGCCGATCAAATCGACGACACGTGCCTCCCCATCGGCGAGCCGGCGTACGATCGCCAGCCGCGCCCCGTCGGAGAGACTCTGAAACAGCGCCACCGCAGCATTCACATTCGAACAGGTCCTCGACGTGCCGCCAGCCAGCCACGCATCCGATTCACTACTAATCGTCATATGGCGATGATATCCGGTTGGCCGCGATACTTTGAGTCGGGGTCTAAACCCGACGCCGGGGCCCCGTGGCGGGGGGTGGGTGGGCGTGAGGGTGCAGCCCAACACCCCAGGGCAACCTTGCTCGGATCCGTTCCGTGTGCGGTAGATCTAGGCGCATCAGTTCGCACCGGTCGATCGCTCCCGACGCCGTTCCCAATATCCCAACGCACGTGGAGATGTTCGGCGAGTGCTTGCACGAGTCTCTCGGCGACCCGACAGCGCCTACGCAGTTGTTGCGTAGAAAATCGGGTCGCTGCGGCGTGCCTCCGAAGGTCGTCCTTTCACGGCTGAGAAGCTGTGATCGTGAAGTCTCTCGCTGCAGTCTTTCTTACGTTGGCGGCGCTGCTTTCTGTTCCTGCGCCAACCGCACACGCCGACCTCGCGCAGCGTATTGCGCAGGCCGACGCCTACCTCGCTACACGCCCGGGCACAGTCGGCTACGTCATACGGGACCGTGCGAGCGGACTAGCTCACCGTAACGCCGAGGCGAGCACCCTGATATGGACCGCATCCACCATCAAGCTCGCGATGGTGGTCGATCTATTGACCCGCGCGCGAGCCGGCCAGATCAGTCTTACTGACACCGACCGCCAACTCATGACTGACATGATGCACTCTTCCGACAGTGACGCGGCCACGACGCTCTGGAACCGGTACAGCGGACCAGACAACATGGCGTTCAACCGCAACTTCCCGGCATACGGCATGATCAATCTTCAACCCCAGCAGGGCTTCAGCAGCACATACCCCTATTGGGGATTCCAGAAATCGAGCACCGACGACCTCGACCGCCTAATGAACTACACCCTCACCAAACTTCCACCTGCACAAACCGCAGCCATCGTGGCCGAGATGCAACACCTCGACCCCAGCCAGCAGTGGGGAGTATGGGGCGCCGGCCGTGCGATGACCCCCGGCAACAAGAACGGTTGGTCACAAGAGCAGGGTGGCTGGGTCGTCAACAGCGTGGGTTTCGCCGGCCCCCGACAACGCTACACCCTGGCAATCATGAACTCCCTCGACGGCGAGGGCGGCTACGACGAGGGGGCCGAGACGACAACTCGGCTGGCCCAGATACTCCTCGCACCGGCCCAGTCCGGTTGAGCGCTCCCGCTATTACAACTCTTCACAGCGCTCGCACAAAGCCGCTGGCTGGTACGTCGCCGACTTCGAGCAGCGCGAACTCCCCGCCCCGCATGCTGGTATGAGATCACCAGAGACTGAAGCCTTCGCCATCGCCGCGCAACTCGCTGTGCGCAGACGTACGAAAGGCCAGCAGCAGCGAACCCAGTCTCGAGACCGCTGCTACGCGCTTGAAGGTCGAACGTTGGCGCCTGGGCGCAGCCACGGGGCTCGGTATTTGAATCGATTATTTCGGTATGCCAAACTTTCATGTGTGGCGACCCGTGAAACCATTCCAATGCGGCGGTCCCAGGTGAACCCGCTATCGCGGCGTGACGTCATCCTGGGTGGGGCGCTCGCCGGCACTGCTGGCCTGGCGCTGGGCTCCCGATCGCTGCTGGACGCGCCGCCGGCCCACGCCGAGACGCCTGACCACAGCATGGGCGCGGCGCACGGCGGTGGGGTCACCGGACCGACGTTCCGCACAGGCGCGACCGTTGACCACGTTCGCAACGGGTTTAATCCCACCCAGATTCTCCGTGATTTCGACTATGGGCAGACATCGCTAATGCCGGACGGGCGGCTGCTACGGCAGTGGGATATCTATTCCGCCGACGAAGACATCGAGATTGCCCCCGGCGTCGAGTTCCCGGCATGGACCTTCAACTCCCGCATTCCCGGACCGACGCTGCGATGTCAACAAGGCGATCTGCTGCGGATCAACTTCACCAATGGTTCAGAACATCCGCACACCATGCATTTCCATGGTTTGCACCCCGCCGAGATGGACGGCATGCCCGGCGTAGGGCGCGGAATCATCGAACCCGGGGATTCCTTTACCTATGAGTTCGACGCCGAGCCATTCGGGCTGCACCTGTATCACTGCCATGTTGGGCCGCTGGCCGAGCACATCGCCCGAGGCATGTACGGCACCTTCATTGTCGACCCACCAGGAGGCCGCCCGGACGCCGACGAGATGGTGATGGTGATGCATGGCTACAACACGACGTTCGACGGAGAGGGTAATCAGCTGTACGCCGTCAACGGCATCCCGTTCCACTACATGAACGAACCCGTTCTGGTCACCCGCAACGAACTCGTCCGGATCTATCTGGTCAACGTCCTGGAATACGATCCGATCAACAGCTTCCACGTCCACGGCAACTTCTTCGACTATTTTCCCACCGGAACCCGGCTCGACCCCACCGAGTACACCGACACCGTCGTGCAGGGGCAGGCCCAGAGGGGAATCTGCGAGATGCGGTTCCCGAATACGGGCATGTACATGTTCCACTCCCACAA
>JAHZKD010000554.1 GCA_022600605.1 Actinomycetes bacterium
ACACCTGCTCCACGAGGCGCACGCTGACTTCTACACCCATGATGGTCTAGAAGCCGCAGCCGCCCATATTGTTCGGGGTGGCACCTTTGCCATGTGGTCCGATGACGCACCGGACGAAGATTTCACGGCGGTACTCGAAACTGTATTCACTGACGTTGAGGCCCAGAAGGTCTGGTTCGACAACCCAGTGACCGGAGGTCGGTCGACGGCAACTATCTACCTTGCGACCCGGTCATGACCATTGCAGCGCAGGGGCGGACGCACCAAGAAGAGGACATCCAGGCAGTGGAGTCAGTTCTTTTTGGCGACGATTTTCCAGTTCAAGTCGGCGATCTTAGCTCTCTCGGCTTCGTTCCAGGCCTTGCCGCCCTTTTGCAGAAGGTCGAGTGATTCCGTCGCCCACCCTGGTGCGATACCTACCGCCGCGAGCGCTTTGACGACATGCCCGCCCCTGCGGATCAGCGCAGTCTTCTGCTCGCACAGCGGCCACGCCTCGCTCTTGGAGGGCGCGGAAACCTCGATGTCGAAACCGGCCCGCTCCAGCGCGGCGCACACGTCGGCCGGATACATCGATTGGGTTGCGGCCAGCGTCGGGAGGAAGAGCTTGTGCAGCGCGACATGCTCTTCGTTGTTCCAGTCGAAGAACGGCGTGAGCAGATACTCCGAGCAGGCGTAGCGCGATCCCGGCTTGAGTACGCGGTACATCTCTCGTGCGTGTGCGTCCAACTCCTCTTTCTTGAAGAAGGGCCACACGGCTTGGAAGGAGAAGCATCCGTCGAAGGTTTCGGACTCGTACTCCAGGGGCTGATGATGGTCCCCGAACTTGAAATGAAGTCTGTCGCTCATGCCACATTGCTCGGCCCAGTCGACGGCATTCTCCAACTGGTTCGGGTCGATGTTGTAACCGGATACCTGTCCACCGGTCATCGTCGCGAAATGGTGCGCGATCCTCCCCCGTCCGCAACCCATGTCGAGTAAGTGCGAGTTAGCAGGATCCTTCAGATCCAAATCCTGCAGCACCGCTTTCTCGATCAACAACTGGTTGTCGTAGAGGCCTTTGGATTCGTCCAGCATGGGCGGGATGTAGAGCTTCTCAAGATCAAAGACTGAGAGCATGTTGTTGAGGACCTTGTAATAGTCCGCGACCGCTTTGGTTTCATCCGCGGTCTCGGTCGGTTCGCCCGCTTGCATGCGCTGAAGGAATTTGTACGCTTCGACACCTGCCTGCTTGTCCTGCGCCGGCATCGTTGCCAGCCTCTTCAAGCCGGTGAGAGTTGTCTTGACTCGGTAGGTGTCCAGCATGTTCAACTTCCTTGAGCGGTGTGGTGAATATCGGGCAACGAGTCCGTGGGATGGCTAAGGCTTCGGACTGAGGAAGTCGCCGCTGCCACGCTCAAGGCGCCCGGACCGGAACCGAGGACAGGGAGGCGATGAGCGCTCTCCGGATTGGCACCACTGTAGGCCATCAGCCTGAGATGAATGTTTGTCAGGCTCAAACCGCGGGTGGCGCTGAAACCGGCCGCGCAGCGCCGAGACACGACCGTACGGATTTGTCGCATCGGGCCCGGACGGAGGTTGTTCGGTCATGATGGAGGTCATGGAGTCGACCCGGGTGGATCGGTGGCTGTGGGCGGTGAGGCTGACGAAGACCCGGCCCGACGCCGCGGCGGCGTGCCGCGGCGGGCATGTGCGGATCAATGACCGGCCCGCAAAGCCGTCGACGGCGGTTTCCCCGGCGACGAAGTGCGCGCTCGGCTCGGTGATACGACAAGGACTGTCCAGGTGTTGCGGGTTATCCAGAAGCGGGTCGGGGCAGCCGATGCGGTGACCTGCTACCTCGACCGGACACCTGCACCGCCCCGAACTCCCGTCATTGCGGTGGCGGCGCGCGATCGCGGCGCCGGGCGACCTACCAAACGGGACCGTCGGATGCTGGAGAGGTTGCGGGCCCGGCAACGGTGAGCGTCGAGGACGCTCACTGCGGCGGGTCGTCGCCGCGCGATGCCCAGGTGTAATGCTGCTCCGAGGTTGCGCGGCTCTCACCGAGCATGAAGGCGCGGTGGTAGCGGGCCCCGCGGGCGATGGTCGCGAGCCAGGTAGTGACAGTGCTGAGACGATTGCGGACCCCGGTGAGTGCCGCGATGTGGATCAGCCCCCAAGCCAGCCAACCGCCGAAGCCGGCGAGCTTGAGGGGCCCGACCTGCAACAGCGCATTTCCGCGGCTGATGTAGGCCGCTGAACCGAGGTCTCGGTAACGGTAGGGTCGTCGCGGCTTGCCCCGGAGGTCGCGGCGGATGCAGCTGGCCACATGCAGACCGCCCTGCATCGCGTTCTCCGCGACACCGGGGAGTTCGTCTCGGCCGACTAGATCGCCGATGACGAAGATCTCCGGGTGCCCTGGTACTGAGAGGTCGGATTCGACGTGGATACGACCACAGTGGTCGGACGGGGCGCCGAGTACATCGGCGATATGTCTGGCGAAGGGTACGGCTTCCACGCCGGCGGTCCACAGCACGGTCCGGGCAGAGTATTGCTGCTCTGGACCGCCGGCCTTGGGTGTGACGGTCACTCCTTCCCGGCAGACGTCGGTGACGTGCACACCCAGCTGCAATTCCACTCCGAGCCGCCGTAGGATTTCGGCGGCCTTGCTCGCCAGGGTCGGAGCGAAGCTCTTCAGCACGCGATCTCCGCCATCGAACAGCAGCACCCTGGCCTCCTCTGGCTCGATGCTGTGGAATTCATTGGCCAGCGTGCGCGTTGCCAACTCCCGGATCTGCCCGGCGAGCTCCACCCCAGTGGGACCGCCGCCGGCCACGGCGAAGGTCAGCCAGCTGTCACGCTGGGGCCCGGGCGGCAGCGTCTCGGCGATCTCGAAGGCGGTGAACAAGCGCTGGCGGATGCTCAGAGCGTCGTCGAGGGTCTTCATTCCCGGTGCCCACTGCGCGAACTGCGGATTGCCGAGGTAGGACTGCTGCATCCCGGCGGCAATCACGAGCACGTCGTAGTCGATGGTGAACGGGCTCCCATCTGGGCGGCGGGCGGTCACCTGACGCGATTCGGGGTCCAATTCGAGCGCTTCGCCGAGCAGGGTGGTGACGTTGCGGTATCGGACGAACTCCTCGCGCAGCGGGCGACTGATATGCCCGATGCTGAGGGTGCCTGTCGCGCATTGGTAGAGCAGCGGCTGGAACAAGTGGCCCGCGGTGCGGTCGAGCAGTGTTATGTCGATGTCGCTGTTGGCCAAATTACGGGCGCAGAACAATCCGCCGAAGCCCCCGCCGACGACCAGCACCCTCATTCGACTTTCACCCATGCATGCGACGCTAGTCCCCTCGCCGGCGCCACCCCTGCAGTGCCGGTCCTTGGTGCGAGTCGGTGATCACTGCTGGAAGCTTTAGCCTGGGGTCGTGTCCGACGAAGATCGCCTCCGGTGGGACCGGCGGTACGCCGAGCACGTTGTCGTGTCGGATGAGGATGTCGGCCTCCCTGCGGTGTTTCGGCCGTCTGCCGAGATTTTCCCCGCCACCGGCCGCGCGCTTGATGTGGCGTGTGGACGTGGAGGGGCCGCAGTATGGCTGGCTCAACGCGGATTGGACGTCCTGGGATGTGACGTGTCCCGGGTTGCGATCATGCAGGCTCGGAGGCTCGCCGAGCTCGGCGGTGTGGCTGACCGCTGTCACTTCGAGATCGTGGACCTCGATGACGGATTACCTGCAGGTCCGTTAGTGGATGTGCTTCTCTGCAACAGGTTTCGCGACGGGCGTCTGGACGGGTCCATTGTCGAGCGGCTTGCCGCCGGCGGGCTCCTCGCGATCAGCGCGCTCAGCGAAGTCGGGGGCACTACCGGGCCATTTCGGGTGAAAGCGGGCGAGCTGCGGCTGGCGTTTGAGGGCTTGGAGCTCGTAGCGGCCCGGGAAGCGAACGGTGATGCGTGGCTGCTGGCCCGCCGCCGGTGATCCCATGGCCAAGTCCTCAACTGGCAGCTGTGTAGCGCTGCGGCGCACAGTCATTCAGCAGGCGCCAGAGTTTGACGAACAAGCCCGATTGCCGCAGCGGAACTGTATGTTCGCCAGGTCGGCGCTGTGGCCTTCGACCGCCGCCAACACCGCCGCGAACGTGGCCGACGGTTGAATTTTCCGTCCATTCGTTGGGTGCAATGAAAGGGTAATCCACGTGGCAGAACGCATCACGTTCCCCAGCAGCAGCGGTCCGGTACTCGCGGGCCTCATCGACCTCCCCAAATCCGATGTCCGGGGATGGGGTGTCTTCGCCCACGGCTTCACACTCAGCAAGGACTCCCCAGCGGCCAGCCGCATCTGCAAACAACTCGCCAGCGAGGGCATCGGCATGCTCCGGTTCGATAACCTCGGACTGGGCGACTCCGCCGGCGATTGGGGAGACGGCTCCTTCTCTCACAAGGTCGCCGACACCGTTCGTGCGGTGGAATTCATGAACGACTCGGGCCGCGAGGCACGTCTGCTCGTCGGCCACTCCTTCGGCGGCGCAGCGGTGATTGCGGCAGCCCACGACTGCTCGACCGTTGCCGCGGTGGTGAGCGTCGGTGCACCGTTTGAGCCGGCCCACGTCGAGCGTAGCTATGACGCACTCGTGCAGCGGATTGAAGCCGAGGGCGAGGCGACATTCCTGATCGGCGGCAAAGCCCTCACGCTACGGCGACACTTTATCGAGGACGTCCGGGCCGCCGATCTGCGCGAGCGGATAAGGAGTCTGCATCGGGCGCTGCTCGTTATGCATTCACCCACCGACAACACAGTCGGGATCGCGAACGCCAGCGAGATCTTCCGCGCGGCCAGGCATCCGCGCAGCTTTGTCTCGCTTGAGGGTGCCGATCACCTGCTCACCGGTAAGTACCAGGCGGCACGGGCGGCCCGCATCATCAGCGCCTGGACCGACCCATACCTGTGAGCTCGCCGCTCAGCTGCCGCTGCCGCCTTGCTCGGCCGCCAGCGGCGGCGGCAGGGGTGTGGTCGGGGTCGGCGCAGCGGGCGCCGCGGGCACTGCGGTTGTGGGGGCTGTGGTTCTCGGCACTGTGGTTCTCGGCGCTGTAGTTGTGGGCGCGGTGGTTCTCGGCACTGTGGTTGTGGGCGCGGTCGTCGCACCTGGTCGATGGAAGTCCAGCATTGTCTCGTCGCGGATCACTCGCGTCCCTGAACTGATGACCAACGCACGGGAGGTCACCATGTACTGGAATCCGTCGTTGGCTGCTGTGAAGGCACCATCGGAGGAGCGCGAGGCCGGCACGATCAGCTTGGCGCCGTCACGCACCCGCACGCCGCGGTACTGGTATGCGCCGTCAGAACTCATACAAATCGCCACTCGAGAAGTCGCCGTGCGCCCGAAAATAACAGCGGTGTTCGGTGCCGTACATCGGGCGGTTGAGTCCACATAGCCCTGACTGTCGTAGGCAGGTGCCGAAAATGCTGCGGGTGCGGTGACGAAGAAGAGA
The DNA here is from genome assembly GCA_022600605.1 of Actinomycetes bacterium. Classification (GTDB taxonomy): domain Bacteria; phylum Actinomycetota; class Actinomycetes; order Mycobacteriales; family Mycobacteriaceae; genus Mycobacterium. The sequence goes on from JAHZKD010000554.1 coordinate 5,468, forward strand.
GCCGAGCTGGCGGCGGCGACCAGCGCTAGGCGGCCGAACTTGCGGTAAGAAAGCATCACCCTCCACCAGACATGTCTCAGGCCGGTCGAGTTAATGGCAGCAGGCCATGATCGCCGCCTCGTTCATGCCGTGAGACCGGACCGTAATACCGGACTGTAATACCCGGACGGTAATACATTGGTGCGACGCGGCGATGAAACCGATGATGACTGATTCCTCAGGGCAGCGCGGTGGTGCACTGGCTGCGTGCCGGGCGGCGGTCGTTGCCCTCGGGACCTCGCTGGCCCTGGTCGTCGTCCTGCTGTTCGCAGGTATGTCGGTGGGCAGCGCCCAGGCCGCCCCAGCGCAGCTGGTGGCCAAGGATTTCTCGAAACCGGCGATCGTGGTGCTCGGGTATGGGCTCAAACCGAGCGGCGGTCTGCGCCTGATCGCGCATACGCGTGTTCTGGCCGGCCTGGTGGTGGCGCAGATATTCCCGAAGGCACCCATAATTGTCACCGGTGGAAACCCTCGCAACGGAAACACCGAGGGAGGGCAGATGCGCAAGATGCTGCGTACGTACGGAATTCCTGACGAGAGAATCCTTGTCGAGGACCGAGCCAGCAGCACGGTGGAGAACGCCAGATTCTCGGTGCCGCTGGCCAAGGAGGCGGGAGCGTCGGGAATCATCTTGGTGACTTCGTCATCGCATCAGGACCGCGCCGACGGGATCTTCGCCGATGCGGGGGGCAATGTTCTGGCGACGGTGAGCTTCCCGGACCAGAATCCGTCGGTCAACATTTCCCAGTTCGTTCGGGACGTGATGAGCCCGTTCGTCGCCATCAACTGATGAGCTAGCGTCCGGGTGTGGACGCTGAACCGCAGTCGCGCCCGCCGCGCTGGGGTCTGGGCGCTTTCCTGGTCGTGGAATCGGCCTACCTTGGGTCGGCGCTACTCGTTGGGTCGCTGTTGGGCGGACGAGGCCCCATTGCGGTTTCGACGATGGTTCTGGCTGTCGCGGTGCCGACCGTTGTTGCGGCTGCGCTCGCGATCCTCATAACGACGCTGCGGGGTAACGGTCCGCGGATCGACCTGAGGCTGCAATGGTCCTGGCGCAGCGCCGGAGTGGGGGCTCTGTTCGGAGCCGGGGGGTTGCTTCTCACGCTCCCCGCTGCGGCGGTATGGATCGTGATCGTCGGTGAGGATGCCAACTCCGCAGTAGGAAATGCGTTCGGCGACGTTCGGGGCACCTGGGCGTCGGCGGTCATCGTGTTCATGGTCGTCGTGGTCCTCGCCCCCGTCTGCGAGGAGATCGTTTACCGCGGCTTGCTCTGGGGGGCGGTGGACCGGCGCTGGGGACGGTGGCCGGCGCTCATCGTCACCACGGTGGTGTTCGCTGTCGCCCATCTCGAGTGGACGCGGGCACCGCTGCTGCTGGTGGTGGCGCTCCCGATCGGATTGGCGCGGCTGTATGGCGGCAATTTGGCCGCCAGTATCGTCGCTCACCAGGTGACCAATCTGCTACCCGGGCTGGTCTTGATGCTCAGTGTCGCCGGCGCCACCTCGGGTGCTTGAGGCTCGCTGAGGCTCTCAGTCGAACACCCCGCTGAGGTAGGCGGTGCGGCAAGCGTGCCGGGCCAGCTTGCCGCTAGTGGTTCGCGGAATCGAGCCGGCAGGCACAATGCGTACGTCGATGACCGGAACCCCGTGCCCGTCTAGCACAGAGTTTTTGATGGCATCGATCCCCGACGACAGATCGATGCGTGCGGTACCGGCAGCGCGCTCGGCGACCACGACCAGGTCCTGGTCGTCATCTGCACCCACGGTGAAGGCCGCGGCGTAACCGCGCCGCACAATCGGCGACGCCCCGGCCACGGTGGACTCGATGTCCTGGGGATAGTGGCTGGCAGCGTTGACGGTCACGATGTCGGCGATCCGGCCGGTGACGAAGAGTTCACCGTCGAGGTAGAGCCCCAGATCTCCTGTTCGCAGCCATGCGCGGGCTGTGCCGCCGGTGGCATGGCTC
>JAHZKD010000555.1 GCA_022600605.1 Actinomycetes bacterium
CCGGCGTCCTCCCAGTCCAGTCGGTACGCCGATGCCCCGTCCTTGACGTGCGAGCGGGGCCAGTGCCGGACCACGATGCCGTCCTGGTCGTAGCAGACGCCGTTCTCTTCCTTCCAGTCGAATTCGGTGACGTCCATCTCGAAGCCCGCCGAGATCGTTGCATGCAGGAAGTTCTCCTCGTGCCAACGCAGCATCTCGCGCATGTGTTTGGCCATGTGTTTGATGCCCAGCTCCGGTGTGGCCCCGGAAGGGCCGTAGAGACGTAGCGGGTGCCACCGTCCGGACCAGGCGGTGAACGGATACCTGTAGGGCAGGTCGGCATAGTGATCGCCGTGTAGGTGGCTGATGAAGATGTCGTTGATGAACATCGGTGGCACTTGCATGGCCAGTGCGTTCTTCACGCTGCCGTTGCCCATGTCGAAGAAGAATCGCCGCGGTTGGGGTTTGCCGTTGCCGCACTCAACGAGGATGCATGTGCCGGCTTGGGTGCGGGTCGGCGGCCACGGCGTGCTGCCCAGGATGCTGATGCGCATCTCACCCTCGGGCAGGATCTCCGTCCCAGGTGAATAGAAGTTGCGGTTGTTGATCGATGTCATCGGCCGGTAGTAGTCGGGCAGGCTGATGCCGCCACCGGGCCGGCGGCCGTAGGGATTGCTCGGTTGGGTCATCGGTACTCCTCTGAGGCCGAAAGGCGCGGGCACGCGTAGCCGGCTGCCGTGCAGATGGGTGTTCCTACACAATCGGTAGGTTAGCGTCGTCCAGCGTGGCGGGCCCCGCTTATGGCGGCTATCCAGATTCGGAACGAGACGTTCAGGGTGCGCGCTGTAGCGTTTGGTTGGGTAGCTCCCCGAAGGCCCGACCGTATAGCCCGGAAAACCGGCCCAGGTGCCAGAATCCGCGCCGCATCGCCACGTCGGTGACGGTGGTGGCTGAGGGGTGTGCCAGTCGCAGGTCGCGGCGGGCGCGATGGAGGTTGCGAGCTCGGAAGAACACCGAGGGCGACACACCGAATTCCCGGCGGAACGCGGCCCGAACCCAACGGTCGGTCACATCCACGGCGGCAGCCAAGGCGGCCACCCGCGGGCTCGGACCGATCTGGTCGGCGGCCTCGAGGCAGGAACGGACGATCTGCGCCGACGCCGTCAATCGGGGTTCTTCGGCGATGGTTGCCGCGAGGGCGTCGTCCAGCGTCGCTCGCAGATCGGCTTCCAGCGCCGGGAGCAGTGTGGAAGTCAGTTTGCCGCTGAGAAGTCTTTCAGAGACCATCCTCAGCAGCAGCCCCAGCCGGGCGACCTCGTCGCCTTCCCGCACGGTGAGGCCATTGGCTCCCGCGGCACGCGTCTGATCATGGGGGACGGTCAGAGTAGCGAAGGCGGGCGGGCGCCGCGCCGCGCCGGCATGCTCGGATCCGGGCGGGTAGCGCCACAGACGCCGCGGATTGAGTGCGACGCCGTTCCACGAACCCGTCGCCGGAGTAAGAGGGACGCCGATGACCTCTGTACCTGGACTCGCCTCGCCGAATGTGGCCACCGGGAAATCAAATGCACCAAAACTCGCCGACGCCGTACCTAGGCGCAGGCCCGCGACTGTGACGCGGCCCCGAGCGGCGGTGAGTCGAGCCGCTTCCAGCGGCATACCTGAGATCGCTTCCTCGATGACTTCTATATCGGTTCCACGCACTACGATCGCCGGAACGGACCGGCCGCGGTGCTCGATATCCGTGTGGCCGAGCACAACTCGACCCTACCGGGCGAAAGAACCGATGCCGCAGGCCACCGACAGGTGGATTGGGCTCCCATCGGAGAATTCACCCGTCGGGCAGCATGTCTTTCTCGAAGGGTGTCCGCCCTTCGGCATCAAACTTTTGACAAAGTTCCTGAACTTCTTCCTTGAAAAGAACCAGCTGTGAAAACCCGACCAGTTCATCACCTTGGTGAATGGGTGAAACTGTCACGAAGAGTGCGCGCATACCCGGAGGGTGCGCTACATAGCGAACCGGCTCCGTCCGCCCCTTCTTGAACAGCCCAAACATGGCGTCTAATCGCGGGTTGGTAACTGCTCGGCCATGCCGATTGCGCACATCGTCATCTATGTAGCTGGGTTTGCGATCCATGTATAGCGCTGCCCAGCGGTTGTAATAGATGACCACCCCGTCGCGATCCAGGATAGTGACGCCTAGTCCGGCTTCCTCCAGAATGCGATCGGCCCAGGACGAAAGCGCCCAATCTGGTCGGATCCGCTTCTCACGGTATTCGGGTAAGACAGATTCTGGTAAATCGTCTGTAGCCATCGTTTTCCCATTGCCATTCTGGCGGCGTTATCAACGCCAACGAGTGGTAGGTCAAAAACCTGACTTCAAATCCCGTTGGACCTTAGTCTGCACCGTTGTCTGTACATCGTTGCAATACATATGTTAGCGGTCTGAGTGGTCGGATCCAGTGGCCACCTGGGTGAGAACACTCACGACCTGCTGTGCGTCGGCTCAAACGCTGCGCTTAGCGCAGGGCAGGTTCTGCGAAGTCTGGCAGTCGAGCGGCGATCGCTTCCCAATTCAGTTTGTTGGCGGCGATCTGGAGTACGAATTCTTCGGCTGCGTCGATGTCGAGGGCGGGCGAGACTCGGTGTCCGTTGAGGCCAAGTAACAGCCAGCATGCCGCCCAGGCCGTGCGCTTATTCCCGTCAGCCAGGGATTGGGTAGTGGCCAACGAGTGCAGTAGTGCTGCAGCCTTGTCCCATGTGCTGGGATAGGCATCCTCGCCGAATACGGTAGCGGCCGGACGCATCAGGCTGGACTCAAACAAGCCCGGATCACTGACGAGGGGCCGGAATCCACAGGCGTACTCTGCCGCGATGAGCACCTCGTCGGTAGCCGGGTAGTCCGTCACGCCAGCCGACGATTCAGCTCGGCTGATCGCTCGGCAATCTGTTCAGCCAACGCTCGGACGCGACCCTCACGGTCGCTCGCCTTATCCAAAATCGCTTGCTTAGCGAACGCCCGCATCGATGTATCCGAATCGCTGGCTGCTGACCGTACGATGGCCAGCTCCTCTTCGGAGAACTCGACATTCAGTGCTGGCATATTAGCTCCTAAAGTAGCAGTACCAGCATGGTACCGTTGAATAGTACCTAACTAGTACTGGGGAGCGTTCGGGGTCGGCCCTCCCCCACCAGCACCGACGTCGTCTTAGTGCGCGACGCCGCGCGCGAATCGCGCCGTCAAGACAGCGAGCACAAGCGCCGCACCCGCCTCATCGGGCGGGCCACAGGGTGTCCTGCAAGAACACTGGTGGGCGCGGACGGTATCGAACCGCCGACCGCTGGTGTGTAAAACCAGAGCTCTACCACTGAGCTACGCGCCCGATCCCGGGCAGGCTACACGGCGATGACGTGCCACCAGAAATCCGGGTCAGCCTGACCGGAGTGCCGCCAGCGCATCTGACCAGACCCTCTGGTCACGGGCCTCACCGGGCTGCATGCACTCGGCAAACCGGATGACCCCGCAACTGTCGACCGCGAACGTACCCCGGTTGGCAAAACCGGTGTCGAAGTTGAACACGCCGTAGGCCTGGCTCACCGCGCCGTGCGGCCAGAAGTCGGCCAGCACCGGGAAGGTGAACTCGCGCTGGGCTGCCCACACCTTGTGGGTTGGTGACGGCCCAACCGAAATGGCCAACGTTGCGGTGTCGTCGTTGACGAAGTCGGGCAGGTTGTCGCGGACGTCATCGAGCTCACGTGCGCAGATGCTGGTGAACGCGAGAGGGAAGAACACCAGCAGCACATTCTTGGGCGTGCAGCCTGCCGCACGGAAAGAACTGAGCGTCACCGGCTGGTTGTTCTGATCTTTGAGCGTGAAGTCCGGTGCGTTGTGGCCGACAGCGAGCACTTCTCAGCGCCGCTTAGTGCCGGCTGGCCGCTTTGGACTTCGGCTGCACCAGGCGGCTGGCTATCCAGTTCCCCAGGTTGGCCGAGGACGTCTGCATAAGGCCCGCGGTGGGCGCCGACTCCGCGATCTCGGCGGGTTGCACATGCCCGGGCTTGCCGGTCTTCGGAGTTACGACCCAGATGACGCCGTCGTCGGCCAGCGGCGTGATGGCGTCCATCAACCTGTCGACGAGGTCACCGTCACCGTCGCGCCACCACAGCAGAACCACGTCGACGACTTCGTCAGAGTCGTAGTCGACCAGCTCGCCGCCAGCCTCGTCCTCGATATCGGCGCGGATGTCGTCGTCGGTGTCCTCGTCCCAGCCCAACTCCTGCACGATCTGATCTTTTTCGATGCCCAGTCTGTGGGCGTAGTTCGGGGGGGCACCCGCCGAGACCACTTTCAGTCCTCCTTCAGTCATTTCCACTCACTGTGCTCTGTGTCATGTTCTCGCCCTATCGTCGCACGCCCAGCCCCAACAGCGGACGTCTGCTGGCAGGTTCACCGATATGCGGCGTCACAGAGGTCCAATGCAGTGGTCTTGGAATCGTTCAGATCGGTGATCGCGTCGTTGAATTCTTCGGTCCCGTAGTTGCCCGCGATCGCGGTCGCCACCGTCCGCGCGGCTTCCACCCAATTGTTGAGCGCATCCCGCAGACCAGGGGCGAGCGGATCGGAGAGGCTGCCCGCGACCGAGTCCGCGCTGAGGTTGAGCGCATCCACCGCCGGCCCCTCTGTGCGTTCGATCTCGTCAGGATTGGAGTTGAAGGCGTCCACATAGGCGTTGACAGCGCCGATGGCGTCCGCGCTGCTTGAGCTCATCGACTCACACGAGGCCTGGACGGCTTCGGTGCGCAGCGATTCCTGGCGTTCGGACTCCCGGGCGCTTGAGCTCGCCAAGGATTCCTCGATCGAGGCCGACACCGATGCCCGGTACACCGACGCCTCACTCCCGGCCACCTGGACGTCGCCGGTGGTGACGTTGGTGCAACCTACGACGATCATCGCCAGAACGGCCAACGTGCCGGTGACAAAGGCGACACCCCGCGCGTAAGGCGCGCTCAGCCAACCCGTCAGCACGATGCAGAGGTTACCGGTTCGTCTCACTGTTCACACTCCGGTTCGAACTGCAGATCGGCGGTTCCCCGCACAGCCCCCACACGACAGTGCGGATGGGGCAGGATTGGACGAGGATGGAATCCACGTGCACGTGAGGGCCACCCGCAATTGCAGCACCTACCAAGGAGCCGAAGTTGACCACCGAGTTCGTGCGACAGGATCTGGCCCAAACCTCCAGCACTACAGCCGAACCCGACCGGGTTCGCGTCATCCGGGAAGGCGTCGCGTCGTATCTGCCGGATATAGATGCCGATGAGACTAACGAGTGGCTCGAATCCTTCGACGGCTTACTCGAGCGTTCCGGGCCCGGCCGGGCCCGGTACCTGATGTTGCGGTTACTTGAGCGGGCAGGCGAGCGGCGAGTCTCTATCCCGGCGCTGACCTCGACCGATTATGTGAACACCATCCCGACTGAGCTTGAACCGTGGTTCCCCGGCGACGAAGACGTCGAGCGTCGCTATCGCGCCTGGATCCGCTGGAATGCCGCGATCATGGTCCATCGCGCGCAACGACCAGGAGTCGGCGTCGGGGGGCATATTTCTACCTACGCGTCCTCAGCCGCCCTCTATGAGGTCGGGTTCAACCATTTTTTCCGCGGTAAGTCCCACCCCGGGGGCGGGGACCAGATCTTCATCCAAGGCCATGCATCACCGGGGATCTACGCCCGGGCGTTCCTGGAAGGACGCCTGTCCGCCGACCAGCTTGACGGGTTTCGCCAGGAGCACAGCCATCCTGGAGGTGGCATCCCCTCCTACCCGCACCCGCGCCTGATGCCCGACTTTTGGGAGTTTCCCACGGTGTCAATGGGCCTTGGCCCCATGAACGCCATCTACCAAGCCCGGTTCAACCACTACCTGCACGACCGCGGCATCAAGGACACCACCAACCAGCACGTCTGGGCGTTCCTGGGCGACGGCGAGATGGACGAGCCGGAAAGCCGCGGCCTGACTCACGTTGCTGCCCTCGAGGGTCTGGACAACCTGACCTTCGTCATCAACTGCAACCTGCAGCGCCTCGATGGCCCGGTGCGCGGCAACGGCAAGATCATCCAGGAATTGGAGTCGTTCTTCCGAGGCGCGGGCTGGAACGTGATCAAGGTGGTGTGGGGCCGCGAATGGGACGCCCTGCTGCACGCTGATCGCGACGGCGCCCTGGTGAACCTGATGAACTCCACCCCCGACGGTGACTACCAGACCTACAAAGCCAACGACGGCGGCTACGTACGCGACCATTTCTTCGGCCGCGACCCCCGCACCAAGCAG
>JAHZKD010000556.1 GCA_022600605.1 Actinomycetes bacterium
GCAGCGAAGGGGTGTGCTCTCAAGTTTGTCTGCAGCGGCGATGCAGGGCGCCAAATGGATCGATTTCGACGCGCCGGCCGAGCTGATCCACCGTAACCGGCGACCGCCTCCGGGAATCGTGGTTCGCTCAGACGTGCTGGCTGGTGGCGAGGCCCAGCAAGTCCGCGGTATACCGGTCACCACACCAGCGCGCACGGCCTTCGACTTCGGCCGTCTCTTGTCGGAAACCAAAGGGGTACAGCGTATCGATGCCCTGATGAACTGCACGGATCTCAAAGTCGTGGATGTCGAGCGGGTAGCCCAAAGTCATCCCGGGGTTCGCGGCCTGCGCCGGCTGCGCGGAACGCTGAAACTGGTTGACCGCGGAGCAGAGTCACCGTACGAGTCGCTGACACGATTGTTGCTGGTGAGGAACGGATTTCCACCGCCGGAGACCCAGATCGAGATTCGCGACGAGTTCGGGAGGGTCTTCGCCCGCCTCGACATGGGATGGACGCGCTGGAAGGTCGCGGTCGAGTATGACGGCAAACAGCATTGGGCGGACGGCAAACAGCGGGCCTGGGACATTGACCGGATGGCACTGCTCGAAGCGGCCGGGTGGTTGGTGATCCGGGTCAGCGCGGCCATGCTGTCGCGCCGTGGCGTAATCATCGACCGGGTGGCGGCGGCCCTGGCGATGCGTGGATGGGTGCTGCGGCGGTGAGTGTGCCGGTGCGACGCGGTGAGTGTGCGGTTTCCTCCGCTGGCAGCGGCGGGTTCGGTATAGAACGGCACACTCGTCTAGCGTCTGAGCCCGGCTCGTCGGTGGGGCTGAAGTCGTTCTCAGGCTGCGCGCCTGGTCCCGTAAGCTCGCTATTCGTGCAAACACGACGGCGGCTCGGGGTAATGGGTGGGACGTTCGATCCCATCCACAACGGCCACCTCGTCGCGGCCAGTGAGGTCGCCGACCTGTTCGAACTCGACGAGGTGGTGTTCGCCCCGACCGGGCAGCCCTGGCAGAAACGCACCCGCTGCGTCACAGCCGCTGAGGATCGCTATCTGATGACGGTGATCGCTACGGCTTCCAATCCGCGGTTCTCGGTGAGCCGGGTGGACATCGACCGTGCCGGTCCGACCTACACCAAGGACACGTTGGCAGACCTGCGCGCGCTCAATCCCGACGCGGACCTGTACTTCATCACCGGCGCCGATGCACTCGCATCCATTTTGTCCTGGCAGGATTGGGAGGAGATGTTCGCAATCGCCCGATTCATAGGCGTCAGCAGGCCCGGATATACGCTCGACGGCCAGGACATCTCGGCGGCTGTCGCGGCGCTGCCCGCCGACTCTCTGCATCTGGTCGAGGTGCCCGCATTGGCGATTTCGTCAACTGACTGCCGGATTCGTGCCGAGGAGTCCCGGCCCATCTGGTACCTGGCTCCCGACGGCGTTGTGCAGTACATCGCCAAGCGAAATCTCTACCGCCCTAACAGCAGTGCCCGCCGCTCGACTGAAGGAGACCGTCCCTGACCGCCACCCAGGAAGCCATCGACATGGCGACTGTGGCTGCACAAGCCGCCGCTGCCAGCCTCGCTGATGATGTAGTCGTCATCGACGTTTCCGACCAGCTCGTCATTACCGATTGCTTCGTCATCGCGTCGGCTTCCAACGAGCGGCAGGTGAATGCGATTGTCGACGAGGTCGAATGCAAGATGCGCGATGCCGGACACAAACCAGCCCGCCGCGAAGGCACCCGCGAAGGTCGCTGGACGCTGCTCGACTACGTCGACATCGTGGTGCACATCCAACACCAGGATGAGCGCGAGTTCTATTCACTGGATCGGTTATGGCGTGACTGTCCCACCGTGCCGGTCGACCTGGATGCCCCGGCGGACACTGCGGGGGAGGCGACCCAGTGACGATCCGGCGACTGTTGATGCTTCGACACGGGCAGACCGAGTACAACGCCGGCAATCGGATGCAGGGCCAGTTGGACACCCAGCTCAGCGAGCTTGGCCGTGAACAGGCCGTCGCCGCGGCTGAGGTGCTCGCTAAACGCCAACCGCTGCTGATTGTTTCGTCGGATCTGAGGCGGTCGCTGGACACCGCCATTGCGCTCGGTGACCTCTGCGGACAGTCGGTGAGCATCGACACCCGGTTGCGCGAGACGAACCTGGGCGACTGGCAGGGTATGACGCATCTTGAAGTGGATGCCGCCTCTCCGGGCGCCAGGCTGGCCTGGCGCGACGATGCCCGCTGGGCCCCACACGGCGGCGAGAGCCGGGTTGATGTCGCCCGGCGCAGCATTCCGCTGGTCGCGGAGTTGGTGGCACAACAGCCCGAGTGGGGAGCCGACGAGCCAGATCGGCCGGTGGTACTGGTGGCGCACGGTGGGCTGATCGCCGCCCTGACCGGAGCACTGCTGGGGTTGCCGGTCGACAACTGGCCGATTTTGGGCGGCATGGGCAATGCCAGCTGGGTACAACTTGCCGGGCACACCCGCCGAGACGGGGCGGGTGAATCGTTCGACGATATCCGGTGGCGACTCGATGTTTGGAACGCTTCGGCTCAGGTCGCCAACGATGTCCTCTGAGCAATCCTCGGCACCCCCGGCCCGTCGGTCCCTGCTGCTGTTCTGCGACTCTTTGTCCTACTACGGCCCGACTGGCGGATTACCATCAGATGATCCCCGGATCTGGCCCAATATCGTTGCTGGCCAGCTTGGTTGGGATCTTGAGCTGATCGGCCGGATCGGCTGGACAAGTCGCGACGTGTGGTGGGCGGCGACCCAGGACCCGCGGGCGTGGGC
>JAHZKD010000557.1 GCA_022600605.1 Actinomycetes bacterium
GATGGTCGCAGTCCCCGGCATTGCCGGGCTCATTCAACAGCGCCCGCTAGCCGGTATGGCCGACACCATGGACCGCACCGCCAAACAGATCATGGCTGAATCGGGCTGGTCGAGAAGAGACCTCGACGCGGCGCACGCAGTCCTCTACATCCACCTGCTGGGCTCGGTTCAACTCGAACACCACCTGCGACGTGCCGGTGCAGGCAATGCAGAACTGGTCTTCCAGCACGGGCTGAACGTGATTCTGACCGGCTTGAAAAGCGTCAACGCACATGAGTGATCAACGCACCTGAGCGATCGGAGGAGACCTGCATGACCCACCCATTGCATTCCCCAGCGTTTTACGCAGGCGACCCGTACCCCGCCTTCCGGGAGTTGCGGGGCGCCGACCCAGTGTGCTGGAACTCTGACGCCGGGTTCTGGGCACTGCTGAAGTACGAAGACATCCGGTTCGTCTCGACCAACCCAGCGCTGTTCTCATCGGCCAAAGGGGTCACCATCCCCGACCCGGCAATGAAGAACGCGGTGCTTGAGGGCAACCTGCTCTACACCGACCCGCCGCGGCATCGGCAGCTGCGCAAGTTGATCAACACCGGCTTCACCCGCCGACAAGTAGCCATCCTCGAGCCGAAGATGCGCGCGTTCGCCCGCGCCGCCCTCGACCGCATCGACCCTGATGCCGGGATCGAGTTCGGCGAGCAGATCGCGGCCCCGTTGCCGACCCGAATGATCGCGGAACTTCTCGGCGCCCCCGATGCAGACTGGGAGATGTTTCGCACCTGGTCGGACGCGACGGTTGGCATCAATGACCCCGACGTGGAGCTGGGAACCTTCGCCGCGATGGGCGAGCTCTACGAGTACTTCGGCCACCTGATCGCCCTGCGCCGCAATGGGGCCCTCAATGACGCCGACGACCTGCTGTCGACGCTGGTCACTGCCGAGGTCGACGGCACCCGGTTAACCGATCACGACCTGCTTCAGTTCTGCCTGTTGCTGTTGGTGGCCGGGAACGAAACGACGCGTAACCTCATCGCCCTCGGCACCCTGGCCCTCATCGAGAATCCCGAGCAGTTCCGTCTTCTGCGCGCTCAGCCCGAGCTGATACCTTCGGCCGTGGAGGAGCTACTGCGCTTCACCACGCCGGTAGCCAACATGAGTCGATGCGCTACCGCCGACGTCGAGATTCGCGGGCGGCTGATCCGCGAAGGCCAATACGTGACCATGATGTATGGGTCTGCCAACCGCGACGAGGAAATCTTCGGACCCACCGCCGAGCAGCTCGATATCACCCGAACGCCGAATCCGCACTTGACATTCGGCTGCGGTGAGCACTCCTGCATCGGAGGGCAGCTGGCCCGCCTGGAAGCGCGGGTGCTCTTCGAGGAGCTGCTGGTGCGCTTCGAGCACATCGAGCTAGACGGTGCGATCGTCCGCATGCAGGCCACCACGGTGCCGGGAGTGAGAAAGATGCCAGTACGGCTGACGTCGACCAAGGTCAACGCGTAATCGACGCCAACGCTCCCGCGAGCGTCTCCAGATCAGTGTCGGTGACGTCGACGTGCGGCGAGACGCGCAATGCTGGTCTCGTCATCTCTCGCGGTGCCCGTTCCAGGCCCAGGAACGTCGTCACGATCGAACGCTCAGAGATCAAGCGGGCCCGGACCGCCATCGGATCGACACCGTCAGGCGGTCGCAGCGTGGTGATGGCGCTGGGCTCGTCCACGGGCTCGATGACGCTCCAACCCGGGACATCTGCGAGCGCAGTGCGTGTAGCCACGCCGACCTCTCGCAACCTTGCCTGCACGTTGCGCGGGCCCGCTGCCAGATACTCGCCGAGTGCCACCGAGACTCCTACGTGCAGACCGATGTTCTTCTCCGCGTAGCTCAATCGCAGCGTCGTGGATTCGGAGAGCAGCCCGGCCCGGGTAGCGAGCATCCCCGCTCCCCGCGGACCTGCGGTCCACTTCCGTGCCGACGAGTACAGCGCGTCGGCACCGATACCGGCACAGTCCAGATGAGCGAATCCCTGTGCGGCATCCACGATCAGAGGCACCCCCTGTGCCCGGCACACCGCCGCCATGTCGTGGGCAGGCTGCACAATCCCGCTGTGGCTGCCAAGCACGGTGAAGTGCACCAGCCCGGGGGGATCCGCGGCCAATGCAACCGCGGCAGCGTCAACATCCACTCGGCCCCAGCTGTCGACCGGTAGCACGCGAACCTCGAACCCGTGCATTGCCATAGCAAGCAGATTGGGCCCGAACTCGCCAGGCAGACACGCCACCGTACGCTCACCGCCCCACTGTCCAAGCAGGATGTCGAGCCCGTTGTGGGATCCAGTGGTGAAAGTGACTTCGGCGTCCGACATCCCGGTCAGCACCCGCATCACAGCGCGGCCCGCATCCAGAACCGGCGCAGCGGCTTCGGCGGCAACGTAGCCACCCACCTCCGCTTCGTGGTGGGCGTGCCGGGTGGCGGCGTCGATGGCAGCGAAGGTCTGCCGCGAACAGGCTGCGCTGTCGACATGCACTCCGGCGACAGGCGGACGTGCTGCCCGCCAACTCTCGGAAAGCGTCATCTCGTCCACGGGTTACCGCAGCGAGAGCGACAGGCCGAAGTCGCCGGAATCGTCTGTCCACCAACGTGTGCGGCGCAGTCCGGCAGCGGACAACTCGGCATCTACACCGGCGCGGCGGAACTTGCAGGACACCTCGGTGAGGACCTCTTCGCCGTCCGCGAAGTCGACCTCGAGCGCAAGAGAGGCGACACGCACGCGTTGCGCACGGGTCGACCTCAGTCGCATTTCCATACGCTCCTCGGCTTCGTTCCACCGAGCTACGTGTTCGAAGGCGTCAATGTCGAAGTCAGCTCCGAGCTCACGATTCACCACCGCAAGCACATTGCGGTTGAACCGCGCCGTCACCCCGGCGCTGTCGTCGTAGGCTCGGACGAGCCGGCCGGTGTCCTTGACCAGATCGGTGCCCAACAGCAGCGAGTCTCCGGGCTGAAGTAGATCGAAAACCGAAGCCAGGAACTCGGCGCGCGGACCCGGCTCCAAATTGCCGATCGTGGAACCCAGAAAAGCCACCAGCCGGCGACCGACGTTGGGAATCTTTCCCAGATGTTCTTCGAAATCACCACATACAGCGGCTATTTCGATGTTTGGATACTCCTGCCCGATCGCTGCCCCGGCTGCACTCAGCACGCTGGCATCCACATCGAAGGGGATGAACCGGAGCAGCGATCCCCGGTTCTGGAGCGCGTCGAGCAGCATGCGTGTCTTCTCCGAAGTCCCACTGCCCAACTCCACCAGTGTGTCCGCACCCGAGGCAGCAGCGATCTCGCCTGCGTGCGTGCGCAGGATCTGCGCCTCAGCTCTGGTCGGGTAATACTCGGGAAGCCGGGTGATCTGGTCGAACAGATCACTTCCTGCCGAGTCGTAGAACCACTTGGGCGGCAGGGATTTCGGGGCCTGGCCCAGACCGTGGCGGACGTCTCGCCGCAGCGCCTCTTCGGCGGCGTCGGCGGCAAGATAGTTCGAGATCGACCAACGCGAAGAAGTCATCGTGGTCCTTTCAGCGGTGTGAGCTGCAGGTGCGAGTCGGCTATCTGTACCAAGTGCCGATCCGGGATCTCCTCCCAGCCAGGATCATCATCGTAGGGTTCGCTGGCCAGCACGACACCGTCGTCTCGGCGCAGTACCGACAGAGTGTCGCCCCATGTGGTGGCTACTAGGCGGGAACCGTCGGCGGCCAAAATGTTAAGTCTGGCTTCAGGATCATCAGCTGCCACCTCGACGATGGTGTCTGCCAGTACATCCACACCACGTCGAAAAATCAGCGCGGCCAGCAGGGCACTGTCGTTGGTCGACTCCGCGTGTGCGGAGGCCGGCAGCACCGCCCGGTCGACGATTCCGTTGTGTGACAGCAGCCATGTCCCATCGGTGAACGGCGCCGAAGCCGACGGCTCAATCGCCATCCCCACGCTGGCCGAGCGCACCGCAGCCACCACGCATCGACTGATCAGGGCGGGCGCCACCGAGGCAAACGACGCGTCGCCCCACAACGGCGAGGCGCTGCGCCACCGCCGTGGCTCCGCATGATCGGCACCGTCGTCCGGGCCGCCCCCCGAGTCGTCCCCTGCCCTTCGGGCGTGGGCCCAGCGCTCCTGCCCCCGAGGGTCGAAGAAGCCGACGCCCCAACCGTCGGCGTTCATCAGGCCGTTCTTCTGCCGGCGGGGCGCGTAGGACTGGACCAGGAGCCCCGAGGGCTGATCGAGAACCAGCGATGCCACTGACACCGGGGCACCTAGCCAGCCTAGGTGCCTACACATGCGCATCCCAGGCCAGCCGCACGCCGGAGAATATCTGCCTGCGGATCGGATGGTCCCAGTTGCGGAAACTGGGTCGCAGGATGCCTGGCGCGACCGCCCATGAACCACCGCGCAACACCCGGTAGTCCCCAGCACCGGGAGGATCGAGCGAGAGGTCACCGTTGTCGAAAAACGGTTCGGAGTACCGGTCGTAGATCATCGGGGTGAACCCTGGCCACGGCCGCAACGGCGAAGTCGTCCATTCCCAAACGTCGCCCAGCATCTGTTCGGCCCCGTACGCCGACGCACCTGCACGAAAGGCGCCGACCGGCGCCGGACGCAGCGCCTCACCCCCGAGGTTCGCCAGTTCAGCAGTGGGTTCCGCAGCGCCCCAAGGGTATCGACGCCGCGAACGAGTCAGCGGATCCCACGCGCAAGCCTTCTCCCACTCCGCTTCGGTGGGCAGGCGCGCACCCGACCACGCCGCGAAGGCCTCGGCCTCGAAGAACGTGACATGCTGCACGGGTTCGTCATCCGGGATGTCCTCGACATGGCCGAAGCGGGTGCGCGTGCCGTCACCGTTCCAATACGACGGAGCCGTCAAGCCCGCCCTCTGACGATGAGCCCAGCCCGCCTCCGACCACCAGCGGGGCTGCTCGTAGCCGCCGTCGCCGATGAACTCCCGCCACTCACCGTTGGTCACCGGCGCCCTGCCGATACGAAAGGCTGGGATGTCGACAACGTGGGCAGGACGTTCGTTGTCCAACGAGGAGGGCTCCGCCGCGGCGTCCACCCCGAGAACGAATGGGCCCGCAGCCACCGGCACCGATGCCCCGGCCACCCCGGCTCGCCCAGCAGGCAAGGCGGCCCCACGACCGAGCAGGGGCGCACCAGATCGCATACTCAACGCCTGAAGCATCGTCTCGTCGTGTTGGTTCTCATGGCTGACCACCATCGCGAAGGTGAAGACATCGGGGTGCCCGTCCGGGAGCGCCTCCAAAGCATCGAGTGCCCTACCGCGCACGGTGGCACAGTAGGCACGGGCGTCGGCCGGGGGCAGCAAGGGTAGGTCGACTCTGCTGGCCCGGGAGTGCACGAACGCGTCGTAGAGCTTGTCGACTTTCGGAGCCAGCAATCCCGGCCGGTTCGGGTCGCCGCCGCGTAGGAGCCACAACTCCTCCTGCTGGCCGACGTGGGCCAGATCCCAGACCAGTGGACTCATCAGTGGGTCGTACTGACGGCGCACCTCAGCGTCGTCGAAATCGACGAGGCTCAACGTGCGGTTCCTTGCCGCGGTCAGTTGGCCAACGAGCACGTCACGTGCGGTCATAGCTGCCCCTGCCCCTGCGCCGTGACCGCGCCAGGGACGCCGTACTTGGCGGTCATGTCGGCGAAGTCATCGGCCGGACTGCGTCCCTGCTCGACCGAACGTAGGAGCAGATGCATGGATTCCTCGAGTTCGGAGGGCACACGTTCGGCCACCGCCTGCACACAGCGCAGGGCAGCGCGATGCAATCGGCGGTCCCCAAGACCAACCTGGGCGGCGCAGTCCCACGCTGTGGCCACCGACTCGGTTGCCTCGGCGGCGATCTCAGCGGCTGCTGGGTCGTCGAGGAGGGTGGTCAGTGCGAACACCGCGGCAGGCCAGATCGAGTCCGGCACGCTGTCCAGGTAACGCACCTCCAGAAATCCGCGTGGCCGCACCGGCGGGAACAACGTGGTGAGGTGGTAGTTCAAATCGGCGACGGTTGGCCGACGCCCGCCGAGCAATACCCGGCCATTAGCCCAATCCGAGAACGGCACCCATTCCGTGACAGGTATCGGATCCGGGCAATGCACGAGCATGACAGGTGCACGCAGCGCGTAGCGCGTCCAGTCATTGGCGGGGTCTTCGCCACTTTCACCCAGGATCGGCCCACACCGTGCCGAATCCAGTTGGCTCCACACCCGCTGACGGGTAGACCGCCAGCCAGTGAACCGGCCTTCGAGCATCGGGGAGTTCGCGGCGATCGCGATCATCGTCGGCCCCAGAGCGTGCGCCAACCTCACCCGATCGGGCCACTCCGCCCGGGGACCTGCCTCGACGTTGACCTGGATCGACGCAGTCGAAGTCATCATCGCCGCGCCCGCGGCACCGGTCTGGCTGGCATGGAAGAACTTCTCCATCGCTTGATAGCGCACCCCAGGATTGACTCGCGCGGGCGGCCGCAAGGGGTCGGCGCCCAGTAGCGCCAGCCCCAATCCGGCCTGTCCGAACGAAGCGCACAGCACCGCCCGGTCTGATCTCATCGCCGAGACAGCGGCCGCCGCATCGCTCAACGGCGGACCCGACAATTCGACCGCACCACCAGGTTCGACGGTGACCGCACTGCCGCCCGGCAGCGGCGGAATCGCCGAGATCGCCGCAGTCAATTCGTCCCAGCCTGGCCGCCGAGAGGGAACGCCCAAGTCGTAGCAGTGTGCCTCGATCTCAAGACCGACCCGACCGACCGGACCGTCGGTCAAACAACCGTCAACAAGGTGCTGCGCGGCGACCTCTGCGCCGGCCAGGGCCGCGGAGCCGGCGCTGGCACCGTCGCATGCCATCGTGCGGGACATTTCAATCCGCCTCCTGGTCATAAACGATCGCTGTCTCGGTACCTATCTTCCAGAACGCCCCGGCGATGTGGCACGACTAGCCGGTGACACGTGGATGACGTACAACCGAAATCGTCGGGCGTTGCGGAGTCGCGCTACTGACCGAGGGTGTTCTGCATGGCTCCGGCGAGGACGTTAACCGCCGGACCGGCGTTACCCGACTGACAAACCTTGGCTTGCAGCAAGACATTCTCCCTTTTCCGGGTGGTGACAAAGCAACGGCGGTCGGTGCCGGCTTCCTGCTTGACCCAGTCAGCCTCCGTCGCGCTCGCCGGGCCACCGGTAAACGTCCACACCTGGGTCGTGAAGTTGTCCAGATGCATGGCCGTAGTCTGCCCGTTGCAGCCTACGGTCCGA
>JAHZKD010000558.1 GCA_022600605.1 Actinomycetes bacterium
GGCGGGGTACATTTGGTGGTGTCTTGGTGAAGAGCCGAGGAAGTGAAGCCGGGAGCCCGCACGTTTTGCGTGGTCGCCCGGCTTTCGCGCTTTCTAGCCTAAGTCGTGGATTGTGACCAGGGGACTGATCGCTGCGCGCGACCAGCCGCCGGCGCCGTAGGCCCACGCCACCAGGTCGGCCGCCCACAGCAGTTCGTGCGATGTGGGCTGATCGATCATTACCCGAACCCGTTGGTTTGCCCCCTTGGCCGCTAGCGCTCCCACCACAGCGGCGCGATCCTGCTGGTCCTGCGAACATGACTCCACCAGAATGCGGGTCGCACCATTGTCCGCCGCATACGATCCGAGAGCCTGCAAGCACTCGGTACGGACCTCACGTTGGGTCCGTTTGGGCTTGGTGCCCCGCAAGTTCCCCACGAAAATGTGCGCCTGCGTGATCGGCGGCTGCTGGACAAACTGGGTGATGATCTGCCGACGATTGCGTGTCTCGGCTTTCATGTGCAACCGATTCCGGTTGTTCGGCTTCAAGTCCCGCATCATCTTGCGGGCCACCGCAATGTCCCCAACGGGGACGACCGCTGCCACCAGTAGATAGTCCGTGCGGCACGACTCATCAACAAAAAGCTCAACGGCGGGGCGCATCGGCCGCGACCCTACGGGCAGCTCACCAGGGGTACCTCTCATGCGCGGAAACATAACGAAAGCCCGTGCAGTCGCCCCTAGCACCAGAGCGTCGGGGAAGGGCAAACCCGCCTCCATATGCACATCAACATGCGTATATGGCCGTAGCAGGCGTTTCCTCAATTTTTCTGTCAAAATGGCGTTATGGTGCGCAAGAAGACCACTGTCTACATCGACGAGGCGCTGCTGCGTGCAGCGAAAGTTGCCGCTGCACGGTCAGGCAAGCGCGAATACGAGGTCTTCGAGGAGGCGTTGAAGCGGCATCTGGGATTTGCCGGGACCGCCGAGCGGATCTGGGCCGGTATCAGCCCAGAGGATGCGCCCACTGAGGAGGAAGCAGCGCGGCTGGCTGCCGAAGAGCTGGCTGCGGTACGCGCAGAGCGATCACCTCGCAGGGTGGGCTGAGAACTGGACGAACCACCACGGGTGGTCATCGACCCGAACGTGTGGGTGTCGGCCATCATCAACCCGTACGGCACACCCGCGCGGGTCGTGGAGGCTGTGGCAGACGGAGTAATCACCGCTGTGGTCACCCAGCATCTGCTCGACGAACTCGCAGCCGTCCTCATCCGGCCGAAGTTCCGGCGTTGGATCAGCGTCGCCGACGCCATCGCGTTCGTCGAGAGCCTCGGTGGCCATGCCGATCTACGCGACGATCCCGGACCACCGCAAGCCGGCGTCCGAGACCCAAACGACAACTACCTGGTCGCACTCGCCGAAGCGGCTGATGCAGCGATCGTCACCGGTGATGACGATGTGTTGTCCGCTGAAATCGGACCATCGACGATCACGCCCGCACAGCTCGTCGCGCGTCTGTGAACTGATAGTCCATACATACGTACATGTCCATACATACGTACATATAGATGTACGGCTTTGCGTTCTTGACAATTCGATCGGCTAGCGCCAGGGGGCTGATCTAACCGGGAGCCCCACGCCTCACCCGGATTAGGTCCCGGGTGCGCGGCCAATGCGGCAAAAACCCTCCCCGACAGGGCGTGTCGGTACCAGGTACAGCGCCTACCTTCGGTAAGGATCGTGGGCATGGCCCAACCACACAAAGGTGATCGCGAACAGATCAAGGTACGTGCCGCAGCGGTCGTCTACGGCCGCCTCCGCGAAATGGCCGCTGAACGCGGCACCAGCGTCAGCCAGCTCTCGGCGGACCTCCTCGCCATCGCTGTGGGGCACCCCGAGGCTGTTCGCGAACTCGACAGGGAGGTATTGCCGTTGGCGATGTGAGCACCGCGGCCCGGTGAGGTCCGGGCAGATGGCCATAAATCCATAGTGGTGCTGATCGCCTGATATGACGAAGGCCCCCTTGCGGGGGCCTTGTCTGAGGGTTCAAACCGAGTTAGCAGCTCGGTTTCAGGTCCGCACCTGTTGCCCCTTGAAAGGGACGTGTCTTGACCGACTCGTCTCACGATAAGTCATGTCTGCCGGCGGGTCTAGCTGCGCCGCGCACTGCGTGCCTGAATCGTGATTTTTCCGCCCGTATCGCCCCGGTACAGTGCCGCCCGACGCTGCGCGGCTGGGTTGAGCGTGTCGGTGTGTGTGCGCCTTCTACGTCGATGTGGACTAGCCGGGACGGTTGGCTCACGGGTTTGGGGCAGTGGGCGTCTTCGTCGGCGTTCGCCGCGGCCAAGGCTTCAGCGCGGGTGTCGATCACCGCGGCGACGCTGCTGGCGGTCGCGGCGGTGATGGCCGAGCATGCCGATCACGGCACGGGCCGCCACGTGGCCGTCACCCGCGCGACGATCGCTGATCGGGCCGGTTGTGGCCCCGACACCGTCACGGTGGCCTGGCGGCTACTGAGGGTCGCCGGATGGGCGGTCGAGGCCCAACGCGGACACGGCTCACCAGCCACCCCGACCGGGGGCCGGCGGCCCTCGGTGTATCACTTGGTGTCACGTCGCCAACCGCGACCGGCTGTGCACAATCCCGACCTACCGCCGAAGGCGGGTGTTTGTATCTCTTCTTCTGTTGATAAGTACTCACCAAGCGCGCGTGAGCGCGCGGTGGGACATCCTTCGAAGAAACAGCGGCCCTGTCGGGCCGCGCCGCGACCGCTGCCGGTACAACAGCTGGCCGCACAGTTGGTGAACCGCTGTCACGGCCTGAGCGGCACACACATCGGAGCGATCTGCGAGGCGATCACCGCCGCCGGAATCGACCCACAGCTGTGGTCAGCCCGGGCCGTCACCGATGCGCTCAACGCCGACATGACCGCCCACGGCCGGTCCTGGCCTGATCGTATCGAGCGTCCGGGCGCGTTTTTGGCCAGCCGGTTGCGCCGGATCGAATGGCGGCCCGAAGGGCCGCCGAACAACGGCGGCTGCGCCGCCAGCCCGGACACGACGCCGGCCCCTCGGCGAGGTCACGAACCCTCACCCCCGGAAACCTCGCAGCATCGACCGTTGAGCACCCCCGAGGGTCGTGCCGCAGCGCGGGAGCTGTTCCGTGCTGCCAAGGCTGCGCGCCGCCGCGCCACGGATTCACACCAGCCCGTAGCGCCGCCACCCGCGGCAGCCGCGATGGCCAACGCGGCCGAAAGCGCCGCCGCGCGCCGGGGCGTGCTGCGATCGGGCCAGCAGCAAGTCCACCAGCAGCGCGCCGCTGGTGTGCGCGATCTCTTCACTCAGGTCGTAGTGCAGCGTTGAGCGGGCATCCTCCAGCAGCGCTTCTTGGTTGATAGCGATGAGATCCGCTATTTCTTCAGCGCTGAATGATCCCCCA
>JAHZKD010000062.1 GCA_022600605.1 Actinomycetes bacterium
TCTCGTCGGTGTTGTCGCCACCGTCGTGCCCGTGACCGCCGCTGTGACCGCCCATCATGAACATCATCATCAGCGGGCACACCAGGATGACCAAGCCCAACACCAGCATCTGCGCAGGCACTCCCACAAAGGCGAGACCGCCGACCAGGATCGCCAGGGCGATCGCATACAACCCATAATGCTCGCGCTTCATTGCCCTGCCCCTTCGTAGATACGTAGTAGATACGGAATCAAGTATGCGCCGCTTCGCGCCAGCCCCAAATGGGACAAAGGCCTACCTGATAGGGACTAAGGGACCACCTCCTCGCTGGCGGCGAGTCGTAGCGGGCCAGCGCGTCCCGCCCACTCGTAGCGCGCTCCGAGTCCAGTGCAGTTGGCGGTTGTGACGCGACCGCCGCCGTAGCCCTCGACGTAGGCGGCGAAGTTGTCCGGGTCGGTGACGTAGGCCCAGACCGTCGCGGGCGATGCGCCGAGCGCGATCTCAGCGGACGCGCGCGCCGACCTCATCCCTCCTCCCGCTTGACGGCGGTGGCAATGAAGAAGGTCCCCAGGTTGAGCTCGGCGACCTCGGCGTTGCCGAAGACGTCCTCCATGTCGCTGGGCAGGTCCTTCGAGGGGTCCCAAGTCGCCCAGCGGGTGTAGATGGCCCTGACCAGCGGGTTGAGGACCGCCAGCGGTCCCTCGAACAGCTGTGCGTCGCAGACAGAGAGGACGCCGCCCGGGCGGAGCAACTCGAAGCAGCGCTTTAGCGCCTGTCGATGGTCCGGAATGGCACTCATCGCCAGCACCGCCAGAACGCCGTCGAAGCCCTCCTCGTCGAGGTCTAACTCGGCGGCGTCGCCCTGGACGAGGCTCACGTTGCCCCAGCCCCGCCGCCGGCAGAGCCGGCCGGCGGCGGCGAGCATCTCGGCCGAGTAGTCGAAGCCAACCAGCCGGCCCTCGGTGCCGATCGCCCGCTCCAGGGGGCCAAAGTTGCGACCTGTGCCACAGCCCACCTCCAGCACTCCGTCGCCCTTCCGCAGCCCCAGCGCCTCGACCGCCTCGCCCCGGATATGGCCCGGGCGGCCCATGAAGGTGACGGGGTCCTGGGCGGCATAGAGGCCAGCGAAGCGGCCCCAGAAGGAGTAGACGCGCTCGATTTGCGTCAGGCGGTGAGCCTCATCCATCGTGCACTTTGCTCCTCGCTGCTCCTCGCTGCTCCTCGCTCGGCCCTACTCGCGCTAACGCGGTCATGGCCGCTGGCGGCAAAATCGTGGCCCGCTAGTATACTAACTACCTTCGTACGGATGCGTTACGTATGCTGTGGCCACGTAGTGAATGCGTTTAACCCGGTGGCCATCGAGACCGGCCCCCCGGTCCTGATATGTCAGATTGGAGCGTGATAGTCGCGATGAATGGTTGGGCGATGGGCTGGATGTGGGTGTGGCCCGTCCTGGTGCTCGCTGGGCTGATGGCCATCGTGGCGGCGACGCTGCTGTGGTCGCGCGGGCAGGGCTCGGCACCCGTGGACAGTATGTCTGGCGCCCGCCGAATCTTAGATGAGCGATTCGCGCGCGGAGAGATCGACGAGGACGAGTATCGCCGGCGGCGCGCCGAATTGTCATGAGCAGCAGCATCGATCGCCGACGCGCGTTGGGCCTGCTGATGGTGGGGTCGGCCAGTGTGGCCGCGGGCGTGACGGGCTGGGTGGCTGGGCTCGGCAGATCCGGCAGCGGTCTGGACCGTGTGGCCGGTGGCGATGCGATGGCCGAGCCGGCCGTGCTCGCAAGCCACGATGGTGAACTCGATGTGTCACTGACAGCGGCGCCGGGGGCCGCCCTGGCGGGGACAACCGGTTCGGTGCTCGGCTTGAATGGCGCTTCGCCTGGCCCGACGCTGCAGGTGCGCCCCGGCGATGTGTTGCGGGTGCACCTCGCCAACCGGCTGCAGCAGCCCACCAACCTACACACCCATGGCCTGCGTGTTTCCCCGAAAGGCAACGGAGACAACCCCTTTGTGAGCATCGCCCCCGGCGAGTCGTTCGACTACAGGTTCATGATTCCCCATGATCACCCACCCGGGACGTTCTGGTACCACCCACACCGCCACGGGTACGTGGCCGACCAGCTCTTCGGCGGTCTGGCCGGGGCTTTGGTCGTCGCCGGCGGCCCAGACCTGGACGTGGGTGCTGACCGGGTGATGCTGCTCACCGACATCAGTCTGAACAACATCGGCCGAGTCTCCGCGGTGGGCCCGATGGATCGAATGATGGGACGCCAGGGCAGGCTGATTCTGGTCAATGGGCAGTATCAGCCGGTCATCACCGCCGCGCCCGGCGTGACCGAGCGGTGGCGACTGATCAACGCCTGCACCTCACGGGTACTGTCACTACGCCTCGACGGCCACCCGTTGACGCAGATAGCCGCAGACGGCCACTTCCTGCCCGCGCCAGTCACCCGCAAGCAGGTGGTGCTGGCTCCGGGCAACCGCACCGACGTCGTGATTAGGCCGTTGGCGCACGGCCGCTTCACGCTGTGGACCGACCCCTACGATCGCGGCAGCCCGGGCATGATGGGCATGATGGGCGGTGCCGCCTCAACGGCCGCCAGGGCCCCCGTTGTGCTGGCGACGGTTGCGGTATCGGGGACCAACGGATCCGCCCCGCCGCTACCAGCAACGTTGCCCGCCCCAGCGTTACCGTCCGGCCTGGTCAGCGTGCGGCGCAGGGTCAGCTTCGAAATGCAGATGGGCATGGCCGCCGGCGGCATGAGATGGACCATCGACAGACGCGCCTACGACGCCGAGCGCACCGATCAGGCCGTGCAGCTCGGTGCCACCGAGGAGTGGCTGGTAACAAATAACAGCTCTATGGACCACCCTTTCCACCTTCACGTTTGGCCCTTCCAGGTACTGGCCACCAGCGCGGCCCCCGCCGCTGAGCAGAGCCTTCGCGATGTGGTGCTGGTACCGGCTCGAGGCTGGGCGCGGCTTCGGGTGCACTTCGCCGACTTCGCCGGCCGGAGCGTGTATCACTGCCACATCCTCGACCACGAAGACACCGGGATGATGGCAACCATCGAGGTCGCGCCCTAGCCGGTGTGATGATGCCGGTATGGATTTGAACGCAATGCCATTAACTTTGTGGCGCTTCGAGGTTTTCCGTGGGTTAGGTCTGGCCGTGAGGTGCCGGCGCGCGGAAAGATCGGGTCGTGCGTGACACCGAGTTGTACCGGAATCTGTTGGGACTGGGCGCCCCGTGGGAAGTGGAACGGGTAGAGCTTTCGGCCGAGGAAGGTCGGGTGGACGTCTGGGTTGTCCATCCGGGCCGGACCCGGTTCGCCTGCCCAGACTGGGAACACGGGTTGTCGGTCTATGACCACTCCGAGGAACGGGTGTGGCGGCATCTGGACTCGTGCGCGTTCCTGACGTTCCTGCATGCCAGCCCGCCACGGGTGAAGTGTCCTGAGCACGGGGTGAGCCAGGTCGGGCTGCCGTGGTCGGAGCCACACTCGCGGTTCACCACGCTGTTCGAGCGGCGGGTGATCGACGTGCTCGCCGCGTGCGACGTGGCGGCTGCAGCCAGGCTGCTGCGGATCAGCTGGGACCAGGCGTGGCACCTGATGGACCGCGCGGTGACCCGCGGGCTGGCCACCAAACCGCTGGCCGCGCCGGCACAATTGGGGGGTTGATGAGAAGGCGGCCGGGAAAGGACACGACTACATCACCGTGATCTCCGACCTGGACTCCGGCACAGTGGAATACATCGCCGACGAGCGCCGGCAGGCCAGCCTGGACGGCTACTTCGAGAAATTCACCGCCGAGCAACTCGACGGGATTCAGGCGGTCGCGATGGACAGGTGGGAGCCCTTCGCCGCCTCGGTACGCACCCATCTGTCCGACGCCGACAACAAGATCGTGCTCGACCGTTACCACCTGATGAGCTACCTGACCAAGGCCGTGGACACCGTGCGCAAACAGGAGAACCGGGCCCTGTTCGCCGCCGGTGACAAGAGCCTGGCTGGCTCGAAGTACCTGTGGCTGTACTCGGGCGAAAACCTTCCCGCCCGTCACACCGACCGCTTCGCGGTCTTGCGCGGCGCCGATCTGAAAACCGCCCGTGCATGGGCGATCAAGGAAAGCTTGCGCCACTTCTGGTCCTACCAGCGCCGCGGCTGGGCCGCCAAACACTTTAAGCGCTGGTACTACTGGGCCACCCACTCGCGGCTCAAACCCATCATCGACGCGGCCAAGGCGTTGAAGCGGCACGAGGCGGGGCTGCTGTCCTACTTCGCCCACCCGATCACCAACGCCGGCGCCGAAGGCTTGAACTCCCACATCCAGGCCATCCGGGTCTCCGCCCGCGGCTACCGCAACCGTGAACACTTCAAGACCGCAATCTACTTCCACCTCGGCGGGCTCCAACTCCACCCCGCCACCCCATGACCCACGGAGTTCCCGGAAGCGCCAACTTTGTAGACGTACGAGCTGGATTTCCGGTGGCCCTCTGTGTCTGATGTTCTTGTGGTCAAGCGTTTTTCGTGGAAACTTGCTGCGGTTGGCTCGTTTGGTCACGCGCGGGTAGGTGCGGTGGCGTTTGGCCGGGTTGGGGCGTTGGAGGATCAATCGGATGACGATCCGCCGTCGGTCTGGCGGTTGGCGATGTTGCACTCGATGACGCGCACGGTGGGGCCTTGCGGGACGGTGCTCAGGCCCCGGGTTCGGTGGCCGCGGATACGTTGACGTTCGATATCGGTCACTAACACCAACGATGCCCCGCCCGGCCCGGCCGTGCCATCCCGGCCATCGAGCGTTGGTCGAGCCGACCATCACCGAACTTGGTGACAATCACCTGATAGCCCTGGGCTTGAAGCCTATCGATCGGATCCTGCGCCGAGATGGTGTGGTGATGCGCCGCTACGGCCAGCGCGGAACCAATTGCCCGGAGCGATGTTCCACGAAAACCTCACAGCGATTTCACTGACGAGATGATCTGTAATTGCTTGACTTGACTGTCAAGCAGGCTTACGGGCGTGGCGACGGGCTCGGTGTTGGGGATGTTGGCGAGGGTTCGCCTGGCCCCATTCGACCTGGCCCCATTTGGCCGTCGGGTCCCATCATGCCGCCGTCGGGTCCCATCATGCCGCCGTCGGGTCCCATCATGCCGCCGGACCCCATCATGCCGCAGTGTGGGGCTTTGCCGGGCGCCATCTGGCCGCTGTGGTAGCCGCGATGCCAATCGTAATAACCCCCGGTGGACCTGCCGGTGAGGAGCCCGGCAAAGAAGATCACCGCGACAATGAACAGCACACCAGCGACAATCCCAACCCAGGCCGCGACCTGAAGCAGCCGGCTGTGCCGACCATCGTACTTCTCATGCGACAAGAGTGGTTCCGTCGTTCGTGGCTGCGGGGTGTCGCCAGCTGATTGGGCCGGGGATTCCGGTGATTCGGTCATGTGTCGATTCCTCCGTTATTTGGCCGAGATTCTGAAATGGCTTCGGTTACTACAATTTCGGCTACTGCGACTGCTGTGAAGTCCTCCTGGCGACTAGTCATGAAACCCCACGCCGTTCATCTTGATCGCGGCGTCGGCTCGGGGCCATAGATGATCAACGGCGTTCACGCAGAACTGCGATGCGGCGGCGGTACTGGTCTTCATCGATCTCACTGCGGGCGAACCGCTCCGCGAGCAGACGTTCCGAACGGTCCGGCATGTTGGCGGCCGGATGTCCCGGAACCTGTTGGGGTGTACTCACATATCGGATGACAAGAACCAGGGCGGTGGCCACGGTCACCACGAAGAGAATTATCACCACGCTCATGAGGACCCAGCCGCCCCAACCCCAGCCGTGTCCCCACATCCAACCGTCGTCGTACATCATTGCTACCCCCTGGGGTTATCCATTACCTATCAAGTTACGTATCAATCAGTGTGCGCGTTGAATACTGCTGTTCCCAGAGTCTTTGGTCCCCCGGGATGTAGCCCGCTACCCAGCATTAGGCGGCTTTCCGCCGCGTGTTGCGTGCCGGTGTCCGGTTATCTCCCTGCTTGCGAAGGGGATACGCGACGGGGTGCCCGCGGGTCACCGCGTGCTCCCCATCGCCGCGATGCTGCTGGTTGCACCGTCTGGCACGGTCTCACGGGCCTCGATGGTGCCGGCGATGTCGGCGACCTGTCCGGCGCAGCCCCACGACAGCGTCACACCCGCACCGCCGTGACCGTAGTTGTGCACGATCCGGGTTCCGGGTTGGGCTTCCACCCGCACACCGGCAGTCCGAAATGGGCGCAGCCCTACGCGCAGCGGGTCGGTGGGGTCTGGTTGGGCTTCACGCAGAATCGGTAAGAATTCCACCGCGCGGGCGAGCATGTCGCGGATCGCCCGGTCGTCCGCGGTGAGGTCGGTGCCCCATCGGCCGGGTTCGACCAGCCCTCCGATGAGCAGCCGGTCCTCGCCGCGGGGGACGATGAAGATCATGTTTTGCGCGGCCGTGGTGGTGTCATTGGCCACGGCGTGCACGGCGGTGATCGGTGGCATCGTGGTTCCGTCGTTGAGCACTCGTATCAGCGCGCCCCGGTGCGGGTCCATCGAGGTGTCGCCGCACAATTCGACGGAGCCCAGGCCGGTGCAGTTGACGATCACCTCGGCTGAGAACTCGGCACGAAGTTCCTGCTCCTGGGCGACGAGCGGGCCAGAGACCGCGCGGTGGGTGATCGTCACGCCGGCCGCGTGCGCCTGTTGGCTCAGCCAGGCCAGGTAGCGGTCGGTATCCACGGTGGCTGCCAGGTAGGAGTAGGCGTCGATGACCCCGGTGTCCGGGTTGACCCCATGGGCAGCAACCAGCGCGGGATCGTGGAGGAAGCCGGGCACGCGCTGCTCGACCTTCCGCATTTTCTCAAGCTCGCCGGGGTTGTCTTCTACGCGTTGGCGGAAGTAAAACACCGCAGGTCGCAGGCTTACCCCGGTGTGTGGGTTGGCGGCCAGCTGGGCGAAGCGGTGATAGGAGGTCATCGCCCAGTCTTCCGAGCGGGCCAGCACGTCCTGGTCGTGGTGGCGTCCGCATACCGACGGTGGAAACTCCCACACCGCCCCGGCCACCGTTGTGACCGTGTCGGCGCCGAAGGCGTCGGCGAGCACGTTGACGTGCCAGCCGCGGCGGGCCAGCACCAGCGCGGTGGTTAGCCCGCTGACGCCGGCCCCGATCACCAGAACACCCGGGCGGTCGGCGTGAGGTGTCATGTCGGCACCTGCTCTGTGGGCGGGGTGCATCTGAATGGCGCTGGCCATATCGCTCCTCTCATCGGTCGCAGTTTCGTTACCAATCCCCAATGCACCCTGTGCCTAGACGATGGGTGCTGGGTCTGCCGCTCTCGGTTGCGGCCGGCGCGGCAACATCGGATCCGTTGTGCTGCAGTGCACCTAATCGGGTGCTCATACGGCGGCATTTCCGGCTTGCCATTGTTCCCAGGGGATGTTCCAGTCACCGAGCCCGTCGGTGCCGGGCAGAGTCGGCCCGACGGTGTTGATGACCTCGACGACATCGCCGCGCTTGGTGTTGTTGTAGAACCAGATCGCGTTGGTTGGACTGACGTTGAGACAGCCGTGGCTGACGTTGCTGTAGCCCTGGCTGCCCACCGACCAGGGCGCGGAGTGCAGGTAGATACCGCTGTAGGACATCTGCGTGGCCCAGTCCACATCGAGTCGGTATCCCTCAGGGGAGTTGACCGGTACGCCATAGGTTGACGAGTCCATGATGAGATTCGCGTAGCGGTCCCCGATGATGTAGGTGCCATTGTCGGTCGGTGTGCTGTTTTTGCCCATCGAGATCGGCATGGTCTTGACGATCTCGCCGTTGCGCCGCACGGTCATCGTCTTGGTGGCGTCGTCGGCAACCGCGATCACCTCGTCACCAATGGTGAAGCGGGTGGTTGCGTTGTCTTGACCGAACAGTCCCTCACCGAGATCCACGCCGTAGGCGTTGACCGCAACGTCGACAGTGGTGCCGGGCTCCCAGTAATGTATCGGGCGCCACCGCACTTCGCGGTTGTTCAACCAGTAGAACGCCCCCTCGACGGGCGGATTGGCGGTGATGGTGATGGCCTCTTCGGCGGCGAGCCGGTTGTGAATGTTCTCGTCGAATCGGATCGCCACCGGCTGACCGACACCGACCACCGAGTCGTTGTTGGGCAAGACATAGGGCATCGTCAGGTTTTCCGGCGATTGCGTCTGAAACGTCATGCGGGCGTAGGCCACACCGCTCAGGCCGAGGGCTTGCGCATTGAGTGTGTATCGCTTGTTATAGCCCAGCGATTCGGCCGTCGACCACCTCAGCCCGTCGGGGCTGAGCTGGCCGTCAACCGGCGTGCCATCGGCCTTGACGATGCTGACCGCGCCGAGCACCCCGTCACCGGCGATGACCGTGACCGGTTTATCCACCGCAATGCCCACCGCGCCATCGGTGACCGAGACCGCCAGCTTGGGCATCAGAAGGTTACCGAAGGGGTCACCTTTGTCGGTGATCGCATGCACCGGCGGCGGTGCGGGAGTGCCGGCACACGTGCTGAGACCAACCGCGACGGCCCAGGCCAGCACGAGGGCCACCAGCCAGCGGCGATGGCGACGGGTCAACACCGAATCTGCTCCCTCCAACCACGACCACGAACACACCACGAAATACACAAACTACGCTCTACGTACGCAAATAGTACGTTATCCTCGACTCGGGCGCCATCGGCCACGAAGCGCCGTTCAATGTTGAGAGGGCACGGGTGTGCGAGCGAGTACACTGCCCACAGATTTGGCCGGGAGGCACCAGATGCGGGTACGGGGTTTTGGAGAGCTTGAAGCGGTCGTCATGGACCGCATCTGGGATCGTGATCCGACGACGTCGACGACCGTGCGCGACGTTTTCGATCAGCTTGCCGCCGAGCGCGACATCGCCTACACCACGGTGATGTCGACGATGGACAACCTGCACACCAAGGGCTGGCTCACCCGCGAGCGCGAGGGCAAGGCGTACCGGTATTGGGCGACACTGTCGCGAGAGGAGCACAGCGCCCGCCTGATGTATGACGCGCTCGAGGGTGGTGGAAAGCCGGATCTGGTGCTGAGCCACTTCGTCAAACAGATCAGCGCCGAGGAGTCCGAAGGGCTTCGTGCCGCACTGCGACGGTTGTCGAGACGGACGAAGCGAAAGTGATCATCGCCGCCTGCCTACTGCTCTACAGCCTGCTGGTCGTCGTCGCCGGGCCCCCGCTGTTACGCCGGCTGACCCGCGGCGGCCAGGCGCCGCGTTTAGGCGTGGCGGCCTGGCTGGCCGCGATCAGCACCGCGCTGATCAGCACGGCGGCAGCCGTGGTCGCGGTCGGCGCCCAGGTCATCGGCCAGTGGAATCACCGCCAGTATCTCATCGTGTCGTGTGTTGCCCAGTTGCGGGTGATCGCCACCGGTCAGGTTGGGCCGTTGCCGCGGATTGCGCTGCTGGGCCTGGGCCTTGCCGCGGCCGTGGCGATGGGTGTCGCTGCAGCGCGGTTGGCGCGAACGTTTGCCGGCATGCGCCGGCGGTCGCATGACCACGCGGAGGCCGTTCATTTGGTTGGCCGCCGAACTTCCACACCGGATGTGCGCGTTCTCGACGCCGACAAACCCGCCGCCTATTGCGTGTCCGGTCGCCCGCCGGCAATCGTCGTCACCAGCGCCGCGATGGCCGCTCTAGACGAACACCAGCTCGGCGCGGTGGTTGCCCACGAACGCGCTCATCTGGCCGGGCGCCATCCCCACATCGTTGCCATCCTGCGTGGCCTGGCTACCGCCTTCCCGCGTCTTGCACTGATAACCGAAGGTGCGGAAGATGTTTCGCGCTTGTTGGAGATGTGCGCCGACGATGTGGCCGCCCGGCGACACGGCCGAGAAACGCTGTTGACCGGTTTGCTCGCCATGTCGGGTGCCGTCCCCGCGGGCGCCCTTGGCGCAGCCGAGGTCGCCGTGCTCGAGCGCGCTGAACGCCTCACCGGGTCCCGCGCAGATCAGATGATCCACACACGGCGCACGGCCGCCCTGACGAGCATGGTGATGATGACGGCCGCCGGGCCGTTGATCATCGCGGCGTTGGCCGCCTCCGGCGTGCTCATGTGCGGCATGCAGTGAGCCTCTTACCGGCGTTCATTGTCGATAGGCGCTGGACCAGACGGCCACGATCCGCACCGGCACAAAGAAGTCGATGCCTGCACCATCATCACCTCGCCCTGGGGGTTCCCGCGTGCGACAATGTCACGCACGAATGACGCCGTGGGCTCAGCCTCCTTGACCCCTAAAGACCAGGAACTGTATACCTACCTACGTACGTAGACGATACGGAGGTTCGTCCTGAGTGGTGGCACTCAGCGTTGAGGCCACCCGTGGGTTCTCAATCGACGACTGCGGCGCGCAGGGTGCAAGTGTGCTGTATTGGATGCAGCTGAGGGAAAGGACCTGTCATGGATGACATGCATGAAATGTATGTTGTAGCGGCTCCTACCTGGGTGACGGTATTTGCCTGGGTGTATACCGGCGCGGGGTTGCTGTTCGCGGTGTGGATTCTCGCCGACACGTATCTGGGTGGGTATCGCCAGCGGCTTGCGCCCATGGAGATCGTGTGGCCCATCACCGCCATTTGGTCGGGTCCATTGGGACTGTGGGCCTACTACCGATGGGGCCGCCCAGCCACCCAGAAATGGCAAAGCCGCAACGGCAACACACCGGAGCTCGGGTTGTCCGAGCGGGCCGCCGTCGAGACCATCCCGGGCGGAGCTGCCTCGTTCGTGGGCCACGCCATAGCAGTACCGATAGTGGGCCTAACCGGCATCACGATCGCCGGCGAGCACGTGTGGCCGATGATCCTGCTGGTCGCCGCGTTCGCATTGCCGCTGCTGATCGCTTACGAATATTACGCGCTGACCGTGCTCTCGGAAGGACGGTCTAAGCCCGGCAAGCGGCTTCGGGTGGCCACCTTCATCTCGGTGCTGGCGATCATCGCGTTCGACCTGGGCATGGGCGCCGCGATGCTGATCGTGGCCTTTGTGCTCGGCTATTCACACTCCACGATCGCGTTCTGGCTGGTGATGTGGGGCGGGATCATGCTGGGCTTCATCACGGCCTACCCGATGGTGCGGTGGCTATTGGCCCGAGGCACGCCACAGTCGGTGCTCGAACCCGCCGAGCCAATGTAGTGCCCTTCCCCAACCTATCTATGCCGACCTGCGTGCTCACCGCCGTCGCTACGAACAGCGCGCCACCGCATGCGGCGTACTTCGGTGTTCGTGCACGACATGGTTACAAGCCGCTGCCGAACCACGTCACCACACCGAACCTGCTCGGTAAACCCCACCGCGGCGGACATGATCGGATTGGCGTCGCCCGGTGAAGCTTTCGCATCGTCGCCGGCCACAGTCACAGCCCAACTGCGAGCTCGCCTCCTGACAACAAGTTCCACCCAGCAGCGGATCAGGCGGCACCGTGCTGAATCCGGCCGTGTGACGATCAACGTGCATGTTCCTTATGAGGGCGACACTGCTGGCACTGACCTGTCAATTCCGTTTGACCAGATCACAGAACTGGGCGATCTACTGCCGCAACAGCGAAGCACGCCGCTGGCGATCTACTGCCGCTCCGGGCGCATGAGCGCCATCGCCCCGGCTTCGTTGACATCGCTGGGTTATCTCGACGTGGTGGACCTGCGGGGCGGGATGAAAGCCTGGCAGGACAGTGGCCGGTCACTCCTATGGCAATAGACCCGCGGTTCGACGGCTATCGCCGAAGCGGGTTTACCACGCGTACGGCAACGGCAACTCGCCGTCATTGCTCGCGCGAGGCAGCAAAGCAAGCGATCATCATCCACGCCCACTCGAAGACAACGGATTCGGACGGATCGGCAACATAGCCGTTGAAATCCGCGCGTGCCGGACGTCCAGGTCCTTGAGAAACCGTCGTCATACCTTTTCGCGGGAACAGCTGGCATGATTGAGGTCATCTCAATTCGACCGCACGCCTAGGGATAACATGCTGCTCGACGCCATCAACCACATCGCGACAGTGTCCAACGACGTCGAACGCCTCGGCGCGTTCTACGAGCAGGTGTTCGACGCCGAGGTTGGGCCCACCCGGGCGCACGGCGAAGACTCAGGCGAGACGATGGCGACAATCCGTATCGGACCTCACACCGACCTCAATGTCTTCGTGGTCGAGGGCAACACCCAGGCCGACCGGCAGACGCCGATGTGGGGTCGCGGCCGCATCGACCACTTCGGATTGCAGGCGGCGTCATCGCAGGCGTTCGCCACCATCCGTCAGCGGCTCATGGACGCCGGGGCCAGCGACGGGACCGTAAACGACTTCGGCGACGTGTACAGCCTATTTTTCCGTGACCCCGACGGACTAGAAGGCGAAGTGCTTATCCGCAAGCCCGACCACACTATCGGGCGCTGAACGCGGGCTCGTGAACGTCGCTTATTTTGCCCGCCAACTTCACGAACGAAAGAACGAATCTAGCAGCAAGAAGCCAGTCAGGGCGTTAGCAGTGTCCTGAAATCGAGATCGGCAGCGATACGGGGGCGGCCGGAATCTTGGTGTTGTCGATGGGCTGGTGGCAGCGGTGCAGGCTGCTGGCGGTGGCCGCCAAGTCCCCTACCTCGGCGGCGCCACCCAGGATGTCGGCAAAGTCGGCCAAGGCGCCGGTGGACATACGCCGTCGCTACCGGCGAACGCGCCACCGGCAGCGAGGACTTGGAACGCCTCCGGCAAGCAACTGATCCTGCCGCGGTGGCGTCGGAACATGGTGCAGCATCGCGGAAACACACCACCAACTGAAATCTGCGTCAGATAGACCGGTCGCAGTTCCGTCCCCGTTGGTGACGCGTGCGCGGTTGGTGTAGCGGGTCTGCAGCCGAGTTGCTATCGCACCACCAATCTCCCAGGCTTGTGTCAGGCTTGGCCATTGGTCGACCAGAACCGGCAGGTTGGCTTCGTAGCGGGGTCCGACCTCCAGGGTGTTGTCGCGAGTTCGACATCGCTGAGCGCCCAGGGCAGAAGTTCGCGTGCGACGGTCGCAGCCCAGTAGTTCGAACACCAGCACAGCCGGTGACAGAAGTTCATAACCATGGTCGCGACGTTGGTCGGCAGAGCTTCAGCCGCCGAACAACAGGTAGAGACCGGTCAAGGTGTAGGCGACCATGGTCAACATCATGGCGAGTTGCCCAACGAGTTGGTGTCCTACCGGCAGCAGTCGCAGCGCCTGATCGTGCGCGGCGACCACACCGAGAAGGTGCCCGACGACAACGCATGCCACTTTGATCGTCCACAGCAACGTCGGATTCTGCGACAGAAAATATTGCACGTCGCCGGGATCGAGCGCCAGGAGCTGCCAGCCCCTGCCCAGCGGGTCGGCCAGTCGCACGATCGTCTCTTGGCCGCGCTCCACCAAATAGGAAAGATAATGGGCGAAAATGTAGCCCACCACAATCGGAATGAGGCAGTGCGCCAGTCGGCCAGGTAGCTCTCGTCGTAGCTCCCGGCTCACCCCACCGGTTGCGCGTGCCGCACCCGAAAACGTCACTCCCACAATGAGGACGAACAACAGAAGAGTCACAGTCCGCAGGATTGTTGCGCCCCCGTGCTCGTCGACAAGCGGAACGCCAGCGGCATTGCCGTCGACGAAATCCCTGAACATCCGGGACTGAGAGAAACTGTCGAACGCGGTCGAGCCGAGCAGCACCGCCATCACCGCGACCGTGCCGGCCCGCACCGGCATGGTCGGCAGATGATCGAGAGGATTCCCCACGACGATGCGTCCGGTCGCACCGTTTCGCCGCAGCGGCGCCAGCCGCGAGACGGTCACGCTGTACACCTCGAAGGGGTCAGCTCGGGCGAACCAGGTTGACCCGAACACTGCAGCGCCCAACAACATGACGACGACATAGCAGAGAATCCAGAGCTTGATCGCGGTCAGCGAACCCGGATCCGGACTGGCTAGCTCCAGCCACACAAAGGCGAACAGACCCAGCACAGCGGGCCAATACCCGAAGTCCGACGGATACTGTCGGCGCCTCTCCCGGGCGACCCGATCACGGCGCAGGACTCCAAAGAGCCGGTACATCGTGCGTACCGGTGAAATCACGCGCCAAATCGGACCCACCACAACCGATACGGCGGCCAGCCCCACCCACAGCAGCACGTAGAAAACGCCTGGCAACGCATTGCTACTTCCTTGCGGCCCCCACATCGCGGCGACGGCAACCCAGGCGGTGAACACCAAGGCGGCTAGCGCGACCATCCACCGAAGGAACCGGGAGTCAACGACATTCGATACCCATTTCGGCAGCGGGCGCCCGGGTTTGGCAGGGTCAAACCGCGGGGTCCTCCATGCGACGGCGACCACCGCGAAAGTCACGGCGAGTGCCCACGCAGCGCCGATCAGCGCATACGAGAGCGGCACCGGTAGATCGGTGGATCCACCCACTCCATGCGCGAGGACCGTTTCAACGATTTCGGTTCTCAACGCTGTACTTCGATAGTGACGACCGTGCGATGCAGGTTGTGTAGTTCCACGTCAACCCGTCCGGGGACCCTGACTGTGAACTCGAACCGCTGATCGGGCCGGGCTTCAATGTCGAAGACCTGCTCAGGGACCGAATGCACGTGAAGGCTGTCCACCGCATCGCTGCTCACTACCAACAGTACCGGGTGCCCGACGCTAGCCTGCGCCTGAGCGTTGGTGGGTGTCACCGCCCCGTCATCGATGGCGATGTCGATCACCGTTTCGGTCTGCGCCGAACCTATCGAAGAAGCCGAAGTGGTTGCTGGCGAGGAGCTCTCTGCGGCGGGAGTCTCCTGCGGCGACTGCGCCGACTGGCAGGCTGCCATCACAACCATGACCCCGACAGCAATCGGGATCAGCAGAGCCTTGCGGATCGGCTCACTCATCGGTGGCGGCATTCGTCGATCGGCGCGACGCCGCGGCGCGGTCGATCGCGAATATTCCCAATGCCACTGCGATCACTGAAAACCCCAGGGCTACCCAGGGAATCACCGAAGCCAGAGTGCTTGCCCCGTCAGCCGCGCTCGCCGCTGCTCCGATGGTCACCGTCGGCGCCGGGAACTCCGGGTCCTCGCCCTCATTCGCTGCTTGAGCCCAATCCTCTGTGGTGCCGTCGGAAAAGGTCTGCACGGTGGGCAGTGCAAGCGTGGCGGTATCTGGCAGCGGCCCGACATAGAGGGCGAACTGGCCGAACTGCCCGGGCGGAATGCCTAGACCCTGCGCGGTCCAGGTCACCGAGTCGACCACCTCGGTGACTGGCGTTCCGTCGTCTTTGTAGATCGGGGGGATCGTTCTCTTCGCGATGTCGATGCCCCAGCCCGCTACCTGTCCGGGCCGCACGGTCCTCAGCTGAATGTCGTCCGGGATACGTACTTCGACTTTGGTGGTAGCCGGCTTACCGGACTCAGTGGGTACTCCCAACGTGATGAGCCCGAAGTCGCCCGGTCCGGCACCGTCGAGTTCCGCGCTGATGTGGGCGGCGGCAAGCGGGCTCACCAGTAGCGCCATAGTTGCGCCGAGCAAGAAACCCCCAGCTGCGCGCAGCAGATTCTTCAGCACCGGCCACCCCCATCTACGTTCTGCACGGGCGGTGATCTTCAGCTGTGCGGTCATGGTCGTTTCTTTCCTTTCTGTCGGCCACCGACTGTGAGCTTGCGGTTGCAAACCTCTTGCAGTGGCCTGGTTTGGGGTATTCACACCGATTTGGTTTCCGGCGGTGAGGCGGGAGTCAGTTCTGTGGTGGGGACGAGCAGTCCGGCCCGGTGCAGGGCCAGCAACGCTGCCGCGCAGGCCAGTCCCAGGACCGTGAGTAACCCCCACATCAGCTGCGGCATGTTGTGTTCGTGGGCGTATCCGAACACGGCGCCGGTAGCGAGGTTTCCCGCCAGAATTCCGATGCCGACGATGGTGTTGTACAGGCCGTAGTGGGTGGCGACAAGCTGGTCCCGCGCCAGGCTGACCACGGTGTCCATCTCGAACGGGAACGTGGCGATGGTCCCGATCGCCAACAGCGCCGCCGCCGTCAGCAGCGCAACCACTGCGGGTGTGGTTCCGGCCGCGGATGCAGTCGGCAGCACCATCAGCGGTACGAATGCTGCTGCGACGATGCACATGCCGGCTACCAGACTGCGCCCCGACCCCAATCGGATGCCCAGCCAGCGGGTCAACCGCACTTGCCCGCCGATCGCGATCACCCCGGATACTACGAAAATCGCCGCTACCAAGAGAGTCTCGGATTGTTGGGTGCCGCTGATCAGGCCGGCCTGCAACGGCAGGGCCAGATACACCTGGAAGGTCAGCACGTAGGAACCGATCATTGCGGCCGAGAACAACAAGAACGCGCGGTTGGAAATCACCGCTCGCCACTGCGCCAGCACCGGCCGGGTTTCGCTGCGGGCACCGGTGCGGTCGGTAGGCAATGCTGCGAGCTGGACCACCGTCAGGACCGCGAACACCGCCGCTGCCGCCGCGCAAGTGGTTCGGAAGTCGAAGCCCATCAGTGCTACTCCCACCAGCGGGCCGCACAGGATCCCGGCCTGGTAGAACACGTTGAACACCGCGAACGCCTCAACCCGGCGCTTGCCCGCGTCAGCGGCCAGGTAGGCCCGCACGGCGGGGTTGAACAATGCTCCCGCGAATCCTGTTGCCGCTGAGGCGAACAGCAAGGCCGGCAGGGAGTCGACCAGAGCCAGCGTCAGGAAACCGCCGGTCCGCAGAACACAACCGGCCACGATAAGCGGCTTATAGCCCCATCGATCGGCAAGAGTGCCACCGACAAGGAACATGCCCTGCTGGGAGAAGTTCCGCACACCCAGGATTAGGCCCACCGTCCACGCTGCCAGGCCAAGCGGTCCGGCCAGATAGCCGGTGAGATAGGGTATCAGCATGTAGAAGCCGACGTTGATGCCGAACTGGTTGACCATCAAAACCTGGGAGGCCCGATCAAAGGTTCGGAACTGGCTGATGGTGGTGATCATGCCGGCCTTCGGATCGGATCAGTGACGGTGGCACATCGGGTCCAGCGGCTCACCACCCGATCCGTGGTCTTGTCGATGACATCCGGATACTCGGGGACGATTGCTCCGAGGAGTCCGTGTTGGTGGCAGTAAGCATCGTCGTAAATGCTGCCGTGGTAACGCATCGGACCATCAGGGAAGATCGCCACAATCCGCACCCCCGCCGGGTCCGTGCGCGCAACCCACCCGGCGACCAACCCGACAGCACCGACGCTCCACCCGCCGCTGGCGTGGTGATTGGCGGCCAACATGCGGCACGACGCGACAGCCTCAGCAGGTGCCACCCAATGCACCTCATCGAACGCCGAATAGTTGACGTTGGCCGGATAGATACTCGACCCCAGACCTCGCATGAGCCGCGGTGCGGCGGGCTGCCCGAATATCGTCGACCCCACCGTGTCGACACCGACGAGACGCATCCGCGGATTGTGCTGACGTAGGACGCGCGCCACCCCCGCGGAGTGGCCGCCTGTGCCCACCGAGCACACCAGGACATCGACGCTGCCGAGTTGATCGATCAACTCGGCAGCCAGGCCGTGGTAGCCCGCAACGTTGTCCGGGTTGGTGTACTGATCCGGGCACCACGAACCCGGCTGGGCGGCAAGGATTTCGGCGACCCGCTGCTGGCGGGCCTGTTGCCACCCGCCAGTCGGATGCGCTTCGGTGACCACATCGACCGTCGCGCCATACGCGCGCAGCATCTGATGCACGATCGGTTCCAAGCCGGTATCGGTGACCACCGTCACCGGATGCTGATACAGAATCCCCGCCAGCGCCAGCCCCAACCCAATGGTGCCGCTGGTGGATTCCACGATCATCGCCCCGGGTTGCAGGCCACCGCGTCCACGGGCCCGCTCAACCATGTGCAGGGCCGGCCTGTCCTTCATCCCGTTGGGGTTATGGCCTTCAAGCTTGGCCCAAAACCCGCCGCCGTCACCATCAGAGATGGGCATCCAAATCAACGGCGTGTTGCCCACCATCGAGCTGGTGGGACCAGAAGATGCCACCGGTCTAGGTGATTTAGCTGCAGAAAGTGCCGTGCTTTCCATCAAGGTGATTCCCATGTGAGAGGCCGCTTATCGACGGCCAAGAGTTGCTGACATGCCTATTGCGGGCACGACAACAACCGCCGCCACCCGCGCAGCGGGCAGTCAGCGACGAATCACACAGAGATCAGCAATAACCACTCGACCCGGCCTTGCCGGACCAAGCCACGCACGCGACACCGGCGGGGCCCTCGACCGGTTCAGCCCCGCAAACGCAACCATGGCAAGCGCCATCGCGAGCACAACGAGGAGGGCTAACATCCGCGACGGGTTCACGGCGCGGACCGCCGCGACTACCCCGTCGACACCTGGGTTGACCAGCTCGCGCAACGCACCCAAATGCGGGTGAGCGGCAACGACCTGATCCGCCGCGACAACCAATCCAAGCTGCGCCGCCAGCGCGACGTTCTGGCCGTGGTCGTGCCCTTGGTCGTGGTGCGAAGCACCGGCAACGTGGCCAAGGTGCGTGTCACTACTCGACAGAAAATTCATAACCGGCACACAGGCCAACAACACAACCAGCATCGCGATAAAGCGCGTCCGCGATGACACCATCAATCGTCGCTGAACACCATCAGTGCGGGCATCACCAACCCCGGCGGCGCGACGACCACGAGGGGACATGCCCGCCACCCTAACACCCTCACGGTGCACACCCTGGGGTTGACTCCTTTTGGTGATCGCGGGGTCAGGCGGCTTGTGCCGTCTGATGGATCTGGTTTCGTATTCCGCCGGTGGGATCATTCCGATGGCGGAGTGGGGTCTGCGCCGGTTGTAGACCCGTTCGATCCGGTCGCCGACGGCGAGCTTAGCCGTGGCCTTGGTTGACCACAAGTAGCGGTTGTAGAACTCGACTTTCATTGTTGCCCAGAATGATTCAGCAGCTGCGTTATCCCAGGCACACTCCCGGGCACCCCAGGCTGGTGTGGAGGTCAGCCCCCCCACGGCGTTCCCGAGGGATCCCGCCGATCCTGCTCGCGGGGCTCGTCAGGCAACCCTCACCCTCGATGGGTCCGCCTGCGGACACTCAGAGGCACGCCAACGACGACGGCGACGAGGACCGCCCCAGCGGCAACCAACCACAGCCACGACGGTGCGTCCTCGGGGCCCGGTGCGGGTTCGGCAACCGGGCTCGGTTCCGGTTCCGGCGTGGCGATGACCTCGAAGCCGATAGTTCCGGCGACCGGGTGTTGATCGGCGGACTGCGCGGTGAACTCCACGGTGTAGCGGGCAGAGGGGGGCGCCGAGCGCATAGGAATCACCAGGTCGCCGCCCTCGACGCGAGCCGGACCGGAGTCCCACCGGCCACCGTTCGGGCCAACGATCAGCCCCGTCCCGGACTGCAGTTTCGGCTCGGGTGCGTAGTGGATCCGGATCTCCTCGGGTGCGGATGAAAGTCGGTCA
>JAHZKD010000559.1 GCA_022600605.1 Actinomycetes bacterium
CAGCGTCACCACGTCGGTGCCTCGTGTCCGGGCGTCGAGTCGTCCTCGGGGTCCGGATGGAATCGCTTGCGACGGTTGACCACGTCGCCGGCCACATCCGTCAGCAGTCGGCCGCCTCCGAATGCGAACGCCTGCAGCTGAACGTAAGCCGATCGGGCATCGACCCCCAGCTGCGCCATCACCATCCCGGTGGCCTGGTGAACCTCGCGGGTGCTCAGGGGCTGATTCCACCATGAACCTAGCGTGGCGGAGATTCGTCCATCCGGGTCGCTATTGAGCAAGACAGCGGTCACGAGTTCGGAAATCACGACCGCATCGGCGAAGTCGGCTGCACCCAGCGGTGCACCGGCAGCGCAGTGCAGGTCCAGCGCCCCCACTTTGACGGCACCGATTTGCAATGGAAGCGCATACATCCCGCCGAGACTGGAGCCGGCCACCTCTGAGAGGAACATCGGCCACCGACCATCTGCCTGATTCAGATCGGGGATCGAGATGGGAACGCCTCGAGAGATCGAATCGACCGCGGGGCCCTCACCCAAGGTGACCTGCATCCACTCGATCCGCTCGGCAATCGGGTCACTGGCCGACAGCACCTCCAGGCCGACGCCGGAAACATTGATCAGAATTGCGGCCCGCTGCACGGGCAGGGCCACCACACAGGCGGCGCACAAACGTCCCGCCCCGTCTTCGTGATCGGCGATCCCGTCGACGGCGGCCAGGAACCGAGCCCGCGCGCCTGCCGAACCATCGCTGTTCATTGCGCCGCCCGAAGCGGGGGCTTCACAGGGAGGATAGCGGGGGCTTCACAGGGAGGACCACGTCTTCATCGTGTCACTGCCTGCAGTGCGTCGCTCGACCGGGGGGCGCCCCCCGTGAAACACGCTAGCGCGCGACGCAGAGCGTCGACCTCTCGGCGACACTGCCATGACGGTGTCGTGCCGTGGTTCCCGAAGGCGATGTAGGTGTGATGCAGTTCGTTGTGAGAGTGCTTCCACATGTCGGCCGGTGAGGCGCTGTCCCACTCCCAGGTGGTGGAGTGGATCTTGGGGTCGTCGTGCATGCAGTCCCACTGGCCGTGCATGACGTTGTGCCCGATCTCCATGTTCTCGATGATCTTGGAGATCGACAGCCCGACGGTACCGGCGATCCAGGCCGGCGGGAACAGCGACAACAGCAACACCGCGCGGCTGCCGAGTTCCATTTTGCGTTGTGTATCAATAACTGTGCGGATGTAAGCGGCGGCGCGTTCGCCGCGGCTGGCGATCACCTGCTCGCGGATGGCATCGAGTTCGGCGCCGAGGTTGTCGATGTCGGCGGCACTGAGGTGAGTGGTCGGGTCGGTGAATGTTTCCTAATGGGAATCGATCGGTGTGGCGTTGACCGCGGTTCGGCCCTGGTTGCGGGACGCTGATCGCTGAGCCGCTGACCGGTGAGCACTGGCGTTTCCTGTGACGATGTGCGATTTCTAAGTCTAGATCGTGCCCCGGTCGGTTCGGTGAGGTCGCTTGTAGCGCTGATGGGGTGTCGTGCCGGGTTGAGCACTGATCCATTAGGTCGCCGCCGGGTGTCCTCGGGCTCGCCGAAAGGGTTCGTGAGCAACGTAATTCGAGGAGGTGGCATGGATGATCTTCATCGGCGATGACTGGGCCGAAGACCATCACGATGTGTATTTGATGGATGAGGCCGGTGCCCGGCTGGCGTCCCGGCCGCTGCCCGAGGGGATGGCCGGGATCCGCGGGCTGCATGAGTTGATCGCGGCGCACTGCGAGGACCCGGCGCAGGTGGTGGTGGGGATCGAGACCGACCGGGGGCTGTGGGTCACCGCGCTGGTGGCGGCGGGCTATGGGGTGTGGGCGATCAACCCGATGGCCGCGGCACGGTATCGCGACCGCCACCATGTCTCGGGGGCCAAGTCGGATAGCTCCGATGCCAAGCTGCTGGCCGATCTGGTGCGCACCGACCACCACAAGCACCGCCCGGTG
The DNA here is from genome assembly GCA_022600605.1 of Actinomycetes bacterium. GTDB lineage: Bacteria > Actinomycetota > Actinomycetes > Mycobacteriales > Mycobacteriaceae > Mycobacterium. The sequence goes on from JAHZKD010000559.1 coordinate 1,983, forward strand.
GCCGGGGACAGCCCCGACGCCGAAGCGGTCAAAGTGTTGGCCCGGGCACACCAGAGCCTGATCTGGGCGCGGACACGGCACGCGAACATGCTGCGCAGTGCGCTGCGGGAGTACTACCCCGCAGCGCTGGAAGCCTTCGACAGCCTCACCGATCGCGACGCCCTGGCCGTGCTCGGCCGCGCACCCACACCGGCGCAAGGTGCCCGGCTGAGCGGGTCAAAGATCGGTGCCGCCCTCAAAGCCGCTGGCCGCCAGCGCAATATCGACACCCGCGCCCGCAACATCCAGGCCGCGTTGCGCACCGAGCACCTGGTCGTACCGGAGGCGGTCGCCGCCGCGTTCGGGCCACCACCACCACCACCACCACGGTGGCGCATGTCATCGCCGAGCTCAACGACTAGATCGCCGAACTCGAGACCGCGCTGGCCGCCCATTTTGAGACACACCCGGACGCCGACATCTACCGCTCCCTGCCAGGACTTGGTGTCGTACTCGGCGCCCGGGTGCTCGGTGAGTTCGGGGACGACCCGAACCGCTACACCACCGCCAAGTCTCGCAAGAACTACGCCGGAACCTCACCATTGACCATCGCCTCCGGCAAGAAACGCGCCGTGCTGGCCCGCCACGTCCCGTAACCGACGCCTCTACGACGCCATCGACCAATGGGCCTTCTGCGCAATCACCAACAGGCCCGGCGCCCCCGCCTACTACGACGCCCACCGCACCGCCGGCGACACCCACCACCAGGCCCTGCGCGCCCTGGGCAACCGACTCGTCGGCATCCTCCACGGCTGCCTACGCCACCGCACCCACTACGACGAACACAAAGCCTGGGCCCACCGCGCCACCGCGCCACCGCAGCAGCTTGACGCCTTACAGACCTGGGGTACCTAGACTGCCGTCATGTCGGTGTTCCTATCTGGAGTGCCTAGCCTTATTTAGCCTCGATCCACCGATGAAGTAGGCGAATGGCGGGTGTCGGAATGGAGAAAGTGCCCTCTGAGCTGGGATGATTTGAGTTCTCACACAAAAATCTGACCAGCACAAGAAAGGCACTTCCGTTGAAAGTGTCCCACGGATTCAAAGCCGATTCGGCTGTGTTCGACGACGACCACCTCGTGTCGTGCGCGGGGCTGGTGCCGGTGATGACCCTGGCCGAACAGACCGGCTTGATCGAGTTGCTGGACAGCAGGATTCACATCACCGAGCCGAAGATCGCCTCCGGGTCGGCCAACCCGGCCCCGAAACTGGCCACCGTGATCGCGGGCATGTGCGCCGGCGCGGACAGCATCGATGACCTCGACGTGGTCCGCAGCGGCGGCATGAAAACCCTCTTCGACGGGGTGTATGCACCCTCGACCCTCGGAACCCTGTTGCGGGAGTTCACCTTCGGGCACGCCCGACAACTCGACGCGGTACTCGGGGAGCATCTGGGCGCGCTGTGCGAACGGGTCGATCTGCTCACCGGTGCTGACCGGCGGGTGTTCATCGACATCGACTCACTGCTGCGCCCGGTCTACGGCCACGCCAAACAGGGCGCCTCCTACGGACACACCAAGATCGCAGGCAAACAGGTCCTACGCAAAGGACTGTCCCCGTTGGTCACCACGATCAGCACCGCCACCTCCGCCCCGCTGATCGCCGGGATGCGACTACGTGCCGGGCGGGCCGGCTCAGGCAAGGGCGCCGGGCGGATGATCACCCAAGCGATCAGGACCGCCCGCGCCGCTCGCGCTGACGGGCCGATCCTGATCCGTGGGGACTCCGCGTACGGCACCCGCGCCGTCATCAGCGCCTGCATCCGTCATGGCGCCGAGTTCTCGCTGGTCATGACCCGCAACGCAGCGGTCCAGCGCGCCATCGCCGCCATCTCCGAGGAATCCTGGACCCCGGTGGCCTACCCCGGTGCGGTCCAGGACCCCGACACCGGAACCTGGACATCTGATGCCGAGGTCGCCGAGATCGCCTACACCGCCTTCGCCGGCACTCCCGAGGCGATCACCGCCCGCCTGGTCGTGCGCCGGGTCAAGGACGCCAACCACCTCCAGGCGCTGTTCCCCGTATGGCGGCACCACCCGTTTCTGACCAACACCGAGCTGCCCACCACCCACGCCGACATCACCCACCGCCAACACGCCATCATCGAAACCGTGTTCGCCGACCTCATCGACGGACCACTAGCCCACCTACCCTCCGGGCATTTCGGCGCCAACAGTGCCTGGATCCTCTGCGCGGCCATCGCCCACAACCTGCTGCGCGCCGCCGGCGTCCTGGCCGGCGGCGCCCATGCCCTCGCCCGAGGATCGACACAGCGCCGCAAGATCGTCAACGTCCCTGCCCGACTGGCCCGACCCCAACGACGCCCGGTCCTGCACCTGCCCAGCCACTGGCCCTGGTCAGATCACTGGCTTGCACTGTGGCGCAACACCATAGGCCACAGCCCACCGGACACCGCAACCCCCTGACCACCCGCCGAAAGGCCCGACCGAACACCACAGGAAAAGCTGGACAGACCAGCGGATACCCGCTACCCGGCCGACTCGTCACGGAAAAAATCAACCCCGCGCCGTCTCAGCGGAGTCGATCCACGGATTGAGGCTTAGTGCGTCAGGCGTAGTGCGTCAGGCGTAGTGCGTCAGGCTTAGTGCGTCAGGCTTAGCGTGTCAGGCGGAGGGAACCTCGTCGGTCCAGACCCGGAAGCTGGACAGGGTGTTGTCACCAAAAGCGTTGCTGAGGGCGACATCGGCGGCGTCGCGGCCGCGTGCGATCAAGACTCGGCCGATGCGGGGGATGTTGTTGCGGGCGTCGAACGTGTACCACTGCCCGCCCAGATACACCTCGAACCAGGCGGCGAAATCCATCGGACCGTACGGCGGCGCCATACCGATCTCGCCGAGGTAGCCGGTGCAGTAGCGGGCGGGGATGTTCATGCAACGGCAGAAAGCAACGGCGAGGTGGTTGAAGTCGCGGCACACACCGGTGCGGTTGGTGAAGGTTTCCAGCGCCGTCTGGGTCACTCGCGCGTGCTCATAGCCGAACGTGACGTGGTGATGGACGTAGTCGCAGATCGCCTGCACCCGGCCCCAGCCGGTTGGCGCGTGCTCGAAGAGCTCCCATGCCGTCTCCGACAGCCGATCGGTTTCGCAATAACGGCTTCCGAGCAGATAGACGAGGGTGTCGACCGGCAGCTCCGAGACCGGAATCTGTTGTGCCTCAGGAACGACCATATCGGGAAGTCCGGAGTCGCTGACGATCGCATTGGCGGTGACGCGCGTGCGGCCCTCGGGGGCGACGATGCGAGTGCACCAGTTGCCGAAGCTGTCGCGGTAGGCGTCCACCGGAACCGGCGGATCGAAGATCAGGTCGTCGCGGCCGATGAGATCGGACACCCTGGTGAAGTGCACGTTGAGGTTGAAGATCATCGGGGTGGGTTGCGGGCAGTCGAAGATCATCTCGAAGCCGACGTTAATTCGCATCATTGCTCTCCGGTATCGGCTAGGTGGGGGCGGATCGGCCCGCTCAGACGGGTGGCTGTCACCAACAC
>JAHZKD010000560.1 GCA_022600605.1 Actinomycetes bacterium
CACAGTCTGCTAGGAAGTTGCTCAGCGAACTGCGTGCTCAATTCGATTATGTGATCGTGGATTCGACTCCGCTGCTTGCGGTTACCGATGCCGCGATCTTGGCGGCTGCCGCCGACGGTGTGCTTATTATGGCGAGATTCGGCCAGACCAAGCGGGAGCAGCTGACGCACGCTGTCGAGAATCTCGAGAGTGTGGGTGCTCCAATACTCGGTGCGGTCTTTACCTTGATGCCCGCGCGACGGAATTCTGCCTACAGCTACAGCTACAGCTATTACGGAACTCACGGGCCGCAGCGATCGCCCAGGCGCGAGTCGCCGGCTGGACCGCCCGCTCTTGATTCTGAATCTGGATCGACGAACTGACACTAGATCAGGGTCGCCGTCACCATCAACGGATCGCCGAACTTTCAACTGCACTCCATTTCCGGAAGAGATGTGATGGCTCTTCCGGTTTTAGAGTGCATCGATTTGTTGGGCGAGGTTGCCGCAGTGCAGTAGCGAGCGGATTCGGTAGTGGGTCAGATTCCTGAATCCGAGGGCGTTGCGGCGTAGTGCTTCGAGACGTCCGTTGATGGCCTCGGTGGGCCCGTTGGAGGCGTGGTAGTCGAAATAGGCCAAGATGTCGGCGCGGCGTCGCCACAAGGTGCGGCCGAGTTGAGCCAGTTCCTCGAGTGCGGCGGGAACGCCGCTGTGCAGCACGTCGATGACCGTGGTCATCATGGCCTTGCCGCGGCGCCGGTTCGGATGGGCGTAGGCGGCGATCATCCGTTGGTGAAGCCCCAGCACAGTTCGACCGCGAGGTGCGCTTCATCAGCGAAAACGGTTTCCAGCCGGGCTTTTCGGCGAGCGCTGAGCAAAGGGAGCCGAGTCCGTAAGGTGCGCCGAACACCGTAGAGCGGATCTCCGGTGCGGCCGCGGTGTCCGCAGGTCTGCTGTTGGATGCGTTGGCGGCACAGGTCGAGCTTCGCCCCGGCTAAGGCGACGACATGGAAAGGATCCATCACCGCGGTGGCTTCAGGAACCTGCTCGGTGGCCGCGGTCTTGTAGCCGCCGAACCCGTCCATCGCGACGACTTCGATCTGGTCTCGAAACGCCTGACTCTGCCCGCCCAGCCAGGTCTTCAACGCCGCTGCTGAGCGTCCGGGTATCAGATCCAGCAGCCGTGCGCGCCCGGTTCCGTCCAGTACCGGGGTCAAATCGACAATCACAGTGACGAACCCGTCTTCGCCGGTGCGGCGGGTGTGCGACCAGCGGTGTTCATCGACCCCGATGACTTTGACCCCGTCGAGGCGGGTGGTGTCGGTGGCCACGATCATCTGGGTGGCGTCCATGGCGATCGTATTGACGGTGTCCCACGACAGGCCCAACTCTCTGGCTACTGCGGCGACGGTGGCGCGGTCGATCATCAACCGGCGGCAGATGTAGCGGGCACATCGCTGGGTTGTGGACCATCCTCGGCGGGCGAGCCGATCGGTGTTGTGGGCGAACACTTCCCGCTCACAGGTGCTCACGGTGCAGCGGTAGCGCGGAACGCGGACCCGTAGCCGCAGCGGATGCCCGACCACCGGCACATCGGTGACCGTGCGGATCACGGTGTCGCGATAGCGGCCCTCGGCGCCGCAGCCTGGACAGCCGCGTTGGCCGTCATCGAGCAGGGCGCAACACACCACCGTGGCATCGCCGTCGAGGGCGGCGTCGGTGATCGTCACCCCCAACTCCACAGTCCGCACGATCGTGTCGGTAACAACACCAGCGGGCAAGGACGTAGGGTCAGACACAGGGCTCCCCGGGGGTAGGCGATACGGCTTAAGCACCTGCATCCTCTGCCCGCCGGGGCCCGTCTCAACTCACCGACACGACCCCATCACCGGAATCACCGCACCTTCAACTGCACTCCATTTCTGGAAGAGCCCGTAAAACTCATATTGGGATCCGCATATAGTGCAATGGGTTGGGACCGTGCCGATACCTGGAGGCCGCTTTTTGACCTGGTGGAAGACGTTTGGCCGGTACCTTGTCCAAGGTTTCGGGCTTAACCTGTTTGGCATCGCTTTGTTTGCCATGCTGATATCGATATTCCCAGGGCTCAGCCCCGTCTATGTGAACGTAGCGACCTCATGTCTTATCTTCCCACTGTCATACCTGGCGAATCGAATCTGGGTGTTCAATGCGCGTGGGCCTATGGGCCCACAGATTAGACGATTCGTCGTCGTGTACTGCGCAGCTGCAACAGTCAGCTTGGTGACCTTTGTATTGCTGTGGCAGCTCCTCCCGGTCGGAGCGGTCGCGATTCAAGTGATCGTGGTCGGACTGGTGGTCATTGGTACCTTCTTGCTGAATTTGACTTGGACGTTTGTTGGATCGTAAGAGCCGGGTTACTCAGTAGGGATATCCGAGAAGCAGCCAAGGGGGCCGAGGGGAACGTCCCGGTGAGTGGTGTAACTGATGGCGGTGTGTCGGTGCTGATGTAGAGGGGCCATCGCGTGAGTCTCTGTGGTGAAACCGCCAAGAATCACTACCGAGAGGAACATCGCGATGGCCCTGGACCAGTCTGCCTTGTTGGAGGTGCTTGATGCACTGCGCACTGCCGATGCCGGTGAGCGGATCAAGCAAGCCGCCGAAACGATCTATCAGGCGTTGATTGACGCGGAGTTGGCCGCGTTCATCGGCGCTGAGCCCCATGAGCGCACGGCGACTCGTTCCAACCAGCGCAATGGCTCTCGGCCGCGCACCCTGTCCACGATCGCCGGGGATCTGGAGTTACGTATCCCCAAGCTGCGCTCGGGGTCGTTCTTTCCGGCGCTGCTGGAACGGCGCCGCCGGGTGGATCAGTGCTTGTTTGCGGTGGTGATGGAGGCCTATCTGCATGGCACGTCGACCCGCAAGGTCGATGACCTGGTCAAGGCTCTGGGTGCTGATACCGGAATCTCCAAAAGCGAGGTGTCGAGGATCTGCAAAGACCTCGACACCGAGGTCGCAGCCTTTCGCGACCGACCGCTGGACCAGCAGCGCTTCCCCTATGTGTTCCTTGACGCGACCTACTGCAAAGCCAGGGTCAATCACCGGGTGGTGTCCCAGGCGGTGGTCATCGCCACCGGGGTAGCCGCTGACGGGCGCCGTGAAGTGCTGGGCTTTGAGGTCGGCGACTCCGAAGACGGGGCGTTTTGGACGGCGTTTCTGCGGTCGTTGAAATCCCGCGGCCTGACCGGGGCCCAGCTAGTCATCTCCGATGCCCACACCGGTCTGCGCGCCGCGATCGACGCTGTCCTGATCGGCGCAAGTTGGCAAAGATGTCGAGTGCATTTCCTGCGCAACGTGCTCGCCCAGGTTCCCAAGGGCTCATCAGAGATGGTGGCCGCGGCCATTCGCACCATCTTCGCCCAACCCGATGCGCAGCATGTCCGTGAGCAACTCGGCACCGTCGCCGGCATGCTCGGCCGCCAATTCCCCAAGGTCGAAACCATGCTGCGCGACAACGCCGCCGACATCACCGCCTTCGCCGACTTCCTCGTCGCGCACTGGAAGAAGATCTGGTCGACCAACCCGCTGGAACGATTGAACAAGGAGATCAAACGCAGAACCGACGTCGTCGGCGTATTCCCCAACCCAGCCGCCCTGCTGCGCCTGGCCGGCTCCGTGCTCGTCGAGGCCCACGACGAATGGCAGGTCGCAGACAAGCGCTACCTATCTGAAACCAGCCTCGCCCTGCTCAACACCAGCGACGAACCCACCGGAACTGTTGCCCCCACAGCAGCTCTCACGGCATAGTGACAACCGCAGAGCCTCACGCGAACACGCGAATCGCTCTTACACCACTCCACGGGACGTGACCCGGCCGAGGAAACGAATGATTGATCAAGAGATGCTGAGACGGCTCTTGCGGTCCGCCTCGCCAGACACCGCAGAACGTTTGGATACCTATGTCTCAGAAGCTGTGTTCTTCGAAAGAATGCTGCTGGACGATGTATGCAGCCTCCCCCAAGGAAGC
>JAHZKD010000561.1 GCA_022600605.1 Actinomycetes bacterium
CACGCACGCGCACTCCCCGGCGGCATACAGGCCGGGCACGATGGTGGTGTTGTCGCTGAGCACGTGGCCGCTGACGGTGGTCGGGATGCCGCCCATCACGTAGTGACACGTCGGGTACACCGGCACGAGTTCAGTGACCGGATCCACGCCGAGATAGGTGCGGGCGAACTCGGTGATGTCGGGCAGCTTGGCTTCGAGTACGTCCGCACCAAGGTGGCGTACATCGATGTAGACGTAGTCCTTGTTGGGCCCGGCGCCGCGGCCCTCCAGCACTTCGAGCACCATCGAGCGCGCCACGATGTCGCGCGGGGCCAGGTCGACGATCGTCGGGGCGTACCGCTCCATGAACCGTTCGCCCTCGCCGTTGAGAAGCCGGCCGCCCTCGCCACGCACGGCTTCGGAGATCAGGATGCCCAAGCCCGCCAGCCCCGTCGGATGGAACTGGTGAAACTCCATGTCCTCTAAGGGGAGCCCTTTGCGGAAGATGATCCCCAGACCGTCGCCGGTCAGCGTGTGCGCGTTGGAGGTAGTCCGGTACATGCGGCCCGAGCCGCCGGTGGCGAACACGACCGCCTTGGCATGGAAGACATGAATGTCACCGGTGGCCAGCTCATAGGCGATGACGCCGGTGGCCACCGGGCCGGCCGCGGTCCGCGTCATTGCGATGTCGAGTGCGTAGAACTCGTTGAAGAACTCGACATCGTGCTTCACGCAGTTCTGGTACAACGTCTGCAAGATCATGTGCCCTGTGCGGTCAGCGGCGTAACACGCCCGTCGCACGGGCGCCTTGCCGTGGTCGCGGGTGTGCCCGCCGAACCGGCGCTGATCGATGCGGCCCTCAGGGGTCCGGTTGAACGGCATACCCATCTTCTCGAGATCGAGCACCGCGTCGATGGCCTCCTTGGCCATGATCTCGACGGCATCCTGATCGGCCAGGTAGTCACCGCCCTTGACGGTGTCGAACGTGTGCCACTCCCAGTTGTCCTCTTCGACGTTGGCCAGTGCTGCGCACATTCCGCCCTGAGCCGCACCGGTGTGACTACGCGTCGGGTACAGCTTGGTCAGCACCGCGGTGCGGGCGCGCGGGCCCGCCTCGACTGCGGCGCGCATGCCGGCCCCGCCCGCGCCGACAATGACGACGTCGTGGCGATGTTCTTGAATCAAGGTTGTCGTCTCCTTCTAGCCATTAGCGAGGATCAAGAGATGGTCGCGTCGAAGGTCAACAACACGTAGGTGCCCAGGACCAGGGTGAACGTTATCGACAATGCCAGCAAGGTGTTCAGCCAGAACTTCGTGGAGTCCTTGCGGGTGTAGTCGGCGATGATGGTGCGCATCCCGTTGCCGCCGTGTAGCTGGGCAAGCCACAACAACAGCAGGTCCCAGATTTGCCAAAACGGGGTGGCCCAGCGTTGCGCGACATAGTTGAAGTCGATGCGGTAGACGCCGCCGTCCCAGATCAATCCGATGAAGAGGTGCCCCAGGGCCAGGAAGATGAGTACGACGCCCGAGAACCGCATGAACAGCCAGGTGTATTTCTCGAAGTTAGGCATCCCGCTGGCGCGCCGCGCCGACCGTGGGTTGTCCAGGCCCGCGGGCCGGTCGTGACCGCGCTGCATGACCGGGGCCGGGCCGCCGCGGTCGCTGATGTGGTCGTAGGGATTCTCGCCCCGGATGGGAACTGATCCCCCGGTCGCTTCGCTCCTGCCCGCCGGTCCGCTCACAGGAACCGCTCCGCCATGTGCATACCGATCACTCCGAGCGCCGGGATGAAGACCGCCAGCCACACGCCGGCGACAACCCACAACATCAGCCGTTGATACTTCGGTCCGTGCTGCCAGAAGTCGATCAGCATCACCCGTACACCGTTGAGGGCGTGATACAGGACTGCGGCGACCAGGCCGATCTCCATCAGCCCGACGATCGGGGTCTTGTAGGTGTTGACGACCTCGTTGTAGGCGTCCGGACTCACCCGCACCAGCGCGGTGTCGAGCACGTGGACGAACAGGAAGAAGAAAATGGTCGCGCCGGTGATGCGGTGGAGCACCCAGGACCACATGGCCGGATCACCACGGTAAAGGGTCCGTCTTCGCGATTGGGCTCGGGGAGCGGGCAGGTCCCCGTTTCCGGTTGTCAGACTCGATGTCTGAGTACTCATCTGGCCTCCAACGCCATCGGTGAACGCTCGGGGAGGAGGTCCGGCAGGCTTGACCCCCACCGTATCCCCAAACCTCTGGGCGACTCTAAAACCCACTTCATACAGCTAATCGAACTACCGTATAGCCGATTGCGGTGCTCAATTGGCAAAGTTGGCGGCACCTATCCAGAATGTCACATTGGCGGACGGGATTTCGGAATGCACGCAGAGATCTTCTTGAAGGGCCTGTGATGACTGAAGCTATTGATTGGAAAGAGCTGCGGAACAAGGCATTTGAAGCATCGGGTTCGGCCTATGCACCGTATTCGCGCTTTCCGGTGGGTGCTGCAGCGCTGGTGGACGATCGCCGGATGGTGGCCGGGTGCAACGTAGAGAATGTTTCCTACGGTTTGGGACTGTGTGCCGAGTGCGCAGTGGTCTGCGCGCTGCATTCCACCGGCGGCGGCCGGCTCATCGCACTGTCCTGTGTGGACGGCGCGGGCCATACACTGATGCCGTGCGGGCGGTGCCGCCAGGTGCTGCTCGAACACGGGGGGCCCGAGATGCTCATCGACCATCCCCGGGGCCCGCGGACGTTGGCCGAGCTGCTTCCCGACGCCTTCGGACCCGACGATCTGGCCCGCACCGGACGGTCATGACGGACTTCGGCGCTCCGAGTCCGATGTCGCATCTCGACGCTCCGAGTCCGATGTCGCATCCTGGTGCTCGGAGTCCGATGCCGCATCTCGACGCTCCGAGTCCGATGGCGCATCTCGATGCTCCGTCCGTCATTCGGGCCAAGCGGGACGGTGGCGCACTGTCCAACGAAAGCATCGATTGGGTGATAGCGGCCTACACATGCGGCCGCATCGCCGAAGCGCAGATGTCGGCCCTGCTGATGGCGATCTTCCTACGCGGCATGACTACCGCCGAAACCGCTCGCTGGACCGCCGCCATGATCGATTCGGGGGAGCGGCTCGACTTCTCCGATCTACGCCGCTCCGATAATCCACGCAAACCACTGGCATTGGTCGACAAGCACTCCACCGGCGGCGTCGGGGACAAGATCACGATTCCGTTGGTACCTATCATCATGGCGTGTGGTGGCGCGGTGCCCCAGGCTTCCGGGCGCGGGCTTGGCCACACCGGAGGCACTCTGGACAAATTGGAGTCCATCCCCGGATTCACCGCTGAGATCACCAAAGCCCAGGTTCGCCAGCAACTCTGCGACCTCGGCGCAGCGATTTTCGCGGCCGGCGAGCTGGCACCCGCTGATCGGAAGATCTACGCACTCAGGGATGTCACGGCCACCATCGAGTCGCTACCGTTGATCGCCAGCTCGATCATGAGTAAGAAGATCGCCGAGGGCACCAGAGGGCTCGTGCTGGACACCAAGGTGGGCTCGGGCGCCTTTTTGTCCACCGAGGCCGAGGCTCGGGAGCTGGCCCGCGCCATGATCGACCTGGGTACCGAGCAGGGGCTGCCCACCCGCGCGTTGCTCACCGATATGAACGCGCCGCTGGGCCGAACCGTCGGGAATGCGGTCGAGGTCATGGAATCAGTGGAGGTCCTCTCCGGCGGAGGACCCGACGACGTGGTCGAGCTGACGCTGGCGCTGGCGCGCGAAATGCTCGACATTGCCGGACTAGACGCGGTCGACCCAGCTCAGACCCTGCGCGACGGGTCCGCGATGGACCGGTTCCGCGGATTGGTTGCCGCCCAGGGTGGGGATGTGACCGTGCTGTCTTCCCAAGCGGCTTCCAAAGCCGGCGCGGCGGGATTGCCCATCGGTGCGCACAGTGAGACCGTCACGGCTTCCCATGGTGGCACGATGGGCGATATCGATGCGATGGCAGTGGGGCTGGCGGTGTGGCGGCTCGGAGCGGGCCGCTCCGAGCCGGGCCAGCGGGTCCAACTCGGTGCCGGGATGCGCATCCACCGCAAGCCCGGTGAGCCCGTCGCCGCGGGCGAACCGCTGTTCACCTTGTACACCGACACCCCGCAGCGATTCCCGGCGGCGCTGTCGGAGCTCCACGGTGGGTGGACGGTAGATAGGACCTCTGCCGACCGGCAGGCAGGTCGGCCGCTCATCATCGACCGCATCGTGTGAGGCACATCCCATGACGACACCGTTGACCCTGGACAACATCCGCCGGGCGCCCAAGGCGCTGCTGCACGATCACCTCGACGGCGGGCAGCGACCCGCGACCGTGCTCGAGCTTGCCGCCGAGCATGGTTATGACGACTTGCCCGCGACCGATGAGGACGCGCTCGCGGAGTTCTTCCGCAAAGCCGCCCACAGCGGTTCACTGGTGCGCTACCTGGAGCCGTTCGCGCACACCGTCGGCGTCATGCAGACACCCGAGGCATTGCATCGCGTCGCCTACGAGTGCGTTGAGGACCTCGTCGCGGACAACGTCGTCTACGCAGAGATCCGGTTCGCACCCGAGCTGCACATCGACGGTGGTCTGTCGCTGGATGCCGTCGTCGACGCAGTGCTCGCCGGCTTCGCCGACGGTGAGAAAGCCGCAGTAGCCCACGGCCGCCCCATCGTGGTTCGCTGCCTGGTCACCGCGATGCGCCACGCCGTTCGGTCCCGTGAGATCGCCGAGTTGGCCATCCGCTTCCGCGACTCCGGCGTCGTCGGGTTCGACATCGCCGGCGCTGAGGCAGGGTATCCGCCGACCCGCCACCTGGGCGCCTTCGAGTACCTGCGCGCCAACAACGCCCGCTTCACAATTCATGCTGGAGAGGCGTTCGGTCTGCCGTCCATCCACGAGGCGATCGCGTTCTGCGGTGCCGACCGGCTCGGCCACGGCGTACGGATTGTCGACGACATCTTCCACCAACCGGGCGGCGACGACACCCCGCGCCTGGGCCGGCTGGCATCGATCGTGCGGGACAAACGGATTCCGTTCGAGATGTGCCCAAGTTCTAATGTCCAGACCGGCGCGGTGAGCAGCATTGCCGAGCATCCGTTCGACCTGCTGGCCCGACTGCGATTCCGAGTCACCGTCAACACCGACAACAGGTTGATCAGCGACACCACCATGAGCTTGGAGATGCTGCGACTAGTCGAAGCGTTCGGCTACGGGTGGAGCGATCTTGAGCGGTTCACGATCAACGCGATGAAGTCGGCGTTCTTTCCGTTCGACAAGCGCCTGGCGCTGATCGACGACGTGATCAAGCCGCGCTACGCGGTGCTCGTCGGTTAACAAGACCGCTGGGGTTTAACGGGACCGCTGGGGTTTAACGGGACCGCTGGGGTTAGCGGCTACCGCTGGCGGGGCGAGCTGCGAGCGTCAGGTGGTTTCCTTGCGCAGCCGGGACTCGACGAACCGCTCCAGGGACTCCCACTGGTCGACGGCGTCGGCGAAGGGCGGGGTCGGCCGGGCCACCGAGTCCGGATCCAGCACATGAGCGATCAGCCGGCCCAGCGGTGCGTCGGGGGCGAGTTTGGCGGCAACCCCGGTGTCCTCGGCGAAGTCGCCGAGGTCGCGCAGGAGCTCCACTGCCAGCTCAAGCTGAGCTCGGTCCAGGGCATCGGGGCCTTCGGCAATCTCGTCGACGATGTCGGTCAGCACGTAGATGTTGTCGTCGGTCACTTCCACGCGTAGCGAGCCGTCGGTGGCTGCCGTGCGGATGTCGTCGTAGGTGGCCAGGTCGGACAGGTCGTGGTCATGTTCGTCGGCGAGATAGCGCGCCAACGCCCGCTCGGATCCGAATACGCTGATGCGCCCGTTGCGGCCCAGGAAGATCGGCCGGTCATCGAGGTAACAGCGCAGTGTGAAGAAGGTGCCGTCGCTGGTCATCAGCCGGACCGGGTCGATGCCGACGCGATGCCAGAAGTTTTTGTCGCTGCCGAGCACCTTGTGCTCGGCAGCGGTCGCCAGCACGTCGGACTCCTTGTCGGTCTCGACGCTGTCGTCGCTGTCGTCGATCACCAACTCCGCGGGGTCGGTGTCCTCGGGTTCGGGTGCTGGCTCGTCGAGCTCGGCCTGGGCCTTCTCGACCGCGGCACCGTCGACCTCCGGGGTGGTGATGATCTCGTCGATCGCATCAACCACTTTGTCCCAACCGCGCGCGATGATCTTCTCGATGTCGGCCCAGCGCTTGCGTCCCGCCCGACCGCCGAACGCGTCCACGCCGCCGCCGACAGCTCCCAAAACCGGATGGCCGTTGAAGAACTTCGTGACCGATGGCAGCTCGCATACCGTTCCGATGGACGAGACGACTGCCATCGCGCCGTGCAGTTGGTCCAAGCTCTCCGGACTCGGCTTGTTGGCGAACAGTTCCTCGAAGCCGGCCAGGTCGTGGGTGTGCTCATCGCTGGGGTTCAGGGCGTGGGCGTTAGCCTCGGTCAGGCCTTCCCAGGCGGGGTGGTCGGCGATGTCGTTGTCGGTGCTGGTCCGGACGAACGCCGCCAGGGCGGCGACTGTCTCGAATACGTATAGGTCCTCGTCCTTGCCGAGGAAGGCCTCCCACTCGTCGCCATCGGCGCGCCACCGTGGCGCCCACAGCGTGTACACGTCGCCCTTGGTCAGACTCAGCCGGATCGGCACGATGTCAGCAGCCATGCGGCACAGCCTAGCCAGGAGGTCATCGTGGGCCGACGGGTGTGGGCTCCCAAGTCGCACTCGCGCCGCCTGAATGCCGTTTCGCCGACAGGCGTTCAAGCCGTAGGTCGCCAGAACCCCTGGAAACCCTGGCCCGCGTTGGTGGTTCTGATCGGGGACAAACTCACCGGATCGCCCGCTTCGATCATGGTTCCGTTGCCGACGATCATCGCGACATGGCCGTCCCACACAGCGAGGTCTCCGGGTCGAAGTGCGCCCGCTGCAACGGCAGCGCCGATGTCTTGCTCCTGAGCCAATCGCGGGATGTTCATGCCCGCTTGGCCATAGGCCCACTGGGTCAAGCCACTGCAGTCCAGCCCGACGTCCGGTGTGGTGCCACCCCAGTGGTAAGGCACCCCGAGCTGGGTCAGCGCATGCCGCACCGCCCTAGCGGCCACCGGGTTCGGCGCCATCACCACGGTGCCGTCGGGCAGCCGTACCGCTACGCCCTCGCCGAACATCGACTCATCGGTTGACTGGTGCCCGCCCTCGCCGGTGACGCCGCCCGGCTCCGAGAATCCGCCGCCACTGCCGCTCCACGCAGCAGGTGTGCCCAGCGCCGTGCCGTCACCGAGGCCCGAGCCGATGCCGGCGCCGGAACCGCTGTCGCTGAATCCTGCCGGCGCCGTGGCGGCGGTCGAGCCGGCCGGCGCCACAGTAGCCAGTGCGGCGGTATCCAGTGCGGCGGCGTGCCCGTCGAGCTCAGCGAGCAACTCCTCGACCACCGCGATCGCCTCCGCCAGAGACCGGCGTGCCTCGGCCAGCAGCTTCTCAGCGATTCCCGGTGAATCCAAGCTCTGCTCCAGTGCGCTCGCCTTGACTTCAAACTCGTCGACGATTGCCTGTAGACGTCGGTGAGCCCGCGCCACTGCCGCTGCGGCGCTCTCAGCCGTCGATCCAAGGTGTGCGGCGCGCTCTGCGGCATCGTCGATCGCCGTGGCGGTTGTCGCCGCGAACTCGGCGGCAGCGTCGGCTCCAGCTCCCAGCCATCCCGGGGCGGTGCGGTGCCAGGCCTGCCCGGCTGAGTTCGCGACATCGGCCAGCGTGTTGTGGATCCCGCCCAGCTCCGCGACGACCCCGGCTGCCGGGTCGCCCGACAATCCTGGGCTGACCAGCTCCTGCACCCGGCGGATCGGCGCCGTCAACGTTGAGACCAGAGCGGTGGGCATTACCAGTTGCCGGCGATCTGGTCCCCGGCCCTGCTGTCGGTTTCCGAATAGGACTGTGCCGCGTGCCACGCCGCCGAGCGTGCCGCCGCCAGGGAGGCACTCAGCTCGGCGACGCGGTGGGCCTCGCGTCCAGCGGCCTGGGCCAACGCGGCCTGAAAGCGGGCGCCGACCGGACCGAACATCGAGGTGGGCATAGAAATAGGCATAGAAATAGGCATAGAAACAGGCATAGAAACAGGCATAGAAACAGGCGTCGAGCCAGGTGAGGTGCCCAGTGCGGTCAGCCGCGCAACCACCGCCTGCAGCTCGGCGGCCTGGTCTGAGGAGGCCGAGCCGTAGGCGCGAATGAGGTCGGTGTCTGCAGACAGGCGCGGGAGCATAAAGATTAGGACGTTGGGAAAGCGCGTCCGGTTCCCGTTAAGTTCAAAGTCATGGAAGTGCACGTCGTAGACCACCCGCTGGCTGCGGCGCGGCTGACCGTATTGCGTGACGAGGGCACTGACAACGCGGCGTTCCGTGTCGCGCTGCGGGATCTCACCTTGATGCTCGTCTATGAGGCGACTCGGGATCTGGCGGTCGACACCGTCGAGGTGCGCACTCCGCTGGCCGACACGACTGGGGCGAAGCTGGCCAAACCACCCCTTCTGGTTCCGGTACTGCGCGCCGGCCTGGGCATGGTGGATCAGGCCCATGCGCTCATCCCAGAGGCCAGGGTGGGTTTCGTGGGGGTTGCCCGCAACGAGGACACCCACGAGCCCGCGCCGTATCTAAAGTCGCTTCCCGATGACCTGAGCGCCCAGCCGGTGCTCGTGCTTGACCCGATGCTGGCGACCGGGGGCTCGATGGTGCACACCATTGAGCTGCTCTACGCCCGCGACGCCGTCGATGTGGCGGTGGTCTGCGTGGTCGTCGCTCCAGAAGGTCTTGCTGCGCTGGAAAAAGTGGCGCCGAGGCTGCGACTGTTCACCGCGGCAATCGATTCCGGCCTCAACGACATCGCCTACATCGTTCCAGGCCTCGGCGACGCCGGGGATCGTCAGTTTGGCCCGCGTTAGCTCACCATTGCCCGCACCGCGTTAGTTAGCAAGGTAGTTCATGCCCGAAACGGGTAGCGGTGGAACCGATTTCCACGGATGGCTTTGATCTCTGACAAGATGGCGTTGATCTCTGACAAGAAGTTTCCGCGTGCGGTGGCGAAGTTCTTCGATCCGCTCGTCCCTGCCGTGGAGATCCGTACCTTCGGCTCAAGCGAGCGCGAGCAGGCGATGGCGTTCGCGTCCACGCCCGCCGGCCCGCCGGCCCGCCGGCCGAGCCTGCGCGCCGAACGAGCCTGCGCATGCCGTGAAGATGCTCGACACCGGCAACCCGCAGCTTCTGGGCTTCGAGATCAAGGGCAAGCCCGGCACGGCCGAGGTGGAGCAGGTGGTTGAGCCTTTGCAGCGCGCATACGAGGGCGAGCAGAAAATCGATTTGGGCGCGGCCCTCCTGAAGTGACATAGCGGCCTGACGTTTTCTGCGGAGCCGGCGACTCACCCGGGATGTCGAGTGGACACCGACCGGCCCCGTGCAACGTGCCTGCCTGTGTGCGACAACCAGGGTTTTCGGTCAGTCCAAAATAATTTGGTCGGCTGTCAATTCATCAGTGCGGATGCGGACTCCAAGATCCGTTCCGTCCGCACGCACGAACCAGGCGGCCGGCCCCTGCTGTTCGAGCTGTATCGAGGTCGGCGACAGGTTCAAGCCGCGCAGGTCCAGTCGATCCTCGGCACCGAATCCGATGATCTCGTCGGGTGCCGCAATCGTGGAGTCGGAAATGGATTCCAGAACGAATCGATCCGCTCCATCAGATCCCACCAGCAGATCAGCGCCGCCGGCGCCGATCAGGGAGTCGTTGCCCTCGAGAGCTTCCAGACGGTCGTCGGCGGCCGTGCCGACGAGGACGTCGTCTCCCGGGGTTCCCAGTATCGGGAGGGCTGCCTTATCGGATGAGTAGGGCTGGGTGATGCCGGTGGGAATCGGCCGAGCGGAATTGCCGTCGGGACCGGCGAAGAGTGGCAGGCGCAGCACATCTGCCTCGCGGCGGGCGAAGCCGTCGACCTGCTCCCCGGTGGGTGCGGTTTCCTGCCACGGAAGGTGAATCTGGTCCGCGTGCAGACTCCAGCCGGGCGCGAAGCCGTCCTCGGCATTCCGGAAGCTGAGATCTTCGACGTTGGCGCGCTGCAGCCGCAGATCGAGGTCACTTTCCTGTTCCGGCAGGGTCATGTAGTCAGAACTGACCAGATGCAGGGTGTTGCTGATGCGGCCGTAGTGGATCTGTAGCTGCAGCTGGGGGATCAGCAGGGGATGGCCATCGGGGCCGGTACCGCTGCCGTTGCCGTAGGCGAGGTGGCTCTTGTGGTTCGCACTGTCGAGTTGCTCCCCATCCCAGAACTCCGGGAAGATCACGACGGCCTGCAGCGGCAGGTCGCGCCACTCGTCGCCCAGGGGGATGTGGTCATAGGAGGCGGACTCGCCGATGTAGTTCCAGAACACCTGTGCTCTGGATTGGCGCTCCATCGGCATGGCTGAGCCCGCGATCATCTTCAGGCCGGTGGGC
>JAHZKD010000063.1 GCA_022600605.1 Actinomycetes bacterium
ATCTGTCCCCGACACAACAGAATCTGTCCCCGACACAACAGAATCCGTCCCCCACATAACAGAGTCCTCACCGCATCACCTGCCCCCAACATGACAGAAATGTTGAATGTGTTCACCATGTTGGCCTGAACGCGTACGGTCGACCCGTGACGCCGGCATCACAGGTTTCCCACCCCCCTGACCACATCGTTAGCCTGGCCCGTGAGATGCGCGATCTTGTGCGCACAGAGGCCGCTGAATCCGAACAGAACCGCACACTGACAACGCCGATCATCGATGCGATGTGGTCCACCGGTCTGATGTCGGCCTTCAACCCGACCGCCGCCGGCGGGATCGAACCGTCGCTCGCCGATATGATCGAAACCTGGATCGAAATGGCCTGGCAGGACGGGTCTTTCGGCTGGATTGGTATCGCCAACCTGCCCTCGGCGTTCGCCGCGGCCACCTACTTGCCCGACGCCGGCTTTGCCGAGGTATTCACCGCCAACGACAATCGCGTCACCATGGGCGGCCAGTTCTTCCCCAACGGCCAGGGCGTCGCCGTCGACGGCGGCTATCGGCTGACAGGTTCATGGAGTTTCGGGTCGGGCACCGGCCACTCCGAGTACGTGGCAACTGGATTCCTGCCGATGGTCGACGGCGAGATTCGTTGGGTAAGCGAGGGCGTGCCCGACATGCAGGTCGCAGTGATCCCGCGCGACCAGGTCAGGTTCAACGACGGCTGGCATGTGCAGGGGCTGAAGGGCACCGGCTCCTACGACTACGCCATCGACGACGTATTTGTCCCGCAATGCCGCACGTTTGCGCTGTTCACCCGCGAGCCCATGCGGGGGAGTTCACCTGTTACCCGGATGGGCATGATGCCGGTGACCGCCGCAGGTCATGCGGCCTGGGCGCTCGGCGTCGCTAAGAGCATGCTCGACGACGTCGCCGAGCTCGCGGAGACGAAGTACCGGATGAGCGACATGGCGGCGCTGGCAAGCCGACCCACCTTCCAGAAGGGACTGGCACACCACGTCGCAGCCTGGCGAGCGGCCAGGCTTCTGGTGCTCGACGCGTTCACCACCGCCGAAGCGGAAGTCGCCGCGGGGGGCGAGTTGACTCCGACACTGCGCGCTGACATGCGGGTAGCCGCGGTGTTCGCCACCGATACCGCGCGCGGATGTGCCGAATGGGCCCACCTCGTCGCCGGAACGAGCGCGATCCGCGAGGGCAGCCGCCTCGAACGGGCGTTCCGCGACGTGTACACCGGGACCCAGCATGCATTTATCAGTGAGAAGGTCGCGATCGATGCGGCACAGGTGTGGCTGGGGATCATCGAGGACCAGTTCGGCCTCTAATTAGCTATTTGCGCAGCCTCAGCAGAGCCGCTACCAGGTCCAGACCGACATGTCGCCGGGCGGATACTGATGGCAGATATCGGTGGTTCGGGCCGCCACGCCCTTGTTGTTGAAGAACAGCTTCGCCCAGTTCGGCCATCTGAACACCAGCGGCTCACCGTAGATATTGGTGGCGATTTCCTCGGAGTATGCCCTGCGGCCTGCGTAATCCATCGAGTAGAACCAATGGATCCGATCCTGAACAGCCTGATGGATGTCGGGGGTCTTGTTGTTGTAGTCGATCATGTAGCGCTCGTAGTAGACGGGTCGGACATCCCGTGCGGCAGCCATGATCTGCTCGGCGGTACAGGTCGTCTTCAGCATTCGATTGGGGATCGGATAGTCGTCGGTGGCGTCGGCGGCAGCCGTGCCCGGCAGAGTCACCGCGATTGCGCCGAACACCGCCAGTGCGGCACCGGTTCTACGTACGGTTGCGAACAACATCTCGCTCCTCCATCAGTGCCCCGCCGCGCTGACGAGGATCGGCAACTTCTCCGGGCAGTATGTTCGTAGGGCCGCAGCCAGGAACTGCCACGCCTGCGCGGTGGTGGAATCCTTGGCCAGGTTGGTGTGTATGAAGTCTGCCGACTCGAACGCGTCGTTGTCGACATTCTCGTCAATCCTCTTGCACGTGATCTTGCCGATCCAGGCGTTGTAGTCCTTCTGGCCGTAGATGCCGTAGGTATGTAACTCCTCGGCGAACGCAGAGTCGGGGTCCGCGGCCGCAGGTGTGGCAAACACCAGCCCGGAGGCCAACAGGCAGATTACTGCAAAGCCCTGCTTCATGGCTTAACTCCCTCCGATGGGTTCGACTGCAGTCCAGTAGGTTTCGGCCACTGAGACGGAACAGGCCGTCTGCGTACCCGCTGCGGCCACCAGAACCACGGACCCAACAGCGCGGCGATCGCCGGTGTCATGAACGCGCGGATTACCAGGGTGTCGAACAACAAACCCAGACCGATAGTGGTGCCGACTTGCCCGATGACGGTCAGCTCGCTGACTGACATCGACATCATGGTAAATGCGAAAACCAGCCCGGCGGCGGTCACCACCGAGCCGCTACCGCCCATCGCCCGGATGATTCCCGTCCCGATTCCGGCGTGTATCTCCTCTTTGAGTCGGGACACCAGGAGCAAGTTGTAGTCCGCCCCGACAGCTAGCAGGATGATCACAGCCATCGCCAGGACCATCCAGTGCAACTCAATGCCCAAGATGTGCTGCCAGAACAGCACCGAAAGTCCAAAGGACGCGCCAAGGGAGACCACCACCGTGCCAACGATGACGGCGGCAGCGACCACGGCGCGCGTGATAATCAACATGATGATGAAGATCAAGCCCAGAGCCGAGATGCCCGCTATCAGTAAGTCATAGGTGTTGCCCACCTGCATGTCCTTGAACATCGCCGCGGTCCCGCCGAGGTAGACCTTGGATCCCTCCAGCGGAGTTCCCTTGATGGCTTCCTTGGCGGCGGTCTTGATCGCCTCGATCTTGGCGACGCCCGCGGGGCTCAGCGGGTCACCCTCGTGGGAGATGATGAACCGGACCGCATGGCCATCGGGGGACAAGAACTGCTCGAGGCCGCGCTGGAAATCCGCGTTGTCGAAGATCTCCGGCGGAAGATAGAACGAGTCGTCGTTCATCGAGTCGTCAAACGCCTCGCCCATGGCGTCCGCGTCCTCCGACATCGCGGCCATTTGATCCTGCATGCCCTTCTGGCTCTGGTACATGGTCAGCATCATCGTGCGCATGGTCTGCATGTTCGAGATCATCTCGGGCATCAACAAGACCATCTGAGGCATCAGGGTGTCCAGGCGCTTCATGTCCGGCAGGATGTCTTTGATGTCCTCGGTCATCACGTTGATGCCGTCGAGGGTGTCGAACACCGACCGCAGCGCCCAACAGACTGGGATGTCAAAGCAGTGTGGTTCCCAGTAGAAGTAGTTGCGGATCGGACGGAAGAAGTCATCGAAGTCCGCGATGTTGTCGCGAAGTTCTTCGATATCGATGACCATTCCCTCCATCTTCGTCACCATGCTGTGGGTGACCTCCGCCATCTGTGCCGTTAGGCCTGCCATCTTCTCCATCGTCACAATGGTTTTGGCCATCTCGTCGGCCTGAACGAGCATGTCGTCCATCCGGTCCTGCATGTACTTTTCGTTCAGACGCTGCGTGGTGCCCTGCATGCTCATCTGGAACGGGATGGACGTGTGTTTGATCGGTTTACCGTCCGGCCGCGTGATGGCCTGTACGCGCCCGATGCCTTCAACACGGAAAATGGCCTTGGCAATCTTGTCGATCACCAGGAAATCAGCCGAGTTCCTTAGGTCGTGGTCGCTTTCGACCATCAACATTTCTGGGTTCATCCGGGCTGCCGAAAAATGGCGGTCTGCGGCTGCATAGCCTTCGTTGGCGGGCAGGTCGGCAGGTAGGTAGTCGCGGTCGTTGTAGTTCGTCTCGTAACCCGGCAGGGTCAGCAGACCCACCAGCGACAGTGCGACCGTCGCGACCAGGATCGGGCCGGGCCAACGCACCACCGCTGCGCCGATCTTGCGCCAGCCGCGCACCCTCATCGAGCGCTTGGGCTCCAGTAGGCCGAACCGGCTGAGAACCGAGATCGTCGCGGTCATCAGCACGACACCGCCCAAAACCACCACGACCATGCCGATCGCCAGCGGGACCCCCAAGGTCTGGAAGTATGGAAGTCGGGTGAAGCTCAGGCATGCCGTCGCGCCGGCGATGGTCAGACCCGAGCCCAGCACCACGTGCGCGGTTCCGCCGAACATCGTGTAGAAGGCGGTCTCTTTGTCCTCGCCCGCGGTGCGCGCCTCCTGATATCGGCCGGTGAGGAAGATGGCGTAGTCCGTTGCCGCGGCTATCGCCAATGTCACCAAGAGGTTGGTGGCAAAGGTCGAGAGCCCGATGATCTCGTGGTAACCGAGGAAGGCGACCACACCCCGAGCGGCGGTCAGCGACAGCACGACCATGACCAGCGTGAGAAGCACGGTGACGATCGAGCGGTACACCAGCAGCAACATGATGATGATGACGGTGAAGGTCGTCAGTTCGATCAACCGCATGCTGCGGTCGCCCGCGATGTGCTGGTCGGCGGCCAGCGCTGCGGGCCCGGTAACGTACGCCTCAATACCAGGCGGCGGTGGGAAATTGCGGACGATGCTCTGGACCGATTTCACCGACTCATTGGCTAAAGCCTCGCCCTGGTTACCCGCGAGCTTCACCTGGACATAGGCGGCCAACCCGTCATTACTCTGCGAACCCGATGCGGTGAGCGGGTCACTCCAGAAGTCCTGCACGGACTGGACGTGGGCGGTGTCAGCCTCCAACCGATCGACCAACGTGTCGTACCACGCGTGCGCCTCATCGCCGAGGGGTTCCTGGCCCTCCAGCACGATCATCACCGAGCTGTCAGAGTCGCCTTCCTCGAACAGCTCGCCGACCTTCTTCATCGAAATCATCGCCGGCGCTTGATCGGGGCTCATCGAGACGGCGCGCAGCTGCCCGACCGTTTCCAGCTGAGGCACAACAAGATTGAGGACGACGACAAGCGCGATCCAGCCCAGGATGATCGGGACTGCAAATGTGCGGATCATCCGAGGAACGAACGGACGAGATGGCGCGGGGGTGGGCGGGGACCCCCCGGTGGGCGCTTCGCGGACCGGTGTACTCATGCGGACTTCACAAAGCAGAAGGTCTGGGCATTCACGCCGTCGGTCGTATTCTGATCTTTGAGTTCGTCATCGACCAGGATCCGGCAGGTGATCGTGCTGCCGTCCCCCTGAGCGACGATGTTGGGCGCTGCCGACGGTTCGGTGGTACTCAGAGTGAGCGACCACGGCAACGCCGCACCATCGACGCGTTGTGGCTTGGCGTCGAGATCGAGATAGTTGATGTCGGCGTAGGACCCGGTGCCGGTTATCTCGTAGCGGACCACCTTGGGATCGAACGGCTCGGGCAGATCGGCGAAGTTGCGCGGCGTCTCGATGATGCCCTCTGAGCCGAAGAACGTGCGGATCCGCGAGACGGTGAGTCCAGCCACCACCAACACGAACACGATAAGCAACGGCAGCCACACCTTCTTGGCGAGAGCGATCACGATCTCCGCTCCGGACTTTTGCCGGCCAAGATCAACCTCCGGTTTCGTATCTTGAGTTCTGCCGATCTTAACTTAGCCTATATAAGTTATCTTCCGGCTGTAGATCGGCTCAAGAAGGTGGGTGGCTCGAAATCAACCGCACCTACCGCAGAACCCACCTCATCGGCGGCTCTGGAGCTTCAGACTAGGAAGTTAGATCTGTGCCGTCCGTGGACTCGGGAAGGTCGAGCACGGCCACCGCCATGCCGTAGGGCAAGAACCTGACCAGCCGTGCCGGGTCGGTGTTGTTCTTGTTTGCCCGCAGCGCATCCAGCTCAGTGGGATACACCTGCTCGATCTGGGCACCTCCGCCGTCGGCCACGGTGTAGATGGCCCACACCCCGTCACCGGCATCGCCGGTGGTTTCCTGCTGCGCGCGGGCTCCCGAGCCCTGCACGAAGTCGTCGAACAACGCCGACCATCCGGGACGGCCGGAGGTGTTCACGAACCTGCCCAGGCCGTCGAGCGCGTCGCGCAGACCTTGACCTGCTTCACGGACCACGCGGTCGAAGTCCTCGGGATCGAAGCCGAACGGCCCGCCGGGGGAATTGTTACTCATCGTGGTTCCTCCTCACGGCCACGCACGCAGCGCAGCGGATAACAACCAGTGTGCCCGCGTCAGCGCAACTAGTCGACTATGACCAGTCTGAAGTGGTAGGCATCAATATGGGCCCGACACGAACGAACCTGCTGGCAACTGCGCAACGGTCCCTGGCCGCGGCCGGCGCGCACGATCGCGCCGGCTGGATCGGTCTGTTTACCGCTGACGGGTGCGTCGAGGATCCGGTCGGGTCAGCGCCACACCGCGGGCAGGTCGCAATCGGACAGTTCTACGACACGTTCATCGGACCGCGGGCCATCAGCCATCACCCGGACGTCGACCTGGTCGTCGGCTGCACAGTAGTGCGCGACCTCGAACTCGAGATCCAGATGGCTTCGAACCTGACCCTGCGAGTGCCCACCTACATCCGGTACGACCTACGGGCCGACCGTGATGAGCTGCGAGTCGCCGGCCTGTCGGCCTACTGGGAACTGCCCACGATGATCAGACAGTTCGCTCGCAGCGGGGTCGGTTCGGTGCCGGCCGGAATCGCCCTCGGCAGAAACATGTTCGCCAATCAGGGACTCTCCGGCAGCCTGGGGTTTCTCAGCGGATTCCGGGGGCTCGGAACCGGCGGCAAAGGCCTTTTCGCACGTTTGCTCGACGAAATCTGCGGCGGAGATGAAATCAGCGTGCGCAGGTTTGCGACCGACATCCCGATCACCCTCGGCGATACCGAGCCACTGACCACCTCCGAATTGGTCAAACACCTTTCCGGCGGGAGCTGGCACAAGCTGATCCGGTCGGGGCGTGCAGTCGCAGCGCGCGTCGACCGGGCGGGCCGCCACAGCGTGGTTTTCGGGGACCTCGCGACCGACCGCGTGGCCATCACCCGGATCCGGGTATTCAGCGAAACCCTGTGACGCTGGCGCCGAAACAGCGGCCGGCGCCAGCGGTGTCGGCAACGAATTCGGCCACGTTGCCGCGATCCACACCGCCTTCATGAGAACGTAGGACCACCATGGAAGCAGCTGACTACCTCACCTACGAAGAATTCGGCCGTCGGTTCTTCGAGGTCGCCGTCACCGAGGAACGTGTGGGCGGCGCGATCGGCGCGATCGCCGGTGACGCGTTCAAGCTGGGCCCGATCGCCCAGGGGCCGGGAAAAATCGCCAAGGTCACCGCCCACGTGCGAATCCTGGAACCCAGGGTCACTCGGCAGGTCGGCGAGAAGATCACGTTCGCGATCCGCATTCCTTTGGAAATCAACATGGTCGTCGACCTGGTCATTGATAGACCTAGGTTCGTGGTGTTCGGTGAGATCTCGCTGCGCGCCACCGCGAAGGCAGCCGAACCACTGCTGTTGATCCTCGACGTCGCAAAACCCCGCGCCTCCGACATCTCGATCCACGTGACATCCAAGTCCCTCCGTGCGGAGGTGGTACGCATCATCGGCGGGGTAGATGCCGAGATCAGGCGTTTCATCGCCGCGCACGTCGCCGGTGAGATCGACAGCCCACAGTCCGAACAGGCCAAGATCATCGACGTCGCCGCACGCCTCGACGAAGCCTGGACCGGAGTCTGAGGCCCCCGTCCTTTCCTGAGTCCAGGCCGCCGCGGGGCGGCGCGGCCAACAGCTATCGCAGTCGACCGATTCGGGACAGATTTAGCACAACGCCGGTAACGCTGAGTTGGGTAATAATGTCCTCCAACCGCCGACGTGGCAGTTCGGTACGCCATTCGGGCATCGTCCCCGTCAGCCGCAGCATGCCCGGGGTGAACTCCACGCCGGTTATCTGCAACCCGTGCGCGAGCTCGGGCAGTTGCACCCGGTAGGGCGGAGTCCGGGCCGGCAGCCGCCAGCGTGAGTTGCCCAGCGTCAGCCCCCGAGGTGTGAGCCACAGTGCCGAACCGTCCAGCCTGACCTCGACTTCGACGTGCCCCATCTGTGGCCGGCGGGCCATCCGCAGCCGCGCGACGCCGTCGTCTCCGATCTCGCCACGCAGCCGCGGCGCGGCGGTGCGAAACAGGTTGTCGAGCGCATCGGTCGGTACGTCCAGCGTTAGATCCACCGGCGCGGCTACCAGCACAGGGGGAGACGTGGGCTTGAGGTGCACATTGTGCAGCACCACGGTTCCATGGTCGAAAGAGCTTGCCCCCCAGCGGATATTGCGGGCGGTCAGGGTGACGTCGTTGAGCTGTCCCACCGACAGCCCACGCACATCGAGCCTGGAGTCGAACTTCGTCACCGTCATTCTGAGGTCGCCCTCATCTAGACGCACCGTGAGCCTGCGCCCGACCACCATCCGGCGCATCGTCATGAACAGTGTCCGGTAGGCGGCCGCGGCTCCACTGTTGACCGGCGCCATCGCGGTCGCCGACCACATCGAAGTGAACATGTCGAGCGGCCGGAACGGGTCAAATCGGCGCATTTGCCGGATCTGATCTCGCCGATCGACCGGTTTCGGTGGACGGGCCATGGTGAGAACCATCCTTGCATGCGGCCGACCTCGGGAACAGGACTCGACTAGCTCAGTTCGAATTGCCTCTCGCGCGGGGATATCGACTCCACCGGATGTTGGACGAGGTACACCTCACCCATGCTGCCGGAACCCAGGAGCTCGACGATCGTGTAGCCCGCGAATGTCTCCCCAGCGGCCACTGGCATGGCCGCATGCTACCGATCAGGCTGAGTATCCCTAACAGTCCACAGTCAGGCCAGATTCGCTGGCGGCGCGGGAGACGCAAGTCAGCATCATGCCTGCCGAGCGTTCGGGTTCGGTCAGCAGCGTGTCGCGATGCTCGACCTCGCCGGCGAGCACCCTCGTCCGGCACGTCCCGCAGAACCCCTGCTGGCAGGAGTACGGAGCGTTGACCCCCTCGCGCCGCAACGCGGCGAGCAGCGTTTCCTCAGAGCCGACGGCCACCGTTTCGCCGGTGGATGCAACGGTGACCTGGAATGGCCGGCCGTCGACGACAGGCGCGGCGGCGAACCTTTCGAAATGCAGTTCGACGTCGTCGCGGCCGGCCAGCGCCGAACGGATCCCGGTCAGCATGGGGGCGGGTCCACACGCATAGACCGACGTGTCTGCGTAACACTCGCCGAGCAACTCCGCGGCCGTGGGCAGACCGCAGGTGTCGTCGGTTCGGATCTCGACACTGGCGCCCAAAGCGGCTACCTCGTCAAGAAACGGGAGACTGTCGCGGGTGCGGCCTGCATAGACCATGGACCAATCGATCTGGAGACGACGGGCCCGTTCAAGCATCGGAAGAATCGGGGTGATGCCGATGCCACCGGCGATGAATCGAAACCGTCGCGCCGGAGATCCGTGCCCCGGCACGGTGAGCGGAAACGCGTTGCGCGGGCCGTGGGTGTACACGGTGGCGCCTTCCGGCAGCCCGTCGTGGATCTCGATGGACCCTCCGCCTCCGTCGGGAATGCGGCGCACCGCAATGCGATAGCGCTCAGGCGAGTCCGGGTCCCCGCACAGTGAGTATTGCCTGACCCGTCCGCTGGGCAGGTGCACGTCGATGTGTGCGCCGGGATACCACCTGGGCAGTGTGACGCCGGGCCCTGGTGCCAGCGTCAACTCGACGACATCCTGATCGCGGGCTACGACGCGACGGCGTTCGACGCTCAGCACGATGGTGCTGTCTGAACCGCTCGGCATCGGGATCCGCTGAATCGCTGCTGATGCAGCGAACATTCCGGAGATCGCGACTCCGGCGACCGCGACCGTCCGGTCATGGCGGGCGCGACCGGATGCGCTCGGCGGTGTCCTTTCGACTACCTGCCGGAACTGCTCGAACAGCCGCATCACATATGGGCCGTGCGGGCGGCCGGAGAGGCCGCAAGGTAGGCGACGGCCTGCGCGGTAGAGCCGACTTTCTCGGGGGAGTAGCCGGGCCGGAAGTAACTCAGGGTGCTCGATCCGAACAATGTGCGGTAGCGGGGAAGCAGGCCGAGGCTGGAGTCGCGCATCCGCATCCGATTGAATGTCCACCAGTTCGCGGTGACGGAGGGGTCAGTCTTGACCAGGTGCCACGCAGCCCGCTGAAAGAACACGAACAGCATGCTCGCCGCCGTGCTCATGGCGCGAACTCGGGCGAAGTAGCTGTCATGGAAGTAGACGGCTACATCGTGGGCCACGCTGCGATGTTCAACCTCTTCGCTGCCGTGCCAGCGGAA
>JAHZKD010000562.1 GCA_022600605.1 Actinomycetes bacterium
CGTCAACCGAAGGCCATGGGCGATGAACTTGTCGCGCAGCGCGTCTGCACGATAGATACGAATATGCCCGCCCTCATTGGCATGGTACTCATCCGACAGCGCCCAGCAGATGCGCTCCGGTAGCCAACGTGGCACCGTAATCGCAAGCGCGCCGGCGGGTTTGAGTACACGCACCAACTCCGATATCGCCCGGTCATCCTGAGGTACATGCTCGAGAATTTCGGAGGCGATTACACAGTCGAATGTGTTGTCACCATAGGGAAGGTCGAGGGCATCACCCTTGACTACCTCACCTGTGGCCCGAGCAGGCGCCTCGCCCTGTTTCTTCATCGCTTGCAGGATTTCGTCAACGTCGTTGAGATCAGATGCACTCTGGTCGAATCCGACCACATCGGCGCCGCGCCGGAACGCTTCGAAGGTGTGCCGGCCTGCGCCGCAACCGACATCGATCACCTTTGTCCCGGCACCGACCCCAAGCTGGTCGAAGTCCACGGTCAGCATTTCGCGACCCGTTCACGGGCCCGCTCGTAGACTGCAAGAGTCTGTGCGGCAACGGATTCCCAACTGAAGACCTCCAGTGCACGCCGCCGTCCGTTGTCACCGAGCCTTCGCAGCTCCATCGGCGAATCCAACAATTCACCCAGCACACTCGTCAATTCATCCACATCGGCCGGCTCAACCAACCTTGCGCATTCGCCGTCGGCTCCGACCACCTCGGGCAGCGCACCGGCCCGGCTGGCGACAATCGGGGTCCCGCTGGCCATCGCCTCCACTGCTGGCAACGAAAACCCTTCGTACAGCGAAGGGATGCAAGCTACTTCAGCAGACGCCAACAGGTCTGCCAGCTCAGAATCGCTCAGCGCGCTGGAGCTGTGCACGATGTCGGAGATGCCCAACTCGGCGATGAGTTTCTCGGTTGGTCCGTTGGGCTCCAGCTTCGCGACAAGCTGCAATTCAAGGTCACGCTCGACACGTAACCGAGAAACTGCGTGCAGCAGGTGGCTGACCCCTTTGAGCGGGACGTCCGCGCTGGCGATAGCGATGATGCGGTTGCGGACTCGGCTCTGCGCCGGCTGGAACAGTTCAGTGTCGACTCCCAGCGGCACGACCTGGAGCTGGTCGGCTCTGACCGCGAAATCCGCGGCGATGTCGGCGGCCGACGTCGAGGAGACGGTGATCAATTCGGGGATTTGACGGGCCACCGTCTTCTGCATTTCGGCAAAGCCGTACCACCGACGCACCAGCGGTTTGCGCCACCACTTGGCGGCGGCGACATCCAGCACTCGGTCCCGGGTGATCGGGTGGTGCACCGTGGCGACAACCGGCAGGCCCGACTTTGCGATCGTCAATAGCCCAGTGCCAAGGCACTGGTTGTCGTGCACCACATCGAACTCTTCGCAGCGCCTGGCCAGCAGCCTGGCGGCGCGCAGGCTGAAGGTCTTTGGTTCGGGAAAGCCCGCGGTCCAGGTGGTGAGTAGCTCCAGCAGGTCGATCCCGGTCTTGATCTCGCTAGGCTTCGGGACGCGGAACGGATCCGGCTCGCGGTAGAGATCGAGGCTGGGGACTTTCGTCAGCCGAACGCGTGGGTCGAGCCCGTCGGGGTAGGGCTGGCCGGAGAAGACTTCGACGTCGTGGCCGAGCTCGGCCAAGCCGCCGCTCAAATGCCGAACATAGACTCCCTGGCCTCCGCAGTGGGTTTTACTCCGGTAGGACAACAAGGCGATGCGCATTCTCAGCTCACTTACCCTTTGTGGCGCGCAAGCGCAGCGGTCGTCGGGGAGCGAAAGGCGCCCTGACCTGCCCAAATCGTGCGGAACAAGGAATCCGAACCTTTTTGGACATGTGTCCAGACTATAGTTTGACGTACTAGCTGACGCAATGCGCCTGCTTGCCCTGACTACCACAGTGCAGATCGGCCATCCTTCTCCGCCCCATCCCCTCGACGGCCGGGCAGCCGCCTCGCCGGCATTCGCCTTTCGGTTGTCGGCACGACGAATGCGAAGGGCCGCCGGTAGCCCAGCCCGCTGAGCCGGGCCAGCCGAAGTGTGTCTGCAGCGACGCTGCGCACCTCACCGGAGGACGGTTCATAGCACTGCAGTCCGAGGGGCGACACGTCGGAGATCAGCACCCAGTGCCGCGGAATCCATCTGCCGATCAACATTGGCACCGGCCAACCGGACCCAACCGCATTGACTACGTCGTCTAGCGAGTCACAGCGACCAGCCCATATCCGCCACCGGTAGCGGATCCCGCAGCTGCGCGAGTGAAGGTTGAGCGCTCTCGCCATTCCCATTGGGGTCATGCCCAACGCGCGCGGCCACACCCGGTTTACCAGTGAGTGCACCCGCGCCTGCTCCTGACTGAACCAGGCGACGCCGGAGTCGGGATCGGAAAGCCTCGAGCGGGATTCGGGGTCCAGCAGCATTCCCGCGACGACGGCTGTGCTGGGTCCGCATGTCGTGGCGTCGCGTTGGCGCAGCTGCCGGGGGATAATTCTCAACTCCCACCGCCGAGCAGTTCCTCCCCACGTGTGCGCAGCTCGACCTTGCGCACCTTGCCCGTCACGGTCAACGGGAACTCGTCGATAACTTCGACGTACCGTGGGATCTTCTGGTGGGCGATCCGCCCGGCGCAGAACGCGCGCAGATCCTCGGTGGTGGGGGGCTGCGCACCGTCAGTCACTCTGATCCACGCCATCAGTTCTTCGCCGTACTTCTCGTCGCGCACGCCCACAACCTGTGCGTCGATGATGTCCGGGTGGCTGTGGAGGAACTCCTCGACTTCGCGTGGGTAGATGTTCTCGCCGCCCCGGATCACCATGTCCTTGATGCGGCCAGTCACGCTCAAGTAGCCGTCATCGTCCATCACCGCGACGTCGCCGGAGTGCATCCACCCATCGGTGTCGATGGCCTCGGCGGTCTTGTCCGGGTCGCCCCAGTAGCCCGCCATCACGCTGTAACCCCGCGTGCACAGCTCACCAGGTACGCCCCGCGGAACCTGCGCGCCTGCCCCGTCAACGATCTGGATCTCCAGATGCGGGCCGACCCGTCCTACGGTGCCCACCCGACGATGCAACGAGTCGGTGGGCAGCGTCTGGGTGGAGACCGGAGAGGTCTCAGTCATGCCGTAACAGATCGCGACCCCAACCATGTGCATGCGGTCGATGACGTTGCGCATCACGTGCTCCGGGCAGGGCGACCCCGACATGATTCCCGTCTGTAAGCTCGACAAGTCATACTCTGCGAAGTTCGGCAGAGACAGCTCGGCGATGAACATCGTGGGAACCCCGTACAGCGACGTACACCTCTGCGCAGCAACGGCTTTCAGAGTTGATTCGGGGTCGAAGCCCGCACTGGGGATCACCATTGCCGCACCATGTGAGGTGCACGCCAGGTTGCCCAGAACCATCCCGAAGCAGTGGTAGAACGGTACCGGGATGCACACCCTGGCCGCCTCGGTGTACTCGAGGCACTCGCCGACCAGGTAGCCGTTGTTGAGGATGTTCGCGTGCGTCAGCGTCGCGCCCTTGGGGAAACCCGTGGTGCCCGAGGTGTACTGGATGTTGATCGCGTCCGAGGGGCGCAGACCTGCCTGCACGTCGCGCAGCGCGCCCGCGTCGGCTTCAGTCCCGGCGATAGCCGACCAGCTCGGTGATCCGATGATGACAACGTCGCGCAGATGCGGGCAACGGCCGGCGACAGCGGCGAGCATCCCGGCGTAGTCCGATGTCTTGAACGACTCCGCCGACAGCACCAGCGCGACGGAGGACTGGTTGAGCACGTATTCCAGTTCCTCGGCACGGTAAGCCGGGTTGATGGTGACGAGGATGGCACCAATCTGCGCTGTGGCGTACTGGATCATCGCCCATTCGGCGGTATTGGGCGACCATATGCCGACGCGGTCGCCGGGTTGGATCCCTCTGTGCAGCAGTGCTGTGGCGATGCGAACGGTTGCCTCGGAGAACTCCGCGTAAGTCCACCGTCGCCCGGTCTCGCACTCAACGAGTGCCTCGCGGTCACCGACCCTTGCCACCGTTCGCGCCAGATTCTCGCCGATCGTCTCATCCAGTAGGGGCGGTTCGTCGACTCCGGACGCATAGGACAACATCCGCTACATTCCTCCACCGTGGATTGCTCGGCCGGTACTAGCCACTCTAAAGCGTGCCGCGGTCGACGTGGTGGGGATCGCCACGGACTACTGCGTGAAGGCGACCGCCTTCGATGCAGTCGCCGCGGGCCTCACGACGACGGTTCTACTCGACCTGACAGCGGGGGTGTCTCCGACAACTACCGCCGATGCCTGAGACGCGTTGCGCGCGGCAGGCGTCACCGTAACCGGCTAGCCGCATCCGCAGAATCTCTGTATCTCCGTCCCCGCGCCGAGAGCAGTCGGTCCACACGCCCGCCGGCACCGTATCGTCTTCTTGTTCGGTTCCCGTTAACCCGGAGTGTGCACCTTGGCTTCCGCCACCAGTTCTGCCGCCAGTTCCAGGGACACCGCTTCGCCCGCGGTCATCCCGGCCGCGCAGGTCGACTCGCCGCCCCACACCGCCGCGCTTACCGAGATGTGGCCCGGCAAGGCCTACCCACTCGGGTCGACCTACGACGGCTCCGGTAGCAACTTCGCCGTCTTCAGCGAAGCCGCCGAGTTGGTTGAACTATGTCTGTTCGACGACGAAGGCAACGAGACCAGGCTGCCGTTGCCCGAGGTGGACGGCTTCGTGTGGCACGGCTTCGTGCCCGAAGTCGAGCCGGGTCAACGGTACGGCTACCGGGTGCACGGACCCTACGACCCGGCCTCGGGCCAACGCTGCAACCCCAACAAACTCCTGGTCGACCCGTACGCGAAGGCCATCGACGGCACGTTCCACTGGGACCAATCGCTGTTCGGCTACAACTTCGGCGACCCCGACAGCCGCAACAACGACGACTCGGCCCCCAGCATGCCCAAATCGGTCGTGATCAACCCGTTCTTCGACTGGGGCACCGACCGGCCGCCGCAACATGAGTATGCGGACTCGATCATCTACGAAGCGCATGTCAAGGGCCTCACCCAGACACACCCCGATATTCCGGAGCGCAGCCGCGGGACCTATGCCGCCATCGCCCATCCCGTGATCATCGAGCACCTCAAGGGGCTCGGGGTCACCGCCATCGAGCTGATGCCGGTGCATCACTTCGCCAACGACTCGACCTTGATCGCCAAGGGGTTGTCCAACTACTGGGGTTACAACACCATCGGGTTCTTCGCGCCGGACTTCAAGTACGGCGCCAGCGCCACACCCGGCGGTCAGGTCCAGGAGTTCAAGGCCATGGTCCGCGCGCTACACGAGGCCGACATCGAGGTGATCCTCGACGTGGTCTATAACCACACCGCCGAGGGAAACCACCTCGGTCCGACGTTGTCCATGCGTGGCATCGACAACGCCGCGTACTACCGGCTCGTCGACGACGACAAGCGCTACTACATGGACTACACCGGGACCGGGAACAGCCTCAACGCCGGCCACCCGCACGCTCTTCAGCTGATCATGGACTCGCTGCGGTACTGGGTGACCGAGATGCACGTCGACGGCTTCCGCTTCGA
>JAHZKD010000563.1 GCA_022600605.1 Actinomycetes bacterium
CCCTCGATGTGACTAAGAGTCGATGTGACTAAGAGATCGCCACGCTACAACGCACGGTGCACACTCTGCCTGTTCGGTGTCGGCCAGAGCAGCTGCGCCAGCAGTGCGGGAGTAGTTCTCTCGTGTCCCTCAAGCCGCTGCGTCGACGAGAGCTCCAGCGCCGTCAACGCCGGCCGCTGGTTACCATGTTGATTGACCAGCCCGGCAACCGGCGCCGTCGCCCCTGGCGGAGCATCCTCCACGAACGCACATGCGGCGGCGATGGTGGTGTCGACTCCCCCGCCCGCCAGTTCCAGCGCGATGTACTTCTCACCCGCCGCGTGGGCACAGACTGCCTCGAGTGTTTCCGCAAAGAGGTCATCCACCCTAATTCTGTACGCTGCAACGAAATCTGGAGTTTGTCGCTGTAGGGCACGCCACGCCTCAGAGCCTTCGTGACCGAATAGACGTGGAATGTCGTTCGGCTTGAGGATCGTGGCATCCCAACCAAGCTCACCGAGATGAGCGGCGAGCCGGCGTGCTGCCACCTCGGCCGTCTCGTGCAGCGGGCTGCGCGGCGACCGCGCGAGGAGCGCGTCGAGATTGTCGCCAGCTGAAATCGTCAGTGCGATCCACGTCTGACTCGGTGATACATCGGAACCACGGCTGCAGTTCGTGATCCGGATCTTGTCGGCACGGACTCCAAACCGGTTTAGGTACCCTGCGATGAGCAGCAGCGGCAACTGATCGGAACTGCCTTGTGCCGCACGGACGTTCATCAATACTGTTGTCGTAGTGGCAGATTCCGGGCGAACGGCGATGTTACCGCGATGCCGCACCATCCTCAGTCGACGGCCCAGGATTGTGGTGAGATGAAGTCCACGCCACCAGCCGAGTAGCACGACTACGACTGTGACGGCCGTGCCGAGCAACCAGTATGAGCGCGAGGAATTCCACGGATATGCCATCACCGCCGGAATGACTGCCAGCAACACCAGCGTGATGCGGAGGCTTCCGGGAACCGGTATCGCGCCGAACGGGCTCACTACGTTGCATCCTTTCGTCGGCGCGCCGCAAGGGAAGCGACGATCACGGCCAGTATCAGGGCCGCGGTCCCAATGAACGCCACGGTCCGTGGTGTGCTGTCCTCAGGGGCAGGCGGGGTTGGCAGAGCGATAGGCTTCGTGGCCTCCTGTGGTGTTCCCGCAGCGTGCGAGTCGGCGGGGAGCTGCCAGGTCAGCGCTGCCAGCGGATCCACGATGCCGGCCCCGACAAGGTTGGAAGGTGCACGGGCGCTGTTGTGCGCAGTCGCGATAATGCGGTGTACCACCTGGGTGGCATTCAGCTCGGGGTACTTACTGCGAACCAGAGCGGCGACGCCGGACACATAGCCGGCCGCATAGCTGGTGCCGCTTACCGGCGCCATCTTCTGGTGATTGTCGGGCAGGCCGTTGGCGAGCCCACCGTCATCGCTGTTGCTCACCGATGAGATGTCCTCACCGGGTGCAGCAACACCCACCCAAGGCCCGGCCATCGAAAACCTTGAAGGTTGCCCGGCTGTCGTCACCGACCCCACGGACAATATGTAGGGCTGCCACCACGACGGGACAGATACCGACGTAACCCCAGCCCAGTTGCGCGGGTCTTGGGGGCGGCCCAGGTCGGTAAGCGGATTGGACTCACACGATGTTCCAGCAGACCCGGACCCTGTCTGGCCGCTATCACCTGCTGCCGCCACAATCACCGCATCCTTGTCTACGGCCGCATAACGAATCGCGGCGCCAAGTGCGTCCTGCTCGACAGGCCTATCAGCAGGCACGCAGGTGGCGGAGCCGATGGTGATCACGCGAGCGCCGAGATCGGCGGCATGCACGATCGCGCGGGCAAGCGTCGCTACATCGAAGGATGCGCGCTCCAGTGCGGGATCCTCGCCCTGGGTCCGAGGTGAGAATCTGCTTGAGGTAACTCTCAGTGACACCAGCTGCGCGCCTGGCGCGACACCCGAGAATTCGCTACCGTCAGGAGAAACTGGCTGTCCCGCAATGATTCCTGCAACCAACGTGCCGCTTCCGTCGCAGTCGGTGAGGCCATCAGTAGTCCCGACATAATCACCTCCTGGATCGACATTAGGCAGCAAAGGGCCCTGCTGGACGCCGGTGTCGAGGACAGCGACAAGTTGACCATCCCCACGGGAGAACTGCCACGCAGCGGGAAGGTCGAGCATGGCCTGGCTGGATGTCGCAGCAGCTGGATCGCTGCCCGGTATGACTCCAGACGTCTCACATGCGCCGCGCTGCTCCATCGGTTGCGCGGGCCCAGGTTCCCCGCTGGGAAGAGGCGCCGCTGGATCCACCTTCGGCTGGTCCACGGCATACGCAGGCGGACAAACCCAAACCACAGCGGCCAGCGCGGCAGCAACACACGCTGACGCAGTCCGAGTCATCGATTCAGCACCCAGCTGAAGAAACCCACAAGATAGGCCATTACGGGGATCAGCGTCGCATCGAATCCGCCCGCCACAAGGCCCACCAGGCGCCTAACCGGAAGGGAATAGCTCTCCGGCGACGCCATACCGGGGTTGAGCGCCACGACTATCCACGCCACAGCAAGTGCGGCAAGCACCAGCGCCGCACCGAATGCTGCAGGGTAGCGCCCGGTGGCTGTATAGAGCACCAACAAGGCACCGGCGGTCAGGTAAGGCTGAGCCAGCAACCACGCTTTACAGACCGCTGAATCCCACACCCGGGCACGCAAGACTGACATCGCCGCCACCGCCGCTACTACGTACCAGCCA
>JAHZKD010000564.1 GCA_022600605.1 Actinomycetes bacterium
AACGGAGGCAGAGGGGGGGT
This sequence comes from Actinomycetes bacterium, assembly GCA_022600605.1. GTDB lineage: Bacteria > Actinomycetota > Actinomycetes > Mycobacteriales > Mycobacteriaceae > Mycobacterium. The sequence continues at coordinate 21 of JAHZKD010000564.1, forward strand.
CGGCGCGGCGGGCATCGACGGCACTGACGGGGTCAACCCCGGCGACTCGGGAACCAGCGGTCAGACTGGCGGGGCCGGCGGGGTCGGGGGGGCCGGCGGGTCGGGCAGCTCGATCTTCGGCGTCGGCGGGTTCGGCGGGGCCGGGGGGTTAGGCGCCCAAGGCGGGCGCGGCGGATTAGGCCAAGACGGCGCTGACGGTGCGGCCGCCGGCGATCCTGGCCAGGCTGGCGGTTCCGGTGGTGACGGCGGGGCCGGCGGGACCGGCGGGACCGGTGGCGACGCCGGTACCGGCCGCTATCTCTTCTTCTTCACCTCCGACGGCGGCAACGGCGACGGCGGAGCCGGTGGTGAGGGCGGGGACGCGGGTGCCCCCGGTGACGGCGGTGACGGCGTCGACGGGGACGCAGGCACCATCGACGGTGGGGCCGGCGGTGACGGCGGGAATCCCGGTTCGGCGGGCGTCGGTGGAACCGGTGGCGCAGCAGGAACCGGCGGCACCGGCGGTGCCATCGGCGCCACCGGCTTAGACGGGGGCACAGTGATTGGCCCGGCCGGTAACGGCGGTGTAGGCGCAGACGGCTTCAGCGCCGTTACCGCCACGGCGGGCGGTGACGGCGGCAACGGCGGCAACGGCGGTTCCATCGGTGACGGCGGCGGCGGCGGCAACGGCGCCAACGGAGGCGACAACCCCACCGGTGACGGCGGCGCCGGCGGGGTCGGGGGTGCAGGCGGCTCTGGCGGTTTGACCACCGGTGACGGCGGTAACGGCGGTGACGGCGGTACTGGCGGCAACGCCGGCGACAACACCGCTGGAGACAGCTTCGGTGGCGCCGGCGGTAACGGCGGGGCCGGCGGTCCCAGCACGGTCGGAGTCGCCGGGCTCGGCGGCCGCGGTGGTGACGGTGGCGACGGAGGCGACAACCCCGCTATCAACAGTTCCGGCGGGGCCGGCGGGGTGGGCGGAGCCGGTGGTATCGGAGGTGACGGGGCTGCTGGCGGCGCTGGCGGAGCAGGTGGCACCGGAGGCAACGCCGGTGACAACACCGTCGCCGGCCCTGGCAGTTTCGGCGGTGACGGCGGTGACGGCGGTGACGGCGGTGCCAGCGCGGGCCGAGCCGGCGGGGCTGGCGGAGCCGGCGGTTTCGCGGGAATCGGCGGCGACGACTCATTCCTGAGCGTCGGCGGCTTCGGCGGAGACGGAGGAAACGGCGGAGACGGAGACACCGCTGGCGGAGCCGGCGGGGCGGGTGCTGCCGGCGGTCCCGGCGGCAATGACTCCCCCGGCCAGAGCGTCGGCGGTGGCGGCGGTGACGGCGGCAACGGCGGTGACAGCGGCACGGGAGCCGGCGGCGCGGGCGGCGCGGGCGCTGCCGGCGGAAACGCCGGTGAGAACTCCACCTTTGACAGTTCCGGCGGTTCCGGCGGTGACGGCGGTCTCGGCGGTGACGGCGAAACCGCCGGCGGCGCAGGAGGGCTCGGTGGCTTCGGCGGCAACGGCGGCGTTGGATCCGGTACCGCGAGTACCGGCGGCACAGGCGGTGATGGCGGTGCAGGAGGCGACGCCGCCAGCGGTGCAGGCGGAGCCGGCGGTGCGGGTGCTACCGGCGGCAACGGAGGTCCAGGAGCCGGTGGAACCAGCGCAGGCGGTGATGGCGGTGATGGGGCAGATGGCGGCTCCGGCAGCGGTGGAACCGGCGGAGTCGGCGATCCCGGCGGTCCCCCCTCGGGCAGCACCGGCGGCCCTGGCGGAGCCGGCGGCACCGGCGGTCCCGCCTGACGCGCTGAGAACATCGTCGGCGTAGTGAAACCGAGTGCCACGCCAATAGCCGGCCACGCACCACATCGCTGAAGTGGTGGCCAACTCAGTCGGCTGAGGGCGGTCGGTCACTGGCGGGCAGGATCAGCCGCGACGACTCGCCGAGGTGCACCGTGTGGCGGGCGGTCGCCATGCTGGTTGCGCTGATCGCGGGTTCACCGGTGCCCACGTTGCGCACAAAGCGTGGGTGGGATCCGCCGGCGACCTTGACCCGGATTCGGCTACCCGCCGGGAAAGTGCGTGCAATGGAGTCGAGCTCGATTCTGACGGTGCCCGATGCGGGCGCCGACGCGCGGTATCCGTCGCTGACATTGCGGGAACATCCGTGCGCGTCGACCTGGCTGATGCGTACGAACAGATCGTTGTTCGGATTCGCGCACGAGTGGGACAGCTCAACAATCGGCGTTCCGACCACATAGAGGTCGGACGGCAGCGGGGCGCCGGTGAACGTCAACACGTCGGCGCGCCGCGCCAGAGCGGTGTCGTCGCGGTAGCCACCCGCCGGGGACAGCAATCGGCCACCCACGGTGGGCGTCGGGTCGGCAGGGTTGTAGACGAACGTTGCCGAGCCGCCCGCATCCGGCACAGTCTCGTCGAGCCGGCCCCCCGGTTGCAGATGCAGCACGCGTTCTGGCATCGGCGGAGGCCAGTCGGTCAAGTCCAGCCACCCGTCCCGGTCAGGTGTCCCGTCGACATGGATTCGCACCGGTGCCGACCGCTGGGCGGGGGTGCCGGCGAGGTGAGTGCCGAGCCAATCCAGGGATTCGCGAATCACGGTCGGACCCGCCTTGGTCATCATCTGTGCGTGTGTCCACGGTCCGATGGTCAGCGCGGTGGTCACGCCGCGGCTGCGCAGTCGGTCGTACTGCTCGAGTGTCTGCTCAAGGAACAGGTCCTGCCAGCCGGTCAGCAGCAGCATCGGGACTTCGGTGCGCTCCAGGGCCTCACGCAGATGCAATCTCGTCCAGAACGGATCGTCGGCGGATGGGTGTTCGAGCCACGACTCGAACCAGGGCGCACCGTCCCCGAGCATCGCGCGACTCGACTCGCCCAGCGGTAGACCCAATGAGGCCTGGTGTACCAACTTCTGGGCTCGAGCCTGCCGCAACAAGACACGTAGCCTGCGCGGATCTTCCTGGTTGGCGACCAGATCGCTCCAACCCAGGAAGTCGTTGAGACCGAAAGAACCGGTACCCCAGCGGGGTCCGCGGACGTCGTGGGGGCCGACGGTGATCACTGCCGCCGTCATCTCCGGGGGCGGATCGGCGAGCAGCGCCCACTGGGTGAACCCCAGGTAGGAGAGCCCGACGGTGCCGAACGTGCCGGTGAACCACGGCTGGTGACGAAGCCAGTCGACGGTGTCGGCGCCGTCCTCGATTTCGTGCACCATCGGCTTGAAGTCGCCGCCCGAGCCGAACGTCCCGCGCACGCTCTGGATCAGCACGTGATACCCACGGGCGGCATACACCGAGCCGAACATCGCGGCGAAGGGCCAGCCACGCCCGTAGGGTCCGCGGACCAATAGCGTGCCCGCCGGAGTCGAGGTGTGTGGCACATAGTGGTCGGCCAGCAGATCGACGCCGTCGCGCATGGGCACACAAAGTCGGCGGTCAACGACGAAGTCGGTGGTGGGCGGCGGTAGCCGCAGCATCCCGCTGAGTTTGCGCTGGAATGCCTGCCGGACCGCCGATTGTGTGCGGGTCGTGGCAGGTGTCATTGACGTGGTTGTGGTCGTGGTGGGCGCGGCGGTCACGCCTTCGAGGCTACGCAACGTGCGACCGTGTTCTCGCTGCTGCGAGGTCTTGCCAGGAGCACAAGGTTCTCGTTGCCGCGAGGTCGTGCCAAGACCACAAGTAGGCTTGCGGGTTGTGAGCAGTGAGGACCGGCGTCCGACGTTGTGGGCCGTGAGTGACCTCCATACCGGACACACCGGCAACAAACCGGTGACTGAGTCGCTGCACCCTGCTTCACCAGACGACTGGCTGATCGTGGCCGGCGATGTCGCCGAGCGCACCGACGAGATCCGCTGGGCGCTGGATCTGCTCCGCAAGAGGTTCGCCAAGGTCATCTGGATTCCGGGCAACCACGAGCTATGGACCACCAACCGTGACCCGATGCAGATCTTCGGCAAAGCCCGCTACGACTATCTGGTCAACATGTGCGACGAGATGGGCATCATCACTCCCGAGCACCCGTATCCGGTCTGGACCGAGGAGGGCGGTCCGGCGACCATCGTTGCGATGTTCCTGCTGTATGACTACTCGTTCTTGCCAGAGGGCGCGGGCACCAAAGCCGAGGGCTTGAAGATCGCCAAAGAGCGCAACATCGTGGGCACCGACGAGTATCTGCTGTCCGCCGAGCCGTACCCGACGCGTGACGCGTGGTGCCGCGATCGGGTCAACTACACGCGCAAGCGACTTGAAGAGCTGGACTGGATGATGCCGACCGTCCAGGTCAATCACTTCCCGATGGTGCGCGAACCCTGCGACGCGATGTTCTATCCCGAGTTCTCGATGTGGTGCGGAACTACCGCGACCGCCGACTGGCACACTCGCTACAACGCGATCTGCTCGGTCTATGGACACCTTCACATTCCACGGACCACCTTCTATGACGGCGTGCGGTTCGAGGAGGTGTCGGTCGGCTACCCGCGGGAATGGCGGCGTCGCAGGCCGTATCGCTGGATGCGCCAGATTCTGCCTGACCCGAATTACGCGCCTGGCTACCTTAACGAGTTCGGCGGGCACTTCCAGATCACTCAGGAGATGCGCGATCACGCAGTCAAGTTGCAAGAACGGATCGCGAGTCGCCGGGGATGATCGCGGCGAATTTGCTCGCCGGGGTGCTGCCCGGCTTCTTCGATGATGCGCTGGCCGCAGCCGAGTTGTACACCGATCCCAAGGAACTCGCACCGCTGCCCGAGGAGGAGCCGCTCATCGCCAAATCGGTGGCCAAGCGGCGCAACGAGTTCATCACCGTGCGGTACTGCGCGCGCCAGGCGATGGTGGACCTTGGAATCGAGCCGGTGCCGATCCTCAAGGGCGAGAAGGGCGAACCGTGCTGGCCCGACGGTGTCGTCGGCAGCCTGACCCACTGCGAGGGTTTCCGTGGCGCAGCAGTCGGTCTGGGCCAGGAGATCCGATCGGTGGGCATTGATGCCGAGCCGCACGATGTGCTGCCACGCGGCGTGCTGGACGCGATCAGCCTTGCCGCTGAACGTCACGAGGTGCAAACGCTATCCGCTGCTGTCCATTGGGACCGAGTGTTGTTCTGCGCCAAGGAGGCAACCTACAAGGCGTGGTTCCCGTTGACGCGGCGGTGGCTGGGTTTCGAGGATGCGCACATCGTGTTCGACGTCGATGCGGCGGGACAGTCGGGCTCGTTCACCTCGGAAATCCTCATTGACCCTGCCGCGCTGTCAGGTCCACCGCTGACCACGTTGTCTGGACGGTGGTCGGTGCGCGAGGGGATCGTACTGACCGCGATCGTGCTGTGATGGCCGCGGACGGTCCGGTCCCGGGGTTGGGCAGCCCCGGATCGGCCGGCCCGGGATTGGTCATAGTCGACAAGCCAGGCGGAATGACCAGCCACGATGTGGTGGGCCGATGCCGCAGAATTTTCGGTACTCGCAAAGTCGGGCACGCCGGGACGCTCGACCCGATGGCCACCGGAGTGCTGGTCGTGGGGATCGAGAGGGCGACCAAGATCCTCGGTCTCCTGACCGCGACGGACAAGTCCTACCTGGCGACGATCCGTCTTGGGCAGACAACGTCTACGGAAGATGCGCAAGGTGCTGTCCTCGAGTCGGTTTCGGCGCACCACCTGGCGAATGCACAGATCGAAGCCACCTTCGCGCAGTGGCGCGGGGATATCGATCAGATCCCGTCGGCGGTCAGCGCCATCAAGGTCGATGGCAAGCGGTCCTACCAACTCGTCCGGGAGGGCCGCACCGTCGAGTTGAAGCCACGTCGAGTCCGGATCGACCGTTTTGAGATGTGCGATGTGCGGCACGGCACCGAGGTGCCCGACGGCGTGGACGGCGCGGACGGCGTGGACGGCGTTGTGGATGTCGATGTAGCCGTCGACTGTTCCAGCGGCACCTACGTGCGCGCGCTCGCCCGGGACGTCGGTGCCGGGCTCGGTGTGGGCGGGCACCTCACCGCGCTACGACGCACCCGTGTCGGCACATTCGGTCTGGACCAGGCCCGCACGCTGGAGCAGCTTGAGGAGGCCCCGCGGCTGTCCTACAGCCTCGATGAAGCCTGTTTGCAAGCCTTTCCGCGCCGAGACCTCACCGAGGCCGAGGCGCAAGACGCCAGCCACGGACGCGCGTTGCGGCCGGCCGGTCTGGGTGGTGTGTACGCCGCGACGGCGGCTGACGGACGGGTCATCGCTCTGCTGGAGGATGCCGGCTCACGGACGAAGAGCGTTGTTGTGGTGCGGCCTGCGACGCTGTGACTCTGGTGACGCCGCTAGCAGTAAAGCTGCTGGAACGCCACGATCGACTTCTCGATATCGCCCTTGACCGCACGCACCGCAGCGGCGCCGATTGGGCCGAACAACGGGGCCCCGCCCAAATCCATCCTGACGGTGAACGTGCAGCCTTCCTCGGTGGAGGCGACCTTCAAGGTCAACGAGTACCTGGTGCCGCCGACGCCGTGGCCGCTGATCTCGAGAGTGGACGGCGGATCGTATGTGCGCACCGTCCAGGTGACGCGGTTACGCATGCCTTTCGCGCCGGCCACCCCGATGACCTCGGTCCCCACACTGAGTTCTTCGGGCAGATCCGAACGCCAACCCTGGTGCATCGTCATCCAGTCGCCCAGCGTCCCCAGATCAGATGCGTGCGCCCAGGCCTGGTCGGCAGGCATCGACAGCGACCGCGATAACTCGAGCTTGGCCATGAGGCAATCCTCCTAAGAGACGACCCAGATCGCTTGCGCAGCTGGGCTTCCCAGTTCAACCGTGGCTCTGGAGTCCTGGTCACCGCCCGCGCCCGCATCGCCGGGGTTCTGAACGGTCACCGAGATCATCCCGGCGAAGTCGCGGCGGGCAATGACGCGCAGCCGGGAGTCCAGGCTGATCCCGACGCTGTCGAAGTAGCGAAGCATTTCGGGATCGGCGTCGGAAATGCGCGCGACGGTGCCCGCTTCGCCGTTCTGGCAGGCCGAGAGCTGGCGGGCCGGCGGTGTTGGTACCCGGCCGTCGGCCGCGGGTATCGGATCCCCGTGCGGATCGCGAGTCGGGTGGCCCAGTTTGGCGTCGATTCGGTTCAACATCTGGTCAGAGACGGCGTGCTCGAGCACCTCGGCCTCGTCGTGTACTTCGTCCCAGCTGTAGCCGAGCTCGCGTACGAGGAAGGTCTCCATGAGGCGGTGGCGCCGCACCATCGCCAGGGCGGCGCGCCTTCCCGCGTCGGTCAGAGTTACCGCGCCGTATTTTTCGTGATCGACCAACCCCTGGTCGGCGAGCTTGCGGATCGATTCCGAGGCGGTGCTTGCCGACACCCCGATTCGGTCGGCGAGCAATTTGGTGCTGACCTTCTCGTGTGACCATTCCTGGGCGGTCCAGATGACTTTCAGATAGTCCTGCGCAACCGTCGTCAGATCGCGGGGCTCTCCGTCCGGACTCACGGGACAAGCTTAGGCAGTCATCACCTGATCTGCTGGTCTTGGTGGCCTGTCGTCGTGCAGTGGCCGTAGTCTAAGTGCGTGCAGCGCTGGCGGGGGCAGGATGAAATCCCCACCGACTGGGGCCGATGCGTCCTCACGATCGGCGTATTCGACGGCGTCCACCGCGGACACCAGGAGTTGATTGGCCGGGCCGTGAAGGC
>JAHZKD010000565.1 GCA_022600605.1 Actinomycetes bacterium
AGGGCCTAAGTACCCCCAACGGGATTCGAACCCGCGCTACCGCCTTGAAAGGGCGGCGTCCTAGGCCGCTAGACGATGGGGGCCGGACGCTGGCCCTCACCGACATGAATGCCGTTGAGTGCCGCTTTAGCATAGGGGACTCCGCGCTATGACCCTAATCCGGGGTAAGCCTGCGGTTAGCCCTAGACATTGATCAGACGAAATCCTCTTGCCTAATTGGATACCACTACCGGATGGCTGCTGGCTACACCGCTACGGGACACTGGATTTGTGACTGAGGTGGAGCGCGGCGTTCAGGCGCTGCGGGCGGGTGGTTTGGTGGTGCTTCCCACCGAGACGGTGTATGGGTTGGCCGCCGACGCTGCGAGCCCGCAGGCAGTAGCGCGCGTCTATGCCGTCAAGGGTAGGCCAGCCGACCATCCCCTCATCCTTCACCTGGCCGCCACGGCTCGGCTGGAGACGTGGGCTGCCACCATTCCGGACTACGTCCGCAACCTGGCCGCTGAGTTGTGGCCCGGTCCACTGACTATGGTGCTGCCGCGAACCGAGCAGGTCGCGGAATATGTGACCGGGGGTCAGGACACGGTGGCGATCCGAGTGCCTGACCATCCGCTGGCGCAAGCGGTGCTGACGGAGTTTGGTGGTGGCGTAGTGGCGCCGTCGGCCAATCGGTTCGGTCATGTCAGCCCGACTACTGCCGAGCACGCGCGGCAGGACTTAGGTGATCGACTAGTCGCTGGCCTGGACGTCGTCATCGATGGTGGTCCCTGCCAGGTGGGAGTCGAGTCCACCATCTTGGACTGCACTGGCGATCACCCGGTGGTGTTGCGGCCTGGGACCTTGAACCTGGCTCGTATCGAGGAAGTCGCCGGCGCCCCTATTTCCAAGGAGCCAGCGCGGCCGATTCGTGTCCCGGGCTCGCTGGCTTCGCACTACGCGCCACGAGCACAGGTGCAGATTGTCAGCAACGCCGCTGACCTCGAGCTGGGTGCCTCGGTCGCTCCTGAAGTTGGTCTTCTCGCGCTGGCAGAAGTCACTACTCCATCAGGCGTGGTGCGATTGGCGGCTCCAAGTGACGCTGCGGAGTATGCGCGGGTGTTGTATGCCGCGCTCCGGGAAGCTGATTCCCTGCAGTTGCAGCGGGTGGTGGCGCTGGTGCCCGCCGGCGATGACGGTGCCGCCGTAGCGGTGCGGGATCGACTGCAACGAGCTGCTGCTGATCGCCCAGCCTAGGCGGTCACGCTGGGCCCGCAGCCGATCCCGTCAGCCATAGCCGAGTTCGTGCAACCGGTCATCGTCGATGCCGAAATGATGAGCGATTTCATGCACCACGGTGATGTGCACTTCGTGGACCACATCATCCAGCGAATGACACAACGCCACGATCGGCATGCGATACACCGTGATCAGGTCGGGCATGGTGCCCGCATACCAGTTGCCTCGCTCGGTGAGTGGCACTCCGGTGTAAAGACCCAGGAGATGCTGCCCCGGCGGCGGCCAGTCTTGGACCTCGATCACCACGTTGTCGACCAGCCGAGCTAGTTCTTGCGGGATTTGGTCTAACGCTGTCGCCACCAGATCTTCGAAGTGCGCTCGTTCCACCTGGATCATCGTGGCTCCCCAACGGGGCGGGAATGAGCGCTAGTCACAGTTACCGGCACTCATCCGCTCGGGGGTCGATGAGACATGGTGTGACCCCCGGATGCGAACAGACCGGGTCCGGAGGTCTGTCCAGCCGCCAGAGCCATGATGTTGTGCTCCAGATCGGCGATCTCATCGGGCCACGAGCCGGTATCGCGCTGCTCCTCCGGTAGTTGCTGGTAGAGATCCAACGCCTGTCGATAACGCTTCAGTGCCGCATCCGAAGAACCTAACCGCCCCAACAGTGCGGCGGATTCGTGCTCACAACCTGCCACTCGATCCGCGAAGCCCAGCTCCCGGTAACTTCGGCTGCACTCATCGAGCAGTGACAGGGCTTCCACCTCGTCGTCTCGGTTACTGCTGTCCGAGTGTGCCAGTACGATTGCCAAGCCATGTCGGGCGTCAGCGGTGCGCTCAGGGTCGGGGATGATTTCTGCAGTAGCTATCGCTGCCTCAAAGGATTTGCGAGCCTCGGCGCGTTCGCCGGCTCGGTCGGCCATGGAGGCGAGGTCAGTCAGCAGTTGCGCCCGTAGGGCCGGCTCGCCAGCAGATTCAGTGAACCGGAGTGCTTGTCGCAGCAGGGTCATAGCGCGATCCAGTTGCCCCGCCTCGGCCTGCCGCCACGCAAGTGGAATAGCTATCCGGGCGGCAGAGATCGGCTGATCGCTGCTGATGTAGTCCGTGAAGGATTCACCTAGCACCGACAACGCATCGTCGGCGCGACCCATCCCCTCTAGCGCGATCCCCAACACTTGTCGCGACTGCGCCCGTGAGCCGACATCTTCCTCGCCGCATTGATCGATGGCGCGCAAGGCGATTCGGGCGGCTTCTGGGAACTGTTCCCGGCCCAGCAACTCGTCGGCAGCCGCGATCTGTTCGGTCAGGCTCGTACTCGGTGCGGGCGTGCTCTCAGCAACGGCTGGTCCGTTGCCGTGATCCGGTGTCGGCGGTGCTCCGGGCGAGACGGCCTCGTCCATCCGGTTGCGTACCGCCTGCCATTGCTTACGCAGCCAGCCCTTGCCGAAGCCGCGACAGGCGGGTTGGGCTGCATCCAATTCCGCCGCGGCGTCTTGACGTTGCCCTATCATCAACAGCGATGCGGCTCGGTGGATTCGAGCTAGGGCCTCAAGTTGGGCTGGCGGCATGTCAGTGGCGTCGGGAACTGGAGCGGACAGACTGCCCAGCCGCAGCCACCGACGGGTCTGTCCCTCGTCATCATCCCGTTGTGCTAGCTGCAAATACGAAATGAGTTCGGCGTATTCGGCAACCGCACTTGCATGATCACCGGTGGCGGCGAGAACCATACCGAGGTTCATGTGAGCGATGCCGATGGCTCCCGATTCACCAGAACTGCGTGCCGCGGCCAGTTGGGCTTGGGCAGCGGTAACTGGGTCCGGTGCGATCCCTTCACCTTGATCCTCATCCACGTATCCCACTATGCCCTTACCGCGGTGGGGATTCCCATCCACCCCGAGCGAGTGCTGGGAGTGGCGGGGTAGGCGTGACGAGGCCGGTTGTGTAAGGGGTATGTAAGGGGAAGGTACGAACAGTAGTTCTGGGGTATCGGTTTCGTCGCTGGATGGTTTCCACTGGTAACAGGAAAGAGGAACCATGAGTGACCACGACACCGATCACATCGGGCCCGAAGCAACGCAATCAGCCACTGCCG
>JAHZKD010000064.1 GCA_022600605.1 Actinomycetes bacterium
ACGCAGCTGTCGCAGGCACTGCACCCTCAGCTCAACATCGCGCGACCAGTCCGATTCGTCGAACGCTCGACGAGCGGCGGCCACCGCGCGGTCCATGTCGTCTCCGGTGGCGTCGGCCGCCTCACCCAACGGCTCTTCGGTCGCCGGATTGATCGTCGTGAAAGTGCCACCGCGACCGGCCGTCAACTCACCATCGATGAGCAATTCGGTCACCTTGTGAGACATCGCTCAGGGCACCACCAGACAGCTCTTAAGGGCTCGCGACAGCAACAGTCAGGCCAGTACTCGTTGTGTCGGGGCAAATCCCACCGGCATGGCTTCGGGGCCGCTGACGAAGTGGGTCATGGCGCACTCCTGGGATGGGTGTTCAGGGTCAAATCAAGCGGCTGTTGCCGAAGGTCATGTCTACGTTGGCCGCCGAACTTGAGAGCATCGCACGCTTGGGCAAGCCTAGCGCGGCGAGTTCTGCTGCATAGGGGTGATCACCAAGACGAACCTCGACACCACCAGCTCGGTACCGCACTCCGCTGAGCAGCATTTCCCCCGGAGTTTCCCGAGTCACGCCGTCCAAGTGGGAGTAGGTGTTGTGCACCTGCTTACGTGAGGTGAACGCTGACGGCACGGGCAGGCCGGGCCGAAATTCCATACTCACGGCCAGTTGTCCGTCGATGGCTACATCGAATCCGAAGTCGAATCCGAACCTACGCCCGCTACGAACGCTGAAATCAGCCAGCACCTTCGGATAACCCCAGATCGTCCGGCCGGCTTCCAAAGTGAAGGACTGGTCGACGGGAAGGTGATGGACGAAAGCGCCTGCCGACCGCAGCGCAGCCAAACCCGCAGCCCCCGACGCCGGAGTTCCTGGTGGATTCACCATCACATTGGTGCCGTATTCGTAGTACTGGCCGAGATCGGAGTCCTCGTAGCGCATCAGCATCAACACAACCAGCGCCCGGTCCTTCCGGAAGCGGCACACCTGCAGGCCGCTGTAGTCGATCATCCGTTGCGCGGCTTGCGCGTCGACGACGAACATTGCGGTGTGCTGATGGGCGGTGCGAACCCGGACCGGCATGGTCAGCACGGTGCCGGCGATGGTGTGTTGGACGACCGGAGTGGGGGCGGATGAGCGCTCGCGCGAAGACATAGTGGCATCGGATGAGCGCTCGCGCGAAGACATAGTCGGGTCGGTCACACCAACAATCTAGAACCTGTTCTAGACACCCTGCAAGAAGTGTCTAGATTTAGCCCGAGGCCAGCGCCGCCAATTCCTCGATTTGGTCAGCGCTTCGGCCCGTTATCACCATCATCGTCACGCCGGCGGCCTCCCAGACCTTTATCTGCTCGCGGACGTAGTCGAGGTCTCCGACGATGGCGGCGTCGTCGACCAACTCGTCGGGGATCACCGTCGCTGCACGGTCTTTTCCGTCCTGATGTCCCGAGCGAAACAAGCCAGTGACCTCGTCCACCACGTCGGCATAGCCCATTCGCCGGTAGACCTCGGCATGGAAATTTGTGTCCTCGGCACCCATCCCGCCCATGTAGAGCGCCAGGTAGGGCTTCATCGCCTCGAATGCAGCACTGCGGTCATCGGTGATGACGATGTTGGCCGTCGCGCAGATCTCGAAATCCTCTCGGCTACGCCGCGCGCCCGGGCGCGCGAAGCCCTCGTCGAGCCACTCGTTGTACGTGTCGGCCATTCGCGGGGAGTAGAAGATCGGCAGCCAGCCATCGCAGATCTCGGCGGACAACGCTACGTTCTTGGGTCCCTCGGCACCCAGCATGATCGGAATGTCGGAGCGCAGCGGATGGGTGATCGGCTTGAGCGCCTTACCAAGTCCGGTAGTGCCCTCGCCGGATAGCGGCAACCGATAGTGCGGGCCATCGCTGCTCACCGGCCCTTCTCGCGCCCACACTTGCCGAATGATGTCGATGTACTCGCGGGTTCGGGCCAATGGCTTGGGAAACCGTTGTCCGTACCAACCCTCGACAACCTGGGGACCGGACACGCCCAGTCCGAGGATGTGCCGCCCTCCTGAGAGGTGGTCCAAGGTCAGCGAGGCCATCGCGCAGGCAGTCGGAGTGCGCGCGGACAGCTGTACCACCGAGGTACCCAGCCGCATCCGGCTGGTGTCCGACCCCCACCAGGCCAGCGGGGTGAAGGCATCCGATCCCCACGCCTCGGCGGTGAACACGGTGTCGAACCCGGCGCCTTCGGCGGCGGCGACGAGTTCCGCCGCGTTCGTCGGCGGCTGCGCTCCCCAATAGCCGAGCTGGAGTCCTAGCTTCATTCCCGCCACCTTTCAGACAGCCCGGCACGGCCGTCGATGTCCTCGCTTGAAACCATTCTTAGAACCTGTTCTACTCGATGCTGTGACCGCCAGCCAAAGCAGCCCGGTGCAGATCGACCCCCATGAGCCTCCACTGTCGGCTCCGTTGAAGCTGTCCTTCGACTACACCCGTTCAGTAGGCCCACTCCTCAGCGAGTTCTTCACCGCCCTGCGTGAGCGACGCATTCTCGGGGTGCGCGGGTCCGATGGACGGGTACATGTTCCACCCGCCGAATACGACCCCGTCACCTACGAACAATTGACGCAGATCGTACCCGTGGCCGCCGTCGGCACGGTCGTTTCCTGGACCTGGCAGCCCGAACCGCTTGAGGGCCAGCCGCTGGACCGTCCGTTTGCTTGGGCACTGATTAGGCTCGACGGGGCCGATACCCCGCTGTTGCATGCCGTCGATGTCGGGGCCGCCGGATCCTCAGAATCCATCAGCACCGGCACCCGCGTTCATGCGCACTGGCAAGCCGAGACGATCGGCGCCATCACAGACATCGCGTACTTCGCCCTCGGTGATATCGAAGAGCCAGCCCCGGAAGCGCCTCCCCCGGCCGAAGGCCTGGAGCCGGTGACCATCCTGGTCTCGCCGAGCAGCATCGAAATCCAGCACACAGCGTCACTTCCCGAGAGCGCTTTTCTGCGTGCGCTCGAGCAAGGCAAGCTCATCGGCGGACGGACGCGCGGCGGATCCGGGGTGGAACCTGGACCAGTGTATTTCCCTGCGCGCGAAGCGGATCCGGGTACCGGACAGCCGTTCGACGAGTTCATCGAGCTGTCCGATGAGGGCACGGTAACCACGTTCGCGATCATCAACATCCCGTTCGCCGGACAACGGATCAAGCCGCCCTATGTCGCGGCATATGTACTGCTCGACGGCGCCGACATTCCGGTCCTACACGTGGTTTCCGACATCGACGCCGACCAGGTCCGGATGGGCATGCGGGTAAAGGCCGTCTGGAAGCCTCGCGACGAGTGGGACCTGGGCATCGACAACATCGAGTACTTCAGGCCGACCGGTGAGCCTGACGCCGACTACGACTCCTACAAGCATCACCTGTAAAAGGAACGGCAATTGATGACTGGCTCAAATGATGTAGCAGTAGTCGGGTTCGCGCACGCACCGCATGTGCGCCGGACGGACGGCACTACCAACGGCGTCGAGATGCTGATGCCATGTTTCGCCTCGATCTACGCCGAGTTGGGCATCAAGCAGACCGACATCGGCTTTTGGTGCTCTGGATCCTCGGATTACCTTGCCGGACGGGCATTTTCGTTCATCTCCGCGATCGACTCCATCGGGGCTGTGCCGCCGATCAACGAATCTCATGTGGAAATGGACGCCGCCTGGGCGCTGTATGAGGCCTACATCAAGCTGTTGACAGGCGAGATCGACACTGCGCTGGTGTACGGCTTCGGTAAGTCCTCGGCGGGCACACTGCGCCGAGTGCTGGCACTACAGACCGATCCCTACACCGTCGCTCCATTGTGGCCCGACTCGGTCAGCATGGCCGGGCTGCAGGCCCGCTTCGGACTGGACTCGGGAAAGTGGACCGCCGAACAAATGGCCCAGGTCGCATTGGATGCGATGACGGCCTCGCCGCGAGTGGACTCACTCAAGGCCGCAGACAGCGTCGAGGAGCTGCTGGGGCGCCCATATTTCGCAGATCCGTTGCGCCGCCACGATATCGCCCCGATCACCGACGGTGCCTCAGCGATCGTGCTGGCAGCTGGCGACCGGGCCCGGGAGCTGCGGGAGCGACCGGCGTGGATCACCGGTTTCGAGCACCGGATCGAGACGCCCGTGCTGGGGGCTCGCGATCTGACCGCCTCGCCTTCGACCGCGGCCTCGGCGCACGCGGCCACTGGCGGGGATGCCACCTCCATCGAGGTTGCCGAGCTCTATGCCCCGTTCAGCCATCAGCAGCTCATCCTCAAAGAAGCGATCGGCCTGCCCGAGAGCACCACGATCAATCCGTCGGGTGGGGCGCTGTCGGCGAATCCGATGTTCTCAGCAGGTTTAGAGCGCATCGGTCTCGCAGCCCGGCACATCTTCGATGGCAACGCCTCACGGGTACTGGCCCATGCGACGAGTGGTCCTGCGCTGCAACAGAATCTGGTGGCTGTGCTTGAAGGAGAAGCCTGATGGCTGCAAAAACTGGGAAGAACCTCGCCGCCGTCTTGGGTACCGGGCAGACGAAGTATGTCGCCAAGCGCAAGGACGTCTCGATGAACGGCTTGGTGCGCGAGGCGATCGATCGGGCGTTGGCAGACGCCGGTGCCACGATGGCCGATATCGACGCAGTCGTGGTGGGCAAGGCGCCGGACTTCTTTGAGGGCGTCATGATGCCGGAGCTGTTCATGGCCGACGCCACCGGCGCGACTGGTAAGCCGTTGATACGGGTGCATACCGCCGGTTCGGTGGGTGGCTCGACGGCGGTCGTGGCGGCTAGCCTGGTCCAGTCGGGCAAGTACCGGCGCGTCCTGACCATGGCCTGGGAGAAGCAGTCTGAGTCCAATGCCATGTGGGCGCTGAGCATTCCGGTTCCGTTCACCAAACCCGTCGGCGCGGGAGCGGGCGGCTACTTTGCACCACACATCCGCGCCTACATCCGCCGCTCCGGAGCACCAACCCACATCGGTGCGATAGTGGCGGTGAAAGACCGGCTCAACGGTACGAGGAATCCGCTGGCCCATCTGCATCAACCCGACATCACGCTGGAGAAGGTGATGGAGTCCCCGATGCTGTGGGACCCGATCCGCTACGACGAGACCTGTCCGTCATCTGACGGCGCCGCGGCGATGGTCATCGGTGACGAGCAGTGCGCCGACGCGCTCGTTGCACAGGGCCATCCGGTCGCTTGGATTCACGCCACCGCGCTACGTACTGAACCGCTGGCCTATGCCGGCCGCGACCAGGTCAACCCGCAGGCAAGTCGGGACGCCGCCGCAGCCCTGTGGAAGGCCGCCGGGATCACCAGCCCAATCGATGAGATTGACGTCGCGGAGGTGTACGTACCGTTTTCATGGTACGAGCCGATGTGGCTGGAGAGTCTCGGCTTCGCGCAGGAAGGCTCCGGGTGGAAGCTCACCGAGGCCGGCGAAACCGCGATGGAGGGCCGCATTCCGTTCAATCCCTCCGGTGGCGTTCTTTGCTCAAACCCGATCGGGGCGTCGGGCATGATTCGCTTCGCCGAGTCGGCCATCCAGGTGATGGGAAAGGGCGGCGACCACCAGGTGAAGGGCGCACGTAAAGCACTGGGCCACGCGTACGGCGGCGGCGCCCAGTACTACTCGATGTGGGTCGTCGGTGCGGACAAGCAAGGCAAACCGACGCCCTGATGCGGTAGACCTGCAGCGTCGCGGCCTGCACGGTCACCGAGACCTCGCCGCGACCGGCGTCACCGACAACATCGTCATCCCCTGGGTGTTCAAATGACGATGGGATTGCGCACACGAGCACTAAAACTGTAACGTGTTCTAATTATAGACACATCGTTGGGAGGCCCAGGTGAGCACCGTTACCGCAGGCATTCGTGAGATCGACACCGGCATTCTGCCCGACCGGTACGCAAGAGGCTGGCACTGTCTAGGCCCGGTCAAGGACTTCCGGGACGGCAACCCGCACAGCGTCGAGGCCTTCGGCACCATGCTGGTGGTGTTCGCCGACTCCCAGAACGAGCTCAAGGTGCTTGACGGCTACTGCCGTCACATGGGCGGCAACCTGGCCCAGGGCACCATCAAAGGCGACGAGGTCGCCTGTCCGTTCCACGACTGGCGCTGGGGCGGCGACGGTAAGTGCAAGCTGGTTCCCTACGCCAAGCGCACGCCTAAGATGGCGCGAACCCGGGCCTGGCAGACCGATGTCAGGGGCGGCCTGCTGTTTGTCTGGCACGACCCCGAAGGCAACCCGCCGCAACCCGAGGTCCGCATCCCTGAGATACCCGAGTTCGCCGACGACAACTGGACTGACTGGCGGTGGAACACGCTGCTCATCGAGGGCTCCAACTGCCGCGAGATCATCGACAACGTCACTGACATGGCGCACTTCTTCTATATCCACCTCGGGCTGCCGACATACTTCAAGAACGTCTTCGAAGGTCACATCGCCAGCCAGTACCTGCACAACGTGGGCAGACCAGACGTGCAGGACATGGGCACCGCCTACGGCGAAGCGCATTTGGACTCGGAGGCCAGTTATTTCGGGCCTTCCTTCATGATCAACTGGCTGCACAACAACTACGGCGGCTACAAGGCCGAGTCGATCCTGATCAACTGCCACTATCCGGTCAGCCTGGACTCGTTCGTGCTGCAGTGGGGAGTCATCGTCGAGAAGCCCAAAGGCCTCGACGACAAGACCACCGAGAAGCTGTCGAAGAACTTCACCGACGGTGTGAGCAAGGGCTTCCTGCAAGACGTCGAAATCTGGAAGCACAAGACCCGCATCGACAACCCGCTGCTGGTCGAGGAGGACGGCGCGGTCTATCAGATGCGGCGTTGGTATGAGCAGTTCTACGTCGACGTTGCCGACGTCACCCCGGACATGACCGACCGCTTCGAGGTGGAAGTCGACACCACCGCCGCAGTCGAGAAATGGCAAGTCGAGGTCGAAGAAAATCTGCAGACCCTGGAAGCTGAGAAGCAGGCCACATGAGCCCGCAGCCGGACGTGGATCGGCTCGCTCGGTCAATGCTTCTGCTGCACGGTGTCCACGATGAGGAGCACGAGCACGGCCCCCATCCAGGCCTCGTAGGCGGCAGTAACGGATCGTGGCGCAAGGCGCCAGATTTCGCCTCCGATCCCGCCCGGGCCGCTGCAGTGCGAGAGAGCACCCTGCGCGACCGCGAGCGATACCTTACTTCCGGGCTGGTGCCCATCGACTGCCGCTTCTGCCATGTCGCGGTTGCGGTCAAGAAGCTCGGCCCCGAGCACACGGCGGTGCAGTGGAACTCCGAAGCCACTCAACACTGTGCGCATTTCGCCGAGATCCGCGAGTCCGGCGGAGACCCGGCGAGAGCACGCTCCTGCCCGCGGCTGACAGACAGCATCAGGCACGCCGTGGCGGAAGGTTGCCTAGCGGAAGTCTCCTCGGCCCCATTCCCGGGTGACGGCTGAACGAGGCACTCCTCAGCGGCGCTTGAACTGCTCCCTGACCTGTTCATCGGTCAGGCCATAATCGGCCAGCGAGTAGGTGTGCTTGGGAGCGCGCGGACCCTTCTGGCTCTCAGCGTGCATATCGGTCATCGCCGCGCGCGCCGCATCGGTGAAGTCGATCTCGAACTGCCGGTAGATGCCTTCGACCGCGGCTATCGGATCCTTGACGAACTCGAAATAGTCGACATCGCAGAACTGTGCAGCATCGTGCTTTGCACGCTCAGCATCGAACAAGTGCAAACCTCGCGACCAGGTCTCCAACGAATCCTGCCCGATCACCTCGCCGGAGAAGTTGTTCGACCAGCCTTCGGTGGTGTGCTGCGCCAACGAACACATCGACGCCATGATTGTCTCCGCCGGACGGTGACACTGCACCACCAGAGCGTCTGGGTACGCGGCGAACAATGCATCCAGCGCGAACAGGTGGCTGGGATTCTTGAGCACCCAACGCTTCTCGGGGTCGTTAAGCCCGATCAGCTGAAGGTTCTTCCGATGCCGCTGATAGGCCTTGGTCCAGTCCTGTCGCGCAAGCCATTGCGAGTAGGTCGGCAGGTGCGCCAGCGTCTCATAGGAGACCGAGTGCAGAGACTGGCGAAGCAACTGCCAGCACTCCTCAACCTCGTCGGCGGTCATGTAGTGCAGCCCGGTGTAGTCGGGATTCTCCCGGTGCGCCTTGCTGAACTGAGCATCGAGTTGCTGGAAAACCGGGTTTTGGGACCAGATTTCACGCGGGGGCCGAGGCTGCGGAAACTCTGCGAGCCAGAGCTCGAGGCCTTGGTGCGCAGGGTCGGCGGTGAGCAGCCGATGAATGACGGTGGTGCCCGTACGTGGCAGTCCAGTTACGAAGATCGGACGCTGGATGCTCACCTCGGCGTGCTGAGGATACTGCTTGAACGCCGCCTCCGAAACTAATCTGGCAACCAGGGCATTTCTGACGAAGAAGCGGTGCATCTTGCTGCCCAGCTCGGTGAGGTCAGCGTCGCGGCGGAACGACTCGAGCAGAACCGCGAGCGCTTCGCGGTAGTTGTCGTCGTCGATACCAAAGTCATCGAGCCCGCAGGCCTTGACCGCTGACGCGTGCAGATCCTCGACGGTACCCACATCGGTGCGCGGCCCGGTCATGCTTTGTACTCCCCACAGTTCACGTCCAGCGCCTGGCCGGTGATGCCGCTGGATAGGTCACTGGCCATGAACAGGATTGCCGAAGCCACCTCGTCTTCGGTGGGCAGACGTTTGAGGTCAGAGGATGCCGCAGTGGCCTGGTAGATCTCATCGACGGTGGTGCCGTACTTGCCTGCTTGATGGCTGAAGTAGCTTTCCAGGGTGCCGCCCCAGATATAGCCGGGAAGAACCGAATTAACGCGGATACCTTGCCCTCCCAGCTCCGTGGCCAGCGATTGTGACATTGCCAGCAGCGCAGACTTGGCCATCTTGTACGCACCATACTTAGCCTGCGAATGCCGCACGACCATTGAGTTCACGTTGACCACAGCGCCTTTGGACTCAGCGAGGGCCGGAGTGAAACCCTGGATCATCCGCAGCGCTCCGAACACGGTCAACTCGATAGCCTCACGCATATGCTCGAATGTGGTGTTGGCCAATGGCTTCATCGACGGCACACGGAAAGCATTATTGATCAGCACGTCGACCCTGCCGTAGGCCTCCATGGACTCATCGACGAGATTGCTCACCTGAGTCTCGTCGGTGATGTCGGTGCCGATGGGCACGGCACGCCGACCGAGGTCGGCGACCTGCTTGGCAACCTCTTCTAACCGCTCGACGGTCCGAGCGGCCAGGACCAGATCTGCTCCACTCTCGGCACATCGACGGGCCAGGCTGGTTCCCAACGCAGGTCCGACGCCACTGATGACGACAACCTTGCCCTCTAGAAGTCGTCCGGAATCAGGCATGTGCTACCCCACCATCCTTTCGCCAATATGCTTCTGCCGTAATGCGATCCGCGCACGCCAGTCAGCGCTGGAAATCTTGTTCGACTCGAAATACGGCAGGGCCGCGGGCACTTTATCGACCTCAACAAGTTCGACGATCGGGGCGTCGGCCTCGCTGAGCTTGCGCGAGACTCGTTGCCAGCGAAACTGCAGAAAGCCTTTGCGGTGCCCCAGGGTCTCTACCCAGTTGCCGACGCCCGGGTTCTTGTCAGATACCACTATCCGAATCATGTTGTCTGGATCCGCCTGGGCCTGAGTGCCGTTCAGCGAAGTCTGATGGTTGATGTAGTCCAACGAGATGTACCACAGGCTGCCGAGCTGGAACCCGAGGTACGGTGCGTCGGTGACGGGCAGGGTGATGACCAGCGCCTGGTCCTCGGCGAGGTCGAACTGTCCAGCTGACGAATACTGGGTGGCCAAACCGCCTGGAGTCAGGCGCGGCGAAACCATCGTGTTGGCCGGGCTGTCTGTATAGAACCACTGCGGGAACTGCAGCCAGGTCTTGACGCGCTGGACCAGTTGTTTACCCGCTACGGCATAGCGTTTTTCGATCAACTCACGGGTCAGTGCAGGCGGGGCAGTGCCTATGGTGTCGGTCCGGGCTATCGAGAAGGTGCCGCGCTGCGCGGACCAGTCGTTGTACACCTCACGGATGACGAGTTGAGCCGGACCTGCAGGTGTGAATCGCCACTCGAAGGTGCCGTCGTCGGCGATATCAAGCCTGCGGTCGTCGAACGCCGTTTCACTGTCGGGCACGTTGTCGTCGGTGTATTCGCCGCCCAGCAGTTGAAAACTCACGTCGGTGGTGGTGCCGCGGGTGCCCGTCACGACGTATTCGTGGCCGGGTTGCACACGCGCACCGAAGTACATCGTGTCCGGGTTGTCCAGGCCCATCTTGGTGAAGGGACCGGTGCCGGTGTGCAGGAACGGGTGATCGCGGTCGTAGTCGAATGCCACCTGCGTGCACGCTGCGATGCAGCCGGCCAGGTACTGCAGTCCCTCGAGGAGATCAGCCTCGGACTCGATGAAGGGAGCAGCGGCGACCAAGGTCTCGGCCTCGGCGATGGCCTCGGCCAACGGCTGGGAATACATCGGCACCGACGCCTCTCATCGGTCCACTATTGGACCGTAGTGGTAGAGTTTCCGACCTGACACTAGAACGCGTTCCAATTCCAGTCAACGGGCGGGTCATGCAGGAGCCGAATGCGCCATCAGGTGGTACGCCACTGAGCAGCGCCGGCCGAGCATCTCCGCCCACCGAGCGCGTCACCGCCATCCTCGATTTTCTGTCCGAGCATCCGCACGACCACTTCGGCCTGTCCGACCTGGCCCGCCGCTTGAGACTGAGCAAGCCCACCTGCCTAGGCATCCTCACCACACTGACCGCAGCGGGCTACCTCGTACGCGATGGAAGGGACAAGACGTACCGCCTCGGCCCAACGCTCATCACGATCGGCCACGCCGCACAAGAGTCGATGCGGGTCAACCCTGCGGCACGGGAGGAACTGCGCCGGCTATCGGCGGCCTACGCCACCACCGCGGCGCTATCCGCGGTAGTCGATGACCGCATCACGCTGCTGGAACTGGTCGGCCCGCCCGGAGCCGACTCCGGCGTCCGGATCGGCCAAAGTTATCCATTCGCTCCGCCGGTCGGCCTGATGTTCGTGTTGTGGGACGACGAAGCCTTGCGCGCCTGGCTCTCCAAGGAGCCCACGATCCCACTGCGCACCGACACCGCACGGCTTGATCGGGTGATCAACGAATGTCGCGCAGCGGGATACCTCGCCGAGCGCCTCACTCCTAGTGGACGGCGGCTGTACGCGCTGATGGCGGGCATGTCGAGCGAGCTGCCGCAGGAATTGCGTGCATTGCTTGGCGAGATGATCTCCGATGTCGGCGAGCGGGTGTACCTAAGCAGCGAGAGCAGCGAGAGCGGACAACGCCGCAGCACCCGTTCGGATATCAGCGTCATCTCCGCCCCCGTCTTCGACCATCACCAACGTCAAGCGATGGTGATGTCCCTACAGATCGGACGCGCCCTTACTGACGTCGAAATCAGCGAGCACGCAGACGGATTGATAGCTTCAGCGAAGGCGCTGACAGCTCAACTCGGTGGCGATGCAACCAAGGCCCCGGCCCGACGGGAAGGGACTCGGTGACACCGATTCGCCAACCATGAAGGACTTGGCTAATCCGCTAGTCAGCGGACATCATACTTCGATCGGCGGGTGCAGCTGTTCCATAGTGTACTGCCGGGTGCGGCGTATCGCCCATGCGCTTACTGCCATCGACGCGGCCAGCACTCCGCAGAGGACAGCGATCGCGACGCCAAGTCGATAGTCGATCCCACCCGAGATGAGCTGCCGTAATCCGTTGACGGAGTACGTCATCGGGACGAAGTGGTGGATAACCTGGAAAGGTTTGGCAGTCGTTTCGACGGGATAGATCCCGCCCGCTGACACCAGCTGCACCATGAGAAACGCAAGTGTCACTACCCGCCCGACGGCTACTCCGAACACCGCGTTGAAGGCCTGGATGAGAGCCAGGTACATCGCGATAACGAGAAGTAGAAAGCCCGCCGTATACAGCGGGTAGCGCGGGTTTAGCCCAACCCCGAAGTGCACTACAGGATACATCACCAGCACTTGGCAGAGCCCGATCAGTAGACCCGGCCAATAGGAGGCGAGAACCACTCGAAATGCCCCGAGGCCGTTGATGATTGGCCGTGGCTGCAGTGGCTTGAGTACCATCCAGATGAGCAACGCGCCGATGAATACGGCCAACCCCATGAAGAACGGGGCGAATCCGGTGCCGAAGGTAGGAGCCGGGTTGTGGGTGACGTTGTCGAGTTTGACCGGTGATGAAACAGTCTTAGCGACGTCGGTCCGCTGCTGGTCCGTCCACGACGGAATCTGGGTCGACCCCTCGCGCAGCTTGTCCGCCAATTCACGGCCACCCTCGGAGAGCTCTACCAAGCCGTCGCTGAGCTGATGAGCACCGTCGTCGAGTCGGTCGACACCGCCGCGCAACTCGACGATTTCCTTGCGCAGACTGCCGTCGAGCGCTCCGGTCATGAATGTCCGCAGCTTGCTGTTCGGGTCGCCCAACTCGGCTTGAAGCTGGGCTGCGCTGTCACGTAAACCCTGAAGGCCAGCGTCAGTGGCCGGATCGAGATTTCGTGCTCGCAGCACCGCTTGTGCCGCGTGGAGGATGCCCCCGACGTCCCGTGCTATCGGGTCGGCGCTAGCTTGTAGCGCACCAACGGCGTGATCGACAAAACCCTGGGCCAGCATCCAATCGATATTTGCC
>JAHZKD010000065.1 GCA_022600605.1 Actinomycetes bacterium
AGATGGTTGTTCTATGGCACGCTGGGCGCCGTGGTCGCCGCGGCGACGCTCGCCATCGTGCTCGTTGTGCTGCCTGTAGCGGCCCCGCAGGTATACGGCACGGTCTCAGCCACTGACGGTGTCGCCGTCCGAATGCTGTGCACCGTTGCGGTGCTGGCCTTCTTCGCGGCGGGCGCCGGCGTCGGGATCGGTGGACTCATCCGGTCTCCGCTAGGGGCGGCGGGTGCAATCCTCTTGTGGGCCTACGTAATCGAGTCCGCGGCAGGGTATCTACCCAGTGGCACGCACCTGCAGCGATTTATGCCGCTCCTCAACGGGGTGTATGCCACCGGCCAGGACACCGTGCTGGCTCCGCCGTGGGGCCAGAACACCGCATTGCTCTTCGTGTGCGCACTGTTCACGGCGATCTTCCTGGTCGCCTCCATCGAAAGGAACATCCGATATGCCTGATTCGGTGTCGACCGGCCAAGAAACCCTTCCACTCGCCGAGCGTTCGTACGCCGACCTCCCGGGCCATTGGTTGTTGGCCCGCCTGGGAAAACGTGTGCTGCGTCCCGGTGGAGTCGAGCTGACCGGCCGTCTCCTCGCGGCCGCCCGGATCGAGGGCGCCGATGTTGTGGAACTGGGGCCGGGCCTAGGACGTACCGCCGACGACATCGTGGCCTTGCGTCCACGGTCCTACGTTGGGGTGGACGACACCGCCGCGGCGACCGAAGCAGTCCGAAGGATCGTCGCGCCGGTGAAGGGGACGGTGGTCCTCGCCGATGCCGCCGAGACTGGGTTGCGCAGCGCCGGTGTCGATGTCGTTGTCGGTGAGGCGATGCTGACGATGCAGGGAGATAAGGCCAAGCGGGCAATCGTCGCCGAAGCGTTCCGAGTGCTGCGCCCGGGTGGCCGGTACGCGATTCACGAGCTCGGGCTGACGCCGGACTCGATGCCGCAGGCCGCCAAGGACGATGTCCGTCGTAATATGGCGCGTGCCATCAAGGTCAACGCACGACCCCTCACCGTGGCGGAGTGGGCACAGTTGCTCACGGAAGTCGGATTTGAGATCGCCAGCGTCGACACCGCGCCGATGGCCTTGCTCAATCCCGCCCGTGTGCTGGCTGACGAGGGGCCGGCGGGCACGCTACGGATCCTCGGCAATCTCGTCAGGAGCCGCGCCGCGCGGCGCCGGGTGATCGGAATGCGTCGAACGTTCTTTCGGCATCGACGTTCGCTCACCGCGGTCGCCGTCGTCGGCGTCGTGCCCAGAACATGACAGACTCAGCGGGTACAGCAGTTCGCGCCGGTTGACGAACAGATAGGAACGGTGGACATGGACGCGTTGTCGATGGCAGCTCTGGCTGATGCGCAACTCAACGCCGCACGCGGTGCTCGCGTCGGCCGCGCCGCGCACACGGTGTATGGCGGGCAAGGGCAAGGGCATGCGCTGCGTCAGACCCTTCTGGCACGGGCCGCGGATCAGAGCCTCAGTGAACACGACAATCCTGGTGAGGCAACACTATTCGTGCTGCGCGGTCGTGTGGAGCTGGGCGCTTCAACGGGAGTCGTCGAAGGCAATACGAACGATTTCATTGTTATCCCGGAGGAGCGGCACCATCTGACCGCGCTCGAAGACTCGGTGGTCCTGTTGACGGTGGTCGCGAAAGGCTGACCGTCTAGCGGTGGGGCGAAGGCTCTAGAGGTGCTGCGGGCCCTGTCTGTAGAGGTGCTGCGGGCCCTGTTCTTTTTTGTACAACGCCTTGAGCATCCGATCGCGGAAGACGGCATTGTCGATGAGCTTGATGCCGGCATTGGCGACTGCCGGGATTCCGAAAAACTTGTGGAAGTAGCGGCCGCGGGTGTACTCGCGGCCCCACGCGGCTTCCATGCGCTGGGCGTAGTTGGTGAAGTCGCCAGGGCCTCCATTGGTCAGTGCCGCGATCGCGCATTCCCCTGCAGTCAAACCGGATTCGAGTGCCTTGGAGATGCCGGCGCCCGACGCCGGCTTGCCTGCTCCGAGGGAGTCGCCGGTGAACAGCACACCCGGACGCCACGGCGGCCACGCGGTGAATCCCATCGGCAGGCGCCAGGCGCGAACGCTTCTGTTCTTCTTGAGTTCCTCGATCGCCGGTAGCTCCCAGTCACGCGGTAGCGTCCCCAGGAACTCGCCGAGGAACTTGGTGGCGTTGATCGACTGCCAGTTCTTGTAGCTGTTGACGTAGCCCAGGCCGATGTTGAATACCCCGTTACCCATGGGAAACACCCAGCCGTACCCAGGCAATTGGTCGCCCTCGAACTGAAGCTTCAGGTAGATGTCGAGGCTGTCGGAGTCGGGTCGGGCGGCGTGCATCTCCGAGCGGATGGCAATCGCGGAGTACCCGTTGTATTCCGAATCGATCTTCAGCGCGCGTTTGATGGGGGAGTACGCACCGTCTGCTGCGATGACCGCGTCGCCGTAGACCTTCTCGCCGCTCTTGAGGGTCACGCCGATCACTGTGCCGTTGGCATCAAATTCGGGGCCGGCGACTTCAGCGCCCTGGCGCACCTCGGCGCCGGCGGACTCGGCGTGCTTGAGCAGCACTGTGTCCAGGTGTGTGCGGCTGACAGTATGGCCATGATCGGGCATCCCCGGACGCTTCGGGAACGAGAGCTCCCACTGGCTCGGGCTGAATACCGTCACCCGGTTTACTCGGTGGAAGGTGGCGACCTCGTCAGCCAGTCCCATTTTCTGCAGATAGCTGACCGCGCGGGCGGTCAGGCCGTCCCCACAGGGCTTATCGCGGGGAAACTGCGCCTTGTCCAGGATGACGACATTGGCGCCGGTCTGCGCGGCCTGCCACGCCGCGGCCGAACCGGAAGGCCCGCCACCTGCGATGACCAGGTCGTATCGCTGCGTCATGAATCTCGTCTCGTCGATCGGCTGTCGCAGGTGATAGTACCCAAGCCGCGGTCGGCCGGTGCGCCGGGAAGAATCGGCGAATACCTGCCGGTGAGAATCGCCAAGCGTTGGGCAGTCATTCGTCTCCCGCGAAAGTCTGGGCAGGTCAGCGGCCTTCGCCGGGTACAGTGATCGGGTGCGAAGAGGGTCGAGGACACGCGTGGACGCCAAGCCGGGTGCCAAGGTGGACGCCCGCAGCGAGCGTTGGCGCGAACACCGCAAGCGGGTGCGTTCCGAGATCGTCGACGCGGCCTTCCGCGCCATCGACAAACTGGGGCCGGAGGTGTCGCTTCGCGAGATCGCCGAGGAGGCCGGCACCGCCAAGCCGAAAATCTACCGGCATTTCACCGACAAGTCAGACCTCTTCCAGTCGATCGGCCAGCGAATGAGGGACATGCTGTGGGCGGCGATTTTCCCGTCGATCGATATTTCGAAAGATCCGGCACGAGCGATCATCAGCCACGCCGTCACGCAGTACGTGCTTCTCGTCGATGAACATCCCAATGTCATGCGATTCCTGATACAGGGACGCTTCGCCGAGCAGAGCGAATCGAGGCTGCGGGCACTCAGCGATAATCGCGAGATCACGCTGGCGATGGCCGACATGTTCAGCAACGAGCTGCGCGAAATGGAACTCGACGCCGCGGCCTTCGAACTGGCCGCATTCGCGACCTTCGGGGCGGCGACATCGGCTACGGATTGGTGGCTGGGCTCCAAGGATGACGGTCCGCGACGGCTGCCGTCGTCGAAGTTCGTTGAGTACCTGACCACGATCATGCTGGGCTCCATCGATGGCACCTGCGAGGTACTCGGTATCCGCATCGACCCGGACCTGCCGCTGCACGAAGGCGTTCAGCGCCGCGAGCACGTCGCCTGACCGAAAAGCCGCGACGCCGTATATCCGGTACCGGCGTTCCCAAGTACAGTCGGGTCCATGACCGTCGCTGAACATCCCGAGACCGTCTCGGTCGACCACACCCCGGTGCGCACCCGCGCGTTGATCATCGGTTCCGGGTTCTCCGGACTCGGGATGGGCATCGAACTGCAACGCCAGGGGGTCGAGTTCCAGATCCTGGAAAAGGCCGACGAAATAGGCGGCACCTGGCGCGACAACACTTACCCGGGCTGCGCGTGCGACATCCCGTCGCACATGTACTCGTTCTCGTTCGAACCGAAGGCCGACTGGACGCACATGTGGTCGTTCCAGCCCGAGATCCAGGACTATCTGCTGGGCGTCACCGACAAGTACGGTTTGCGTCGCTACATCCACTTCGGTGCGCACGTCGACCGCGCGCTATGGGACGAAGATGAGCTGCTCTGGCATGTATTCACCACCGACGGACGAGAGTTCGTTGCGCAGTTCCTCGTTTCAGGAGCTGGCGGCCCGCACATCCCGCTGATCCCCGAGTCCGAGGGTGTCGAGGACTATCTCGCGGCAGGTGGCGTCGCGTTCCACTCCGCGCGGTGGGATCACAGCGTCGACATCGCCGGCAAGCGGGTCGCGGTGGTCGGTACCGGCGCCAGCGCCATACAGATCGTGCCCGAGATTGTCAAAGACGTCGCGTCGCTGCAGCTCTATCAACGCACGCCGGCATGGGTAATGCCCAGACCGAACAATCCGATCCCGGAAGGTATGCGCCGGGTCTTCGCCAACGTGCCGGGTACGCGGGCGTTAGTGCGAGCGGGGATCTACTGGGTGCACGAATCGGTGGGGTTCGCGATGACCCGGCAGCCGCGGCTGCTCAAAATCGGAGAAGTGCTCGGCAGGTTGAACATCCGACGGTTCATCAAGGATCGGGAGCTGCGCCGCAAACTGACCCCGGATTATCGGGCCGGCTGTAAGCGGATTCTCAACTCCGACACCTACTATCGCGGCGTCGCCGACCCGAAGACCGAAGTGATCACCGACCGCATCGCGCGGTTCAGCCCGAACGGTATCGTCACCGCCGACGCCGACGGGCGTGAAACCGTCCGCGAGGTGGATGTTGTGGTATTCGCGACTGGCTTCCACGTCACTGACTCCTACACCTACGTCGATATCAAGGGTCCCGGAGGCGAGAACCTCGTCGACCGCTGGAACAAAGAAGGCATCGCAGCACTGCGCGGTATCACCGTCGCAGATATGCCCAACCTGTTCTTCCTGCTCGGCCCGAACACCGCACTGGGGCACAACTCGGTGGTGTTCATGATCGAGGCGCAGATTCGGTACGTCGCCCAGGCCATCGCCGCGGTGGACCGTGCCGGTGCCGCCACGATTGCTGCGACACGGGCCGCGCAGGACCGTTACAACAACGAACTCCAGGATGCTCTTGGCGGAACGGTCTGGAGCACCGGCGGCTGCCGAAGCTGGTACCTGGACGAGCACGGCGTCAATCGGACCCTCTGGAGTGGGATGACGTGGCAGTACTGGCTGGCCACGCGCCGGTTCAACGCCTCCGAATACGTGTTCCACGGACAGCGGCGCGACACGCCAACACAAGATGTTGCGGCGTCACGAGCTCTGATCCCCAAGAAGTTGTAGTGTCGGGTTTGGCTGGTGGAACCGTCTCAGCCGCTCCACAATCTGGCGAATGGAGTCCTGGTGTCCCACGGAATGAAGCTGATCGACCGTGTCTCTGCGATCAACTGGAACCGCCTGCAGGATGAGAAGGACGCCGAGGTGTGGGAGCGCCTGACGGGCAATGTTTGGCTGCCTGAGAAGGTGCCAGTATCCAACGACATCCCATCCTGGGGAACGCTCAACCCCGACGAGAAGCAGCTCACCATGCGGGTGTTCACCGGCTTGACTCTGCTGGACACCATCCAGGGCACCGTCGGTGCGGTCAGCCTCATTCCCGA
>JAHZKD010000007.1 GCA_022600605.1 Actinomycetes bacterium
ACCGCCGGCGAAGAAGGTCTTCTTCGCGCTGGTGATCACCACACCGGTGATCGAATCCTTTTCGGCCACAAGACGTTCGACCGCCTTGTGCATGGACTCCTTGTAGTGCTCGTTCATCACGTTGGCCGAGCCGGTGGGGTCGTCCAACGTCAGGGTGACGATGCCGTCGGCATCCTTGTCCCACTGAATTGTGTTCTCTGCCATGCTGTTAAACCCTCTCGATGATTGTGGCTACACCCATGCCGCCGCCGATGCACAACGTCACCAGCGCGCGTCGCGCGTTTCGCCGTTCCAGCTCGTCGACCATGGTTCCGGCGATCATCGCGCCGGTGGCACCCAGCGGGTGCCCCATCGCGATGGCACCGCCGTTGACGTTGAGTTTCTCGTCGGGGATGTTGAGGTCCTTCTGGAACTTCAGCACCACCGAAGCAAAGGCCTCGTTCAGCTCGAACAGATCGATGTCGTCGACTGTCAAACCGGCACGGTCGAGCACCTTGCGGGTGGCCGGTGTCGGCCCGGTGAGCATGATGACCGGATCTGCGCCGCTGGTTGCGGTGGCCACAATGCGGGCGCGCGGGGTCATGTTCTGCGCAGTGCCGGCCCGCTCGCTACCGATGAGCAGCAGCCCGGCGCCGTCGACAATGCCCGAACTGTTGCCACCAGTGTGCACGTGGTTGATCTTCTCGACGGCGTGGTACTTCTGCAGCGCCACATCGTCGAAACCGCCCATCGCGCCGAGGCCCTCGAACGCGGACTTCAGCTTGCCCAGGTCAGCCGCCGTGGTGCCGGGTCGCATGTGCTCGTCGTGGTCGAGGATGACCAGACCGTTCTGATCCATGACCGGCACGACCGACTTCGCGAAGTAGCCGCCTGACCAGGCCGCGGCAGCCCTCTCCTGTGAGCGCGCCGCATATGCGTCGACGTCGTCCCGGCTGAAACCCTCGATCGTGGCAATCAGGTCGGCGCCGATGCCCTGGGGCACGAAGCCGATGCGGTAGTTGGTCTCCGGATCCATTGCCCAGGCGCCACCGTCGGAGCCCATCGGAACGCGGCTCATCGACTCGACGCCACCGGCGATCACTAGGTCGTCCCAGCCGGAGCGCACCTTCTGCGCGCCCAGGTTTACGGCCTCCAGTCCGGAGGCACAGAACCGGTTGAGCTGGAACCCGCCAGTGGTCTCTGGCAGACCCGCTACCAGGCCGGCGGTGCGGGCGACGTCTCCGCCCTGGTCGCCTACAGGCGACACGACGCCCAGGATGAGGTCGCTGATCATGTTCTCGTCCAGGTCAGGGTGTCGCGACCTCAACTCGTCGATCAGACCGACGACGAGGTTGACGGGCTTGACCTCGTTTAACGAGCCGTTTCGCTGCTTGCCGCGCGGGGTGCGGATGGCCTCATAGATGAAGGCTTCTTCGGACATCGATGTCCCACTCCTATTGATGTTGATGTGCGGGCCCCAAGGCGTGGGTCCGCAGGAGGATAGTCCTCTGCGAGGAAGCCTATCAGCCCCCCTCGCCCAACCCGTTGGTTGGGCGAGGGGGAAAGAGTGGACTGCCAGACGGAACGCTTCCCGGAGTGAGGCAATAGGCTCGACCGCCATGACGGTGCCCAGACTGCAGCCCTACGCGGTGACCATCTTCGCTGAGATGTCGGCGCTGGCGGCCAGCACCGGCGCAGTCAACCTCGGACAGGGTTTTCCCGACGAAGACGGCCCGCCAGCGATGCTCAAGGCCGCGGAGGGCGCCATCGCCGAGGGCCTCAATCAGTACCCGCCGGGTCTGGGCATCGCGCCGCTGCGCCAGGCGATCGCCGACCAGCGCCAACGGCGATACGGCACCCAGTACGACCCAGACACCGAAATACTCGTGACCGTCGGCGCTACAGAGGCCATCGCAGCCTCGGTGCTCGGGCTCGTCGAACCCGATTCCGAGGTGTTGTTGATCGAGCCGTTCTACGACTCCTACTCGCCAGTGATCGCTATGGCCGGCTGCCACCGGCGCGCAGTACCGCTGCAGCCGCAGGGCCGGGGCTTCGCCATCGACATCGACGCTCTCCGCCGTGCGGTGACCAAGAAGACCAAGGCGATTATCGTCAACTCACCGCACAACCCGACCGGCATGGTGGCCACCCACGACGAGTTGCGCGCATTGGCCGATCTCGCAGTATCGGCCAATCTCTTGGTGATCACCGACGAGGTCTACGAGCACCTTGTCTTCGATGAGAAAAGCCACCGACCTCTGGCCAATTACCCTGGCATGGCCGAACGCACCATCACCATCTCCAGTGCCGCGAAGATGTTCAATGTCACCGGCTGGAAGATCGGCTGGGCCTGCGGGCCAAGCGAACTCATCGCAGGTGTCCGAGCAGCCAAGCAGTACCTCAGCTATGTCGGCGGCGCCCCGTTCCAGCCCGCCATTGCTATGGCGCTTTCCGCCGAGGATGCGTGGGTGGCAGCGCTGCGAGATTCTCTGCAGTCCAGGCGTGACACGTTGGGTTCTGCACTGACAGACATCGGGTTCGACGTGCACGATAGCTCGGGAACGTACTTTTTCTGCGCCGACCCGCGGCCACTGGGCTACGACGACAGCGCGAGGTTCTGCGCCGAGCTACCGGAGCGCGTTGGTGTGGCCGCCATCCCGATGTCGGCGTTCTGCGACCCCGCAGCCGAGCACGCCGATAATTGGAATCATTTGGTGCGCTTTGCCTTCTGCAAACGTGAGGAAACCCTCGACGAAGCGATCCGGCGCCTGCAGGTACTGCGGGCCGGCCGAAACTGATAAACGCGTCGGCGAACCCACGACCGAGTTCAGCGCAAGCTCAGTTAGTGACTGCGGCTCACTAAACAGGGGGCTGGGCGGATGCTGGGCGCTAAACAGGGGGTTAGGCCGATGCCGGGCGCATGACGCGCTCGCGAAGGTTCTCGAGTGCGACGTCGAGCACCTGCTTTTTTGCTCGCTGCACCATGAAATCCGGGAACGGAGCGACCAGATCGAGAATGAGGTCGAACCGAACCCGTGTCTTGTCCTCACCAACGGGCGTCAGGTTGTACTCACCGTGCTGGCCGCGCTGCTGCAGCGTCTGCGCTGCGTCCCAGACCACCCAGTCATCACCCCAGTGGTACTCCAAGATCTCCCGGTCGGAGATTCCCATGATCTTGACGGTTGCCTTGACGTGATGCGGCCTGCCATCGGGGTAGCGGTCTAGCACCTCGGCGTCTTTGTGTACCGGCGACCACGAAGTCACCCCATCGATATCGGCCAACGCCTCCAGGATCGCGGTGGGCTGAGCCTCAATCACGACTTCGCTGGAAACCCTAACGGCCATACTGGCAAATACTAGCTAGGCAACCATCCTTCTGTAAATGTTTACCCAGCCAACCCTTCTCACCACCCGATACGGTCGATCGGCGTGCTGCCCCCCGGGGGAGCGCCAATCGTTTTTGGCGAACTACGCGAGAATCGCGGAGCCGGCGCCGCCTGGTCGACGCCGTCGCGGGTGACCATCGTCTCCCGGGCGCGCAAGTGCTCGCTGCGTGCCGCTTCACTCCACGTGAGCACCGGGGTCACGCAGGCGTCGGTATCCGCGAAGATCTCGGTCCACTGATCCCGTGTCTTACTGGCGAACCGCTCGGCGAACAGTGAATGCATGGCCGGAAACCCCGAGCGATCCATCTGTGGAGGCAGTGCGTCCGCGGACAGACCGAGCCCGGCGAGCAGCCGCGCGTAGAACTCAGGTTCGATCGCACCGACCGCCATGTACTGCCCGTCGGCGGTTTCATAGGTGCGATAAAACGGCGCCGCGCCATCAAGCAGGAACGACTCTCGTGCGTCTGCGAGCGTACCGAGGGACTTCATGGTCCATGCCATCTGCGACAGCATGCTGACCCCGTCGACCATGGCGGCATCGATGACCTGTCCGATACCGGACTGCTCGCGCTCGTAGAGCGCGGCCACGATACCCACGAGGACAAGCATCGACCCGCCACCGAAGTCGGCGACCAGATTCAGCGGCACCACCGGAGGCCTGTCCCGGTATCCGATAGCCGACAGCGCACCCGTCTGCGACAGGTAGTTGATGTCGTGCCCCGCTGACATCGCCAGCGGACCGTGCTGTCCCCATCCGGTGATCCTGGCGAAGATCAGCCGCGGATTGATCGCCTCGCAATCCCGCGGCCCAATGCCAAGACGCTCGCAAGTACCGGGCCGGAAACCGTCGATCAGTACATCGGCTTTGGCCACTAGGTCCAGCAGAGCCTGACGATCCTGCTTCACGTCGAGGTCCACGACCCGCTTGCCGCGGTGCATCAGGTCTACGTCCTCAGCCGGCATCTTCAGGCCACCGGGGCGGCGCACTCGGACCACGTCGGCGCCCAGGTCGGCCAAGACCATGCCGGCGTGCGGTCCCGGGCCAATGCCGCCGAGTTCGACGACCCTGATGCCGGCCAGAGGTCCGGCGGTCACCCCTTGATGACCTTGTGGACCTGCTTGCGCAAGCCGTCGGTGGCGGTCTCGACCCCGCCCTTCATCGTGCGTTTGAGGATGAAGCCGGGCATCGGCACGGACAGGTCGATCGAAATATCGAACCTCACCCTGGTCTTGTTGCCCTCGGGAGTCAGCGTGTAGCCGGCGTCCTGGGCCTTGAGCTGACCCGCTGAGATCAACGTCCAGGTGACCTTGTCATCCGCCCAGGTGTACTCGATGATCTGCTCATCGGTGAGACCCGCCGCCTTGACCGTCATCTTGACCCGTTTCGGTCTGCCGTCGTCGTAGCTCTCGAGGACCTCGGCTTTCTGGTACTGGGGCGACCAGCTGGGAGTTGCCTCGATGTCGGCGATGACATCGAGGATCTGCTGGGGGGTTGCATCGATCACGACTTCGCGGGAGTCCTTGGTTGCCATGGCGCGACGATAGACCACATCTACGGTCCTTCGGATCGAGTTGAAGCTACTGGGCCCAAAGACGCGGACCGGTAGTCCCCAGGGGCTACACGAGCAGGCTGAAGACGCCGCCCGGTCCATCGACTGCGGCGCCCATGCCCGGTGGCCGCGGGCTGGCGTCAGACTCGGTCGGCGAATACCTACTGGGCGGCGCTGTCGCCCGGGATGACGGTGATGCCGGGACGGGTTACCCCAGCCAAGAACACCTCAGTCGGCGATTGTCCTGAGCGGGACTTAGGGCGATTGTCCTGAGCGGGACTTAGTTAGGCACCGCCGCGCGCCGGTGCACCACCGCGCGCCCGCCAAGCCGCGGCGCGGTAGCGATGCCACGTGAACGTCGCCGTTCCGGAGGTGCGTTTGTCGTAGCGAACTGAAACTGGCGCAACAGTTCTCGCAAAGTGACCGTCATCTCCATATTTGCGAAAGCGGCACCGATACACCGGCGGACGCCGCCGCCGAAGGGAATCCAGGTGAATGAATCTGGATTGTTTCCGATGAAACGATCAGGTCGAAACAGCTGAGGATCGGCGAAGTGGCGTGACGAAGAATGCATCAGGGTAATGCTCGGCATGACCCCGTGACCTTCGGGAATAACCCACTCCCCCAAACGGATTCGCTCCTTCGTCATCCGGAACATCGCCTCGACGACGGGCCTGGTTCGCTGGACCTCCCAGATAGTCGCCTGCGTCAGCTCAGTACCGCCAGCGTCCACTTCGGCCGTCAGCCGGCACAACAGGTCAGGATTCCTGCGTAGCCGCTCAATGGTCCATGCCAAGGTGGTGGCGGTGGTTTCATGACCTGCCGCCAGCAGCGTCAGAAGTTCGTCGGCGATGTGCTCGTCGGCGATTGCTGACCCGTCCTCATAACGCGCACTTATCAACAGCGACAGCACATCCCCACGGCTATCGAACTCAGGATCAGAGCGTGCTTGGGAAATGAGCGCGGCGATGATCTCGTTGTAGCGCGTGCGCGATCGCACCACTTTGCCCCACGGGCTCCACGGACCCAGATCACGGCGTAGCGCCGGGGGTAACACAACCATCAGGGAGGCCAGCGGAACCATCGGCGGAAGTAGTCGGCGTAACTCTTCCAACGCGGCACCCTGCGCGCCGAACACCGCGCGGAGGATGACATTGAGAGTGATCCTCATCATGGGTTCCAATGTCGAAAACTCGCGCCCTTCCGGCCAATCCGCGACCTCGCGGGCCACCTCCTCCGCCACGATCGTTTCGTAGTTGGCCATACGCTTGCCGTGAAAGGGGGGGACAAGCAACTTGCGTCGTGCGCGGTGCTCGTCTCCGTCGAGACTGAACGTCGACCCTGGACCCAGCACCGAGCCGAGATTGGACGCTCTGGTCACGAGGTCGCTGTTAGTGGCGAAGAGCTCTCTGACCAGCGTCGGATCGCTGATGATTACAGTGCGTCCGAAGATCGGGAGTTCGACGGTGAAACAATCGCCGTACCGCTCGGCGGCTGCGGTCAGCGCCCGGCGTCGTGCCGTGAAGAAGCCCAGCGCGGCAGCAGCTTTCGGGATGCGCGGGCCTGGCGGAAACCGGACGGGGTCGGTGGTGGCTTCTGTCATCGCGTGGGCGTCCCTCAATCTCGCTGCGGACTGAGCAGGGCGATCGAAGCATCGACTGCCTCGTCGGTGACGTCGCTCATCCGCCCACCCTCCTCGACGGTGATCGCGGTGAGTTCGCGCAGCCCACCGAGTAACATGATGATGCGCTGGCGCGACACCGGTCCGATGCCCGCAGCACGGAATTCATCAGTGTTGCCGAGCGCCCCGACCATGTCGACAAAGTTCTCCATCGCGTCGCGCTGCAGTCCCCGGGCCGCGGCACCGAGTGCGTGCACGTCACGAATCCAGCTCAACATCAAGGCCGGACGGGCCTCCCCGGAAACGATCCACGCCTCGACCGCTTGGCGCACCTGCTTCTGCCAAGGGGCACTCGGGTCCACCGCCTGCGAGATCTGTCTGATCTGTTGGGTGTTCGCGTCCGAGAGCAGCACGACGAAACACGCCTCCCTACTCTCGAAATGCTCGTAGAACGTGCGCCGCGACGTCCTGGCGCGGCGCACAATGTCGGCGACGGTCGTGCTGGCATAGCCGTCCTCGGCGATCGAGGCCTCCAGGGCATCGAGCAGTCGCCGACGAAAGTCGCTCTTCTCAGCCGTCCCGCTCTTCTCAGTCGTCCCGCTCTTCTCCATGCTTTTCATCTCATGGACATGATTCCATGCCTACCGGCAGTAGTTGCCAGTAGCGAGGTCGAGCGCCTGCTGGTAGAGCGGATCCATAGCGTGCGCCTGAACCGCTACCACCTTGGCGGCCTCGAGATCGGCGGCACACGTCGGCGAGTGCAGCGCATCCCACGCATCGGCCATCTCCGAGACCATGACCCGGTTCAGCTCGTCAATCGCGACTCTGGAGGACGATAGGTCGGGTGCGATGCTCGGCGCCAAGGCGGGATCGAACTTCCACTGCGCCAACCGGGTGTATTCAATGGCCACAGTGGCGTCGATCTGGTCGCGGAACACCACGGTCACGTAACTCGGATCGATATGTCGGCTGGCCGCATCGCGAGCTGCTGCCTGGAGGACCTCTTGCTCGCGGTCGGGATCCTCGATGAGACCGCCTGTCTGGAACTTGAATGCGGCCACGGGCTCGGCAACCTGTAACCGCTGCGCGGCGGCGTCCACCAATGCCACAAGCGGGCTCTCGGGTTGCGCGAACGCGGAGGGGGCGACCGCTAACCCCGTGCCAACAGCAACCCCGGCAGCGGCGGTACAGATCAACAAGGCGAACATCTCAAGAAGTTAAGCAACCGGACGCCGGGATGGAATCAGTGACCTTTCGCAATTCATGCTGACGCGGAGGACAGATCGCTCAGACAATCCGTTGTGCGCGGACCCGGCTCCATTCATATTCTTTGCCAGCACCTGAAGCTGCTAGCTACGGTATCTGCCCCAGGTTGCCGGCAGTACAGCCACAATCCGCTATTGACGTTCGCGGTGTAGCGTGGCCATTCGTGACCTGCCCTGCGCGCCGAGAAAGCCCACAACCAGCACAGGCACCCCCCGGAGCCATTCGGACCAATCATGGCAGGTGGTCAGCCGTGCCAGCAGGCGGACTAGTAGGTCGAGTCGGGGCGCTGGTGATCACGATGGGTGTAGGTGCGGCGTTAGCTGGCGGGTCATCGGGAATAGCAGAGGCCGAGCCAGCGGAGTCACCCTCAGAGGGGGCTTCGCAATCGGCAGATTCACCACCGGGTTCGGACAGGCTCAAGACCGAGGCATCATCGGCGGGCGATGAGCCCGGCGCAACAGCGGTATCCCAGCAAGGTTCAGCTCCCGAGTCGGCATCGATGCGCCCTCCTTCCTCGGCTATAGACGACAGCGACGACAGCGACGACAGCGACGACAGCGACGACAGCGACGACAGCGACGACAGCACGGAATTAGCCGATATCACCACGACCCCAAGTGCGGCGCGCCCGTCGACCTCCCCCGCACGCACCTCACAGCGGTTCGCGCGGCGTTCGGATGATGTCAGCATTTCCGCCGGTGGGGTTCAGCTGGTGCAGCGGGGCAACGCGACTGCAACGAGCGAGGGCTTTTCGCTGGCTATCGCCGTTGGAGATGGGGCCACCGCGAACAGCGAGGGCTTCTTCAACGTCGCCACCGTGAACGGCGACGACAGCACCGCTTCAGCTACCGGCGGCGCCTTCCACTACGCCTCGGTCACGGGAGGCGACAGCATCGCCTCCGCCAGAGGTGGCGGCTTCCAGTACGCCAAGGTCACGGGAGCCGGCAGCAGAGCTGACGCTGCCAGCGGCTTTCTCCACAGCGCGGTCGTCATGGGTGACAGCAGCCAAGCGTCGGCCGTTGACGGCAGCATCCAGGATGCGCGGGTAGTCGGCGACGGCGGCGAGGCCCTGACTTCTGCCGGCTTCATCCAACACGC
>JAHZKD010000008.1 GCA_022600605.1 Actinomycetes bacterium
CGTCGGTGATCCGGCGACGATTGTGCATGCCGACTGGCTGGTGGGTTGCGATGGTGCGCACAGCATGGTGCGCAAAATCTCTGGAGTCGACTTCCCTGGTGCGCCGGTCGTCGAGCGATTTCTGCTCGCCGACGTGCACGCAGACCTTCCTGTCGGTCGCGACGGTACGGGTGTTTGGCTGCACCAAGACGGAATGTTCGCGATCTTTCCATTGCCGGGCAAGAATCTATGGCGTCTGATGGCCGACGTCGACGTAGAGGAAGGCGACATAGAGGAAGGTGATGTCCTCGCTCAACTATGCCGATTGCTGCCAACGCGTACAGCCATAACGGGGGCGCGCATCGGCGCCGCGGAGTGGACCTCGACATTCAGGATTCAACGTCGAATCGCCTCGCACTACCGCCGGGGCCGGATCTTGCTGGCTGGCGATGCGGCGCACATCCACAGCCCCTTCGGCGGGCAGGGACTGAACACCGGTATCGGTGACGCGGAGAACCTGGCATGGAAGCTGGTGTTGGTGGCCAAAGGCCTTGCAGCCCACACGCTGTTGGACAGCTACGAGGCCGAGCGGCGGCCTATTGCGAAAGATGTGGTAGCCGGGACGACTGTGGTAACCAAAGTTCTACTCGGAACCAACCCGGTCGCCAGAGTGCTGCGAGATCGGTTGATTCTTCCGGTGCTCAACCGCCCGATCATGCAGAACCGATTGCTTGCTCAGGCGAGCCAGCTCTCGGTGTCCTATCGGCGCGGGCCGCTGACACCAAAGAGACAGATTCCACTGGGCCTAGGTCTTCCACTGGGCCTGCGTCCGGGTGATCGCGTACCCGACATGGACTGCCGGCGACGCGACGGCACAGCCACGAGGTTGCACCGCGAGCTCGCAGGACGGTGGGCGCTGGTCATACCCACTGGCGACGACATCACCCCGGCACACGCGCGGGCGATCAGCCGGCTGGGCGATGAGGTCGTCGTATTTGACGCCGCGGTGTCCGACACGCTGCTGATCCGGCCTGACGCCCATCTGGGCTGGCGGCACAAGCATGCAAAAGTGAAGCTTGAACCCTGGCTGGAAAACATTCTCGCCGGCGAGCACACCAGGGTCGGCGCTTTAGGGGTCCGCGCACCGAGGCGAGGCGAGGCGGCGCCGCGAGCTAGCTCAGGATAGGTGCCATACCAGCGCGGCGGTCAACGCGCCGAGCCCGTTAAGCGACCAGTGCAGGGCGATTGGGGCTATGAGACTGCCGCTACGACGCCGTAACCAGGTGAACACGAAACCGGCCGCCGCGGTCACCAATACGGCTCCGATAACACCGGCGGCCATGCCGAAAACTCCGCCCCCCAGGATTCTGGTGAACCCCACATTGCTTGCCGTGAGCCCCATCGAGGTGGAGATATGCCACATGCCGAACAGTACCGATCCCGCGGCCGCGACCCCGCGGAATCCCCATGCACGGTTCAGCGCACCGTGGAGCACGCCCCGGAAGGCGAGTTCCTCGGGGATGACGGTTTGCAGGGGGATGATGATCATCGAGGCGATGAGCGCGCCCGACAGCGTCGCGTAGTTGTCGTTGAGGAACATCGGCCGTGTCCACGGCATCAGTGCGCCTGCGGCTATCACCGTCCCGACGAGGGTGACGGCCGCCAGCGCATAGCCGGCACCGGACTTCCAATGCTCACGCCCCAACCCGATCTCCGACCAACCCAACCCACGCGAGCGGACCAACATCAGTAGTCCGACGGCGGCCGCAGGGACAACTGCGATATTCGCCCATGGTGTGGTGAAGTGCGCCAGCAGGTTCGTCAGCGCCAGCACGACGATGACGATTGCGATGTCGGCGTAGATCCTGAAGTGGTGCAGCGCGGACAGCTGAGCCACAAACGGGTGGGCTTCTTGTGGCGCTGCGACCACGCTGAGGTCAGACATGACCGTCCTAGAGTACCGGCTTGTCGCATCGGCGCAGCTCAGTTGTGGTTCATTTCACCAAGACATATTTCACCAGGACATGGAGTCGTATCGGCGTCCGACTCGGCGTCCGAGCAGGGTCCACCTGTACCCGATGGCGCGAATACCGATCCTTCGCAGCGTTATGGTGATCAGTCGGGAGCAGCAGAAGGGTAGGCGGTCGATGATCGAGGGATCGTTGCTGAGCTCCGTGCGTGTGCTCGATCTGTCGTCGGGGAACGGTGCCGCGGTCGGCAGGCTGCTGGCCGACTTGGGCGCCGAAGTGCTCAAGATCGAAGCGCCCACCGATACACCGCCCCGGCTCGCGACGCCCACCGTGGCTGGGACCAGCATCTCGTTCCTGCTGAACAACGCTAACAAGCGCTGCGCCCGGCTGGATCCGGCGCGCTCAGAGGATCGCGGGCTGCTGATCGAACTAGCCGGCACTGCCGATATGATCATCGACTCTGGAAACCCCGGCAATGCAGAGGCATTCGGCACATCGCTGGGGTCCCTGGCAAGGCAGTTCGACCATCTGGTCGCGCTGTCGGTCAGCGACTTCGGCCTTGCGGGGCCCTACTCATGCTGGCGGGCCACCGACGCGGCGCTATACGCGATGTCATCGGCGCTGTCTCGTACCGGGCCGACGCACGGCACCCCGGTGCTGCCGCCGATCGGGGTCGCGTCGGCAACTGCAGCGGTGCAGGCGACATGGGCCGTTCTGGTCGCGTACTACGATCGATTGCGTTGCGGGAAAGGCGAATTCATCGACTTCTCCCGGTACGAAGCAGTAGCGCAAGCACTGGATCCGCCTTTCGGTGCCGAGGGGCAGGCCGCCTCCGGCCTCAAAGCCGCCACCGAGCTATGGCGCGGCCGCCCCCGAAACCAACAGATCTATCCGATCTTCGAATGCTGCGACGGACACGTGCGGATCTGTCTGTTGTCGGCCCGCCAATGGCGAAGCATGCGGGCCTGGCTGGGCGAGCCAGAACAGTTCTGCGACCCTGCTTTCGACACCATCGGTAAGCGGTACGCCGCCTCCGGGGAGCTCAACGCCGCGATCGGCCAGTTGTTTGCGCGACAGACCATGGCATCCCTGGTCGCGCAGGGCCAAGCTCGCGGCGTGCCGATCGCGGCAGTTCAGACACCGGCAGAAGCGCTGTCATCGGATCATTTCAGGGCAACAGGCGCATTGTCCGATGCCGAGTTAGCTCCCGGGGTGACGGTCACGATTCCGGTGGGCCCCCTGGTGATCAATGGTGACCATCAGGGTTACCGCCACGCGGCCTCTGCGGCGGGCGCTGAGCAGCCGAAGTGGGGGACGCCGCGGGCGCCAACCGCGCGGCCGGCCGGGGAGGTGACCAACCGACCGTTTGATGGCCTCCGGATCCTGGACCTCGGGGTGATCGTCGCCGGCGGCGAACTGGGTCGGCTGTTCGCCGATCTAGGCGCCGAGGTCATCAAAGTCGAGAACCCCGCGTATCCCGACGGGCTACGGCAAGCGCCCGCGGGAAAGCCGATGGGCCGGTCCTGGGCGCTGACCCACCGCAACGAGTCCAGCCTGGGCCTGGATCTGCGGCAACCGCCCGGCGCCGAACTGTTCAGCCAGCTGGTCCAAGGCGCCGATGCTGTCTTTGCCAACTTCAAACCGGGAACTTTGGCTGCGCTGGGATTCTCCTACGATCAGCTTCGCGCGCTAAATCCTCGCATCGTGCTGGCCGAGAGCAGCGCATTCGGCGACCGTGGGCCGTGGAGTGCGCAGATGGGCTACGGCCCGCTCGTTCGGGCGGCTACCGGCGTCACCTGGCTATGGACGTCGCAAGACGCGGAGCCGGGCAGGTATTACGACGCAACGACGATCTTTCCCGACCACGTCGTCGCCAGGCTCACCGCAATCGGTACCCTGGCCGTGCTCATTGGGCGCAAGCAAACTGGGGTCGGCGGACACGTGCACATCTCACAGGCCGAAGCGGCGATCAATCAGCTGGCACCAGCCTATGTTGCTGAATCAGCCAGGGCTGCAGGGGTTCCAGTAGCCGAGGATGAGGCAATTCACGCGGTATTCCCGTGCGCCGGCGAGGATGAATGGTGTGCCATCTCGATGCAGTCCGCACAGGACCGGGCGACCCTGGCCGGATTGATCGGACACGCCGACCTACCCGAAGACCGCAAGGGCTTGATCGCGACGATCTCTGGATGGACCGCGGCGCGAGACAAAAACGAAGTCGCCGCGCGGCTGCAAAGTCTCGGCGTCTCGGCCGCGCCGATGAACCGCGCGGCCGACGTGGCCAACGACCCGCAACTCGTTTTCAGACGATTGTTCAGCGAGCTGGACCATCCACTCTTGGACACAGCCATACTCACCGAAACCACGCCGGCGCCGTTCACCCGCATACCCCGGGCATCGCTGCGGCCGGCGCCCACGCCCGGCGAACACACCCGCGCGATCTGCCAGAAGGTCCTAGGGTTGAGCGCCGACCAAATCGATCGGCTGGCGGCAGACAGAGTGATCTTCACCGGCCAGAACCTCTAGGGAGCCTCCATCGATGTCCCTGCACCCCAGGACGCCGGTACTCGTCGGCTACCAGCAGATCAACCAGCACACCGAGAATCCCAGCGTCGAACCGGTCGACCTGATGGTGGCCGCGGCGCAGGCCGCCGCCGACCCCCGCGTACTTGAGTCGGTCGACACGATGCGCATCGTCAACCTGCTTTCATGGCGGTATCGGGATCCGGGACTGCTTCTCGCGCGACATCTCCACGCTGATAAGGCTAGGACCAGCTATACGGGCGTCGGCGGAAACGTTCCCCAGACCCTGGTGAACCAGGCCTGCCTGGACATCCAGCAGGGTCTCGCCGATGTCGTACTGATCGCGGGAGCGGAGACCTGGCGGACGAAAAGCCGGATGCGGGCAGCCGGGACCAAACCCGACTGGACGCAACAGGGCGATTCGGTACCGATCGCACCGGGTTCCGACGACGCGGTGCCGATGGCCGGACCCGCCGAGATCCGGATCGGGCTGGTTCGGCCCTCCTACGTCTATCCGATGTTCGAGCAAGCATTGCGAATCGCTGAGGGTGAGTCACCTGAGCAACATCGCCGGCGCATCGGTGAACTGTGGTCGCAGTTCAGTGCTGTAGCCGCTACCAATCCACACGCCTGGACCAGGAAAACACTATCGGCCGAGCAGATCTGGCGGGCTGCGCCCGACAACCGAATGATCAGCTGGCCCTACACCAAGCTGATGAACTCCAACAACATGGTCGACCAGGGCGCGGTACTGATCCTGACCTCGGCGGAGAAGGCGACCCAGCTTCAGATTCCCACAGACCGTTGGGTCTTCCCATACGCCGGGGCCGACTCACACGACACCTACTCGATCGGTGAGCGGGCGGAGTTCTTCACCTCGCCGGCGATCAGGATCGCCGGCAGACGGGCGCTGGAACTTGCCGAGGTCGGGATCGATGATATTGAGCTCGTTGACGTGTACTCCTGCTTCCCGTCAGCGGTTCAGATCGCCGCCAGGGAGCTCGGGCTACCGGTAGGGGATCCGAGCCGCCCCTTGACCGTTACCGGCGGCCTGACCTTCGCCGGGGGCCCATGGAACAACTACGTCACCCATTCCATCGCCACCATGGCCGAGCAACTGGTGTCACAGCCGGGCAGTCGCGGCTTGGTCACCGCCAACGGCGGCTACCTCACCAAGCACAGCTTCGGCATCTACGGGACCCAGCCGCCGAAGCACGAATTCCGTTGGGAAGATGTCCAACCTGTGGTCGACCGGGAGCCCACCCGCACAACTGTGGCCGACTGGAGCGGAGTGGGAACTGTCGAATCCTGGACAACACCCGTGGACCGGGACGGGAAGCCCGAGAAGGCATTTCTGGCGGTCCGGACCCCTGAAGACGCCCGCGTGCTCGCGGTGATCCCCGCCGGTGCCGACGCCGAGGCCACTGCACGCGACGATATCGCGGGCGCCATTGTGCGGGTCCATGCGGACGGCACAGCGTCACTGGAGTAGCTGCTGGCCGATATTCGGCGAGGACCGCGGGCGCGAACAGCTGGCCTCCATTTTCGCCACCCGACACAGCAAAGAGCCTGCCGTTCGGGGGAAACGGCAGGCTCTTTGAGCGTGATGCTAGGCGGCGTTCTGAGCGCCCAGTACCCGCTGGATATCGGGCTTCATCTGCTGCAACTGCTCACCCCAGTAGCCCCAGCTGTGAGTGCCATTCGACGGGAAGTTGAAGACACCGTTCGTGCCGCCCGCCGCAATGTAGCTGTCACGGAAGCTGATGTTGGTCCGCAACGTGAATCCCTCGAGGAACTGCGCGGCTATCAGGTTCTGGGTGGGCATTCCGGAGTCCAGATCCGAGGGAGTTCCGGTGCCG
The DNA here is from genome assembly GCA_022600605.1 of Actinomycetes bacterium. GTDB lineage: Bacteria > Actinomycetota > Actinomycetes > Mycobacteriales > Mycobacteriaceae > Mycobacterium. Next base: position 6,332 of record JAHZKD010000008.1, read on the forward strand.
CAATACACCCAGATCCGGGTGTTGTTGGCCACCAGCTGAGCGATGTTGACCGTGGGATCATTTCGCTTCCAGGCAGCATCCGAAGACGGACCCCACATGCTCTCGGCGTTGAAGCCACCGGCGTCGTTCATCGCCAGACCGATCAGCATCGGCCACCAACCCTCAGACGGGTTCAAGAAGCCGGACAGTGAAGCGGCATAGATGAACTTCTGTGGGTAATAGATCGCGTAGTTCATCGATGCGCTGCCGGCCATCGATAGACCCACGACCGCGTTACCGTACTGTGACACACCGCGGTTGGCCTCTAACCAGGCTGGGAGTTCCTGAGTCAGGAACGTCTCCCACTTGTAGGTGTAATTCTGGCCGTTGCCCCGTGAGGGCTGATACCAGTCGGTGTAGAAACTCGACTGGCCACCCACCGGCATCACCGTTGACAGGCCGGACTGGTAGAACCACTCGAAAGCCGGGGTATTGATGTCCCAGCCGTTGTAGTCGTCCTGCGCCCGCAGGCCGTCAAGTAGGTAGACCGCGTTGGGTCCACCGCCCTGGAACTGAATCCTAATATCGCGATTCATGGCCTGGGAGAACACATCCAGGTATTCGACCGGAAGGCCCGGCCGTGAGAATGCTCCCGCGGTCACCTGACCCCCGGCGAAGCCGATCAGCCCGGGCAGTGCTGCTGCCGCGATGGCCGCAGCGGCGACCCGGCGCACCCACTTACCTCGAAACTTCTCTTTCAACTTCATAGCGGCAACCAACCCACCTTTCTGTACAAGTCCCGCGTGCCTAGCAAAGGTGCTGTCTCTTTGCAGAAGCAATGCAACACGTTCGGTCCAGCCGAGCAGCCTTGCGACACAATGAAACGACGTCGCGTTTGGCTAACGATTCCGACTCAAGGCGGACTCGCCGCCAAACAGCCCGATCTCACAACCACTGCCGAAGTGGATTGCTTCGACCGCGGCGCGAGAACGGCTGCGCTCAAGGGTCAGCGCGGCACCAGCACCCGCCAGCCATGGGCTGGAATCACGGCGTCGATCAGTACTTCCAGCCCAGGTGCGCCCGAGCCAGCCACCACCTCGGCGGCGGCGAAACCATATTCGGGCAGCGATACCGGCATCGCCTCGCTGCCGACATTCAGTGCGACGACGAGCGCATTGTCTCCGTTCTGCGTCACGTAGACATACTCGTGATTGGTCACGCGTAGCGGCGTGGTGCGCGCAGTGTGCAACCAGGGGTGACGCCGCCGCAGTCCAATGAGGTGCTGATGGGCCCGGAATACCCGTTGCCCGTGCTGCCCGACTCCCTCATGGGGAGAACCGAATTCGGGTCGTACAGCATCATCGCCACCGAAACGCTCCTCTTTGATGCCGCGGTAGGCGGCCTCATCGCCGGCATAGACGCTGGGTGTTCCTCCCGTAGTCAGCAGGATGGCCAGCGCGTGTTCGACGTGGTCCGGGTTTGTCAACATACTCGCGATCCGGGTCACGTCGTGGTTGCCGATGAACGTCATCGGTACGAAGGTGTCCATAAATTGGTTGTGGCGGGCCAGGGCCCAGTCAAGCTCGTGGAAATTTGCGTCGTTGAGGCTGCTCCAGATGGCCTTCCAGAGTTCATACTGCGTGACTGACTCAAATCCGGTGGCACGCACATAAGCGCTGTAGTCCCCGTGAATTACCTCCCCGACGAACCACGCCTGCGGGAACTGCCTCCGTACGCGGGAAAGTACCTGCGCCCAGAAAGCTTCGGGCACAGCGTATGCAGCGTCGAGGCGCCAGCCGTCGACGCCGCGACCAAGCCAATGGCACATGACATTCACCGTGTAGTCGACTACCTCGGCGTGCCCGTGGTCAAGGGCGATCAGCCCGTCATGGCCTTCGAACGTCAAAAATTTGTCGTCACGCATCTGGAACCATGATGTGTCCCCACCGCCTGCCGCATCGCGATAGCGGGGGAAGTCGGTTCCAACATGATTGAAGACACCGTCGAGCAGAATGCTCAGACCTCGATTGTGCGCCTGGGTGACAAGGTGATCGAAATCGGTGTCGTCGCCCAGCCTGGGGTCTAGTCGGAAGTGGTCGGTGGTGTCGTACCCGTGGCTGCGCGAGGCGAACATTGGGCCCAGCGCCAGTCCTGAGGTTCCGAGTTCGACGGCGTAGTCCAGCCAGTCGACGATCCTACGGATCCGATGTTCGTCGGGCGTCGGCGCCGGGTCCGCCGGGTAGGCGCCCAGGAAGCCCAGCGGATAGATCTGCCACCAGATGACGTGTTCGACCCAGTTCGGTTCACTCATCCGCCAATGGTCCCCGCTGGCAGCCACGGGACAAGTCTACGGATCGCGCGGCGAACACCTATCGAATCGTTGTGGGCCCGGGACTGACCGCAACTATCGACAGGTGGCGGGTGATGGTGCCGAGTTCAGCCACCAGAACGCGTGCCGCGCCAATCTCGGGCCCGCTCCCGGATACCGCGTTGTGCAGCCGCCCGTCGGCGTCGGTCAACTCCACGGTGTCCACGGTCCATGCCGACCCCGGTGTCGGGGGGTCACCGCACAGCGATTCCACGTACTCGTCAACTGCCAGAACAAATTCTGGGCTCCAGGCACCGCAGAGATTGCCCGGAGAGTTGGTTTCCAGCGTTGTGCACGAAGTCGTGATCGCATCTAGGGCCGCGCGATAGGAACTCAGCCAGTGGCGCAATTCGCGCGAGTCCATTCGGGTGGCACCTGCGGCGGCCTCGAACGCCGCGCGCGCGCGATATGCCCGCTGCCATGACGCCGAGGCTGCGTCAGCTGGGTTCTCCAGCTCACGCACATAGCCTTTGATTACGGTTGCCGCGTAGTCGATTTCTGTCCTCAGGAGCTCACCCGCGCGCTGCCCCAGTCTGGTCAGAGCGTCATCAGGCAACAGGACGTGGACGAGCACCGCTAGTACGCCACCTCCTAGCGTGGCCAACAGCAACTGACCCATGGTCGCGGTGTTGGGGGCTCGATCGATGTTCATCAAAAAGACGACCGCAGCGGTTAATGCCACTGACAGCGCCAGGAATCCGAATCTGGCGACGACGTGGACGATGCCGACGAACATGATGGCTAGTACCGCCGATAAAACCGGTCCTGGATGCAGCAGGAGCAGCACAGTAGATGCGACGATGATTCCAAGGCTATTGGCGGCCACTCGCCCGATGCAGCGGGTGTAGGTGTGCGCGGTTTCGGGCCGAAGGACCAGCAATACCGTCAGGGGAATCCAATATCCCTGTCCGACGCCGGTATAGCGCTCGATAGCAGACCCGGCAGCCACCGCGACGCCCAGACGCACCGCGTGCCGGAACACCGGTGAGTGCAGATTGAGGTGGCTTCGCATGAAGTCCAACACTGACCGCGCCGAAGTTCTCAGCTCCGGCCGTTGGACACGCAGCGCATCGGGGGAGGAGGGCACAAAATCGCCCAGCCGGATCGCCATCGCTTCGTGCAGCTGCATGGACAGACGTTGCACCAGCGCCGAATCCGGTCCATCGACGTCGGCTGCTGCGGTGTCCAAACGGCGGATCATGGCGTCGGCGTTGCTGCGAGCCGATCTGCCGCTCTGGGCGACCGCCGCCAGCGTGTCGGCCGCCGCAGCCAGCACACTAGCGAGAGAAGGCCTGCCAGCCATGTCACTCAACGTCGTGGCGATGCGCTCGGGCCTGCTGTACCACTCGCGATACTTGGCCGGCCGTCTGGCCTTGCCGTCGATCAGCATGAAAGCGGCACGCAACTTGATCAGCGGTTCCGTGTCGACCGTCGGCGCCGCCTCGCTACCCTCTTCGGCCAGCCGCCTGGCGTCGGCGGCCAGCGACCGATAGACGACAGCGAGCGCCTCGCGCTGCACCCGCCAGCGCCGGCGCGGCCAGAGCGCGATCAGGCCCGCCTGCACCAGGCCGCCTGCGACAACCAGCGCCGACGCAACCAGAGTTGAGGACAGTGTCGGTGCGCCAGGGGCGGTAATGACCATCAACGCAGCCGATGCGGCGGCGATTAACCCGGCATTGGCGCCCAACCCCCAAGGCATCCCTGCAAAGAAGCACCAGAGCGCGACCATCCCGACGAATACCATCGAATTCGCCGACGCCAATGCGCCCAGCAGAACGGCGCACCCCATCAGCAGGGAGACCACGACGACCAGCAGGACTCGACCCCGTGGGCTGTCCTGCAGCGCGGTGGCACCGGCAATGGCCGCCGCAGCCGTGATTGCGGTGGCTGACCCGGAAGGCCCCCAGTTCAGCGCGACCACAGCGACCGCAACGACGCCCAGCAGGCTACGCACCACCGCAGCGAAGTCCGGCAGCGCCGGTAGCGTCAATCCTTTGAGCACGCCTCCATTGTGGCCCGGGTTATCTTCAACCTGTGGAGAAAGTCATCATCATCCTGCGGGGAATGCCCGGGGACGAAGCTTGGTGCACCCGGTTGCGCACCGATGTGGCCCAGCGGCTCCTCGACACCGGCGCACCAGGCCTGACGATCAATATCCGCGACGCCGTAGTCAGCGAATCGCTGATGACACTGACGACTCTGAATCCACCGGTGACAGCGGTAGTCAGCATGTGGACCCACCAGTGCTACGGAGACCAGATCCGCACGGCTATCTCGCTGTTGAGTGATACCTGCGAAGATGCTGCGGCATACCTGGTGACGGAATCGGTACCGCTGGCACCCCCGCAGACCGACCCCGGCGAGCGAACCCCGGGGTTTGCGAATGTGGCGCTGCTGCGGCGGCCGGCCGAGCTGGACGAAGCGACCTGGCTCGCACGCTGGCAGGACGATCACACTCAGGTTGCGATCGACACCCAGTCGACGTTCGGCTATACGCAGAACGCGGTCGCGCGGGCGCTCACTGAAGATTCTCCGCCGATCTCGGCGATCGTCGAGGAACTGTTCCCCATCCAGGCAACCTCCGACCTGCACGCGTTCTTCGACGCGGCCGACGATGCTGATCTCAGTGACCGCATGGCACGGATGGTGGCCAGCACCGCAGCGTTCGGCGCCAACCGCGACGTCGACACAATCCCGACAAGCCGTTATGTGTTTCGTGCCGCGTTCGCGCCGACAGCTAGGCTGCTGCGGTGACACTGCAGATCTGCGACGACAACAAGGTCCGCACTCTCGTTCTGGACAGACCTGAAGCCCTCAATGCGTTCAACGAAGAGCTCTATGGCGCCTGCGCCGCGGCGCTGCGGGACGCCGCCGCCGATCCCGATGTCGCGGTGGTGCTGCTCACCGGCGCGGGTCGCGCCTTCAGCGCGGGCAACGATCTCAAGGAGATGCAGGCCCGCATCGCCGATTCCTCGCTGACCAGCCAAGGCAGTCACTTCTCTACGATGCTCAGCGCGTTGACCGACCTGCCAAAGCCACTGATCTGTGCGGTCAATGGTGTCGGGGTGGGCATCGGCACGACGATCCTCGGATTCGCCGATCTGGTGTTCATGTCATCCACCGCCCGGCTGAAGTGTCCGTTCACCAGCCTGGGCGTCGCGCCGGAGGCGGCCTCGTCGTATCTACTGCCGCAGCTGATCGGCAGGCAGAACGCTGCCTGGCTACTGATGTCCGCGGAATGGATCGATGCGGCGGAGGCTCAGCGGATGGGCATCGCTTGGAAGGTGTGCGAACCAGATGAGCTGCTGTTGGAAGCTCGCAGGCACGCGGAGATTCTTGCGTCCCGTTCGATTCCGAGCCTGGTGGCCGTGAAGAAAACCGTGGTCGCGCCGTATCGCGCCGGCATCAGCGAGGCCACCCAACGCGAGAATGCATATTTCAGCGAATTGCTCGGCGGCGCTGCAAACGCGGCAGCGCTTGCCGAATTCACCGGGCAGGACTGAGCCTGAGCCGTTAGCGGCTGATGCTCTTGGACGTGCAGTCGGTGCTCTTGGACTTGCAGTCGGTGCCCTTGGACCTGCAGCCGGTGACCTCTGGATGCGCCTCGATGATTGCCCGCAATGTGCGCCGGCACCGACCGCAGTCGCCTCCGGCGCCACATGCTTTGGTGATGTCCCTGGAAGTACGTGCGCCGTTCGCCACCACCTCATCGACGACGTGGCTGGTGGCTCCGGTGCACAGGCAGACAAACATTGGCGCCCTACTCCCGCTCGCCGATACTCATCAGATGGGCGAACCTGCCGACGAACCGGGTGGGGTAGGCGCCTAAGCCGGAATTGGTCATCCACTCCGCGGCGGCATCGGGGTGCTCGATCCACTGCCGCGCGCGGAGCTCGTCACCGATCTCCTGCAGGATCAGCACCTCGCGCCCGTCATCGAGGGCTCGGTACACCCAGACTTTCCGGAGGCCCCTCTCCTTGAACCGCTCGAGTCCGTCGTGCACCTTTTCCATCAGGGCCGCAACGTCGTCGACCGCGGACATGACGCCCATGACGATCTGACCGATATGTTCCTGAGTCGACGGAGGGCCGAAATCGATCTTCTCGATGACCTCGCCCCCAAAGATCGGCGGAATATCGTCCACGCCTGAGATGTCGAACCATTCGAAGATCGCCGGCGATCGTAATACGTCCCGAATCGACCGGGACTGCCGAATGCCAATTGTGACGAGCACGCGGCGCGGTTCCCAAATCGATTCGTACAAAGCGAGGTGATGAGCCCCAATAGATTCGAGCCCGTCGCGATGCTTTTGGAGCCATCCCCACATCCGGTCGACGTCGTCGACTCGGAAATCACAGGCGAGAATGAATGACCGCAGACCATCCTCGCCCATTGGTTACCCTTGCCTATCCGGCGCGCCATGAAGTTAGCAGAGTCTAACCTAAATAAGCTTAGGCAGTCCAGGCTAATGCCCTGATCTGGGCCTGGCGGCGCACCCCGGCCAGTGAACCTCGCCATGAAACGCCGCACACAGCGGGGATGGGGTGCCATCGACGACCGCCGTGCACTAGATTTGAAAGGGTCTCGCACACCGCCGGTGCGGTGGGCGCACAACAGCATTCATCACACCGTTTAGGAGCCATCATGCAAGGCGATCCCGAGGTTCTGAAATTGCTCAACGAGCAATTGACGAGCGAACTCACGGCGATCAACCAGTATTTCCTCCATTCCAAAATGCAGGAAAATTGGGGCTTCACCGAATTGGCGGCGCACACGCGCAAAGAATCCTTCGAAGAGATGGTTCACGCCGAGCAGATCACCGATCGCATTCTGATTCTCGATGGCCTGCCCAACTATCAGCGGCTGTTCTCATTGCGGGTCGGTCAGACGCTGCGCGAACAGTTCGAGGCAGACCTTGAGATCGAAATCGAGGTCGTCGGGCGCCTCAAGCCGGGCATCGTCATGTGCCGCGAGAAGGGCGATGCCACGTCGGCAAACCTCTTCGAGAAGATCCTCGCCGACGAGGAATTGCACATCGATTACCTCGAAACCCAACTGGAACTCATGGGCAAGCTCGGCGAGGAGCTGTACTCGGCCCAATGCGTGGCCCGCCCGCCCCAGTAGCGGGCCGATAACCGGTCCCGAGCTCAGCTGGTTGGAGCCGCGTAACGCGTAACCTGAGACGATGAGTCGAATAGGGGACTTCGCCGACGACGACGTCATGGGTTTCGCAGTCAAATCACCGGAATTGGGCGCCGCGATGGCCACGTTCAGCCAAGCCGTGTACACCAAGGGCAGATTGCCGATACGTGTCCGCGAGGCCGCTCGCATCGTGATCGCACATGCCAATGAGTGTGTCGTCTGCCAGAACACCCGGGACTCCAAGGGCGAGGCCGGCGGCGTCGACGAAGAGTTGTACGACCAGGCCACGCAGTGGCCGACCTGGCCTGGCTACAGCGACTCCGAGCGCGTAGCGATGGAGTACGCCCACCGATTCGCCACCGACCACACCGGCCTTCGCGATGACGAGGACTTCTGGAAGCGCGCGAACATGCACTTCGACGACGAAATGCTGACGGATCTGGCCATCTCGTGTGCGATGTGGGTCGGCATGGGCCGCATGTTGCGGACCCTCGACATCGGCCAGAGCTGCAAGATCACACTCTAGGTGTTGGCGGCGCCGCACCGAGCCTGGTAACGATGGCTGATATGGCCACCAAACCCCTCGCCGCCGCAGCCATCGCTCAGCTGGAGGCCGACGGCGTCTCAACTCTGATCGGGACCGTCGTCAACCCCGCCGGGCTCACCCACGCCAAGACCATTCCACTGCGCAGGATGGCAGCGTTCGCCGATCCAGGACTCGGAGCAAGTCCGGTCTGGCATGTGTTCGCCATCGACCAAACCGGCATCGTAATGGGTGAATCTACCGGGGTAGTCGGCGACGAGCGGATCCGTATCGACTTGGGTGGATTGCGAATTTTGGGTGACGGATTAGCTTGGGCCCCAGGCTCTTTCTTCCGACAGGATGGTACTCCGGATCCGTACTGTGCCCGGGGAGCACTGACCCGATTGGAGGCGAAGTTGGCTGACGCGGGCATCACAGCCCTGGTTGGCCACGAGATGGAGTTCGTCCTTGTGGGCCCGGACGGCGAGCCCTTACCTGCACATCTGTGGGCGCAGTACGGCCTGGCCGGGGTCCTGGAGTATGAAGGATTCGTCCGAGATGTCACCAACGCCGCCACCGCCTCAGGTGTGGCCATCGAGCAATTCCATCCCGAATACGGCGCCAATCAGTTCGAGATCTCATTGGCCCCACAGGAACCCGTGGCCGCGGCCGACGAG
>JAHZKD010000066.1 GCA_022600605.1 Actinomycetes bacterium
CAACCACGTCGGCCGCGGCTTCGGGATCCTTGCCGGGAATCTGGAACTCCCGCGCATGGTCGTTACCCGTACCCGCCGGGACAATGGCCAGCGGTATGTCGGTTTGCGCGAGCACCTGCAGGGCCAATGAGATGATGCCGTCCCCGCCGACAACCACCAGCGCGTCCATCCCGCGCTCAAGGGCCCCGTCGACCAGCTGTCGCGCGTGCTCGGCGTCTCTGCCCGCGATGGCAACGACGTCGAGGCCGCGTCGGTGCAACTGCGCTATGGCGCGCTCGGCTGCGTGTGGTGCGCTGCCGTGCCCGGAAGCGGGGTTGGTCAGTACGGTGACGCGAGCCCGCTCGGTCACGGAATCAACTTGCCCGGGTTGAGGATTCCGGCCGGATCGAGCGCCGCTTTGGCAGCTCGCAGTATCTGAACACCGACGTCGCCAATCTCGTTACGCATCCACGGCAGATGGTCGGCGCCGACGGCGTGATGGTGGGTGATGGTGGCCCCGACTCGCACCATGGCATCTGAGGCAGCCGTCTTGGCAGCGCGCCATTGCTCGATCGGGTTGCCCCGCTGGGCGGCCACGACGGTGAAGTACAGCGACGCCCCGGTGGGGTACACATGCGAAATGTGACACAACACCAATGCCGGTGTGCCCGAGTCGGCGAGTGCGCCCGTGAGCGCCTCGGTGACCGCGGCCTTCAGGGTGGGTACGTTCGACCAGTTCGTCGCGGTCTCCAAGGTTTCGCACAGCGCTCCGGCCGATAGCAGCGAGTCGCGCAGATACGGCGCATTGAAACGGCCGTGCTCCCAGGCGTGTGCCGGCTCCTCGCCCAGCGATGTGCCGCCGCTGGCCTCCAGTAGCGCCCGCGTCTCAGAGTGCCGGCTTGCCACATGGGCTTCGGTGCCTTCGAACACCGTGATCGCCAGGCAGCCTCCGGTCACCTGCTGCTCGCCGATGCTCTCGGTGGTCGCGAGGTTCACGCCGGTCTCGGCTTCGTCGGACAGCCGGATCACGGTGGGGCCGGTGCCGGTTTGAACCACCGCCCGAAGAGCGTCGGCTCCGGTGGCGAAGTCGGGAAATGACCACGCCTCGTGGCGGGTGGCCGCCGGGATCGGATGGATGTGAACCCGCACTCGGGTGATGATCCCCAGGGTGCCTTCCGAGCCCATGAGCAACTGGCGCAGGTCGGGTCCGGCCGCGGACTCCGGGGCGCGCCCAAGATCGAGGATGCCCGCCGGGGTCACGGCCCGCAGGCCGCGGACCATGTCGTTGAACCGGCCGTACCCCGCGGAGTCCTGACCCGACGAGCGCGTCGCGGCGAATCCACCGATGGTGGCGAACAAGTAGCTCTGAGGAAAGTGACCGAGGGAGAAGCCATGTGCGCCGAGCAGCCGTTCGGCCTCCGGCCCGCTGAGGCCGGCGCCCAGCTCAGCCTCCCAGGAAACCTCGTCGAGGGCATGCAACTCGTTGAGCCGGCCCAGATCCAGCGAGACCACCGCGTTGAAGCCGCCGCGGTCTGGATCCAGCCCGCCGACGACGCTGGTGCCGCCCCCGAACGGCACGACAGCGATGCCCTGCACGGCGCAGTAGCTGAGGACCTCGGCTACCTCTTCTTCATTCTTGGGTAGCAGTACCGCATCCGGAGCGTCCTGGGCCCCAAAGTCTCGGCGCCGCAGCAGATCAAGCGTCGACTTGCCGCCTGCGCGGAGCAGCCGGGCGCGATCCTCGAAAGTGATGTTGGCGGCGCCGACGATCGAGCTCAGGCCTTCGCGATCGGCCTGCGACAGGGTTGAGGGTCGAAGCTGAACTTGATCGGCGCTGGGCTGGTCGGGCCCCGGACCGTCGAGGCCGAGCGCCTGGCTGAGCAGGGTGCGGATGCCGGGGGATAGGGGTTTGGCGGCAGCGGGGTCCCCCCAGGCGTTCCATTGCATCGGCGGGTCGGCGGGCTGGGCTTCAGCTGCGGTCATGAGTTACAGTATTACAGATCATGTCAATCCGTAACTCGGAATCCAGCGTGGAGGAGAAAATCCTCGACGCTGCTGCAGAGTGCATCCTCGCCTACGGTGTCGAACGGACGACGATGACTGAGATCGCCCGGCGTGCGGGGGTTAGCCGGCCGACCATCTACCGGCGGTGGCCCGACATCCAATGGGTGATCGCCGAACTCCTGACCGTGCGTATCACCGATGCGCTCGACTCGACCCCCGACCGCGGCGTCGGGCGCGAGGCGCTGGTGGAACGTGTGGTTGCCGTAGCCGAGCACCTGCGCAATGACGAGGTGGTGATGCCGGTGATCGTCAACGCGCCGAACCTCGCCATGGTGTACATCGCCGAACGGCTGGGCAGCAGCCAGAAGATCCTGGTCGAAGCCCTCGCCGAGTCAATCATGGCGGCGCAGGATGATGGCAGCGTGCGGCCGGGAGACCCCCGCCAGATGGGGGCCATGTGCCTGCTCATCACGCAGTCAACCATCCAATCGGCGCAGATGGTCGAAGCGCTCCTCGACCGCAAGGCGCTCAACATCGAACTGGCCTACTCGCTGAACGGATATCTGAAACCATGAACAGTTCAACGGCTTTGAACGCATCGCGGCGTGCGAACGAACTTCTCGGGCTTGCCGACGGCCCAGCGGTCGACCTCATCGTGATCGGCGGTGGCATCACCGGCGCCGGGATCGCGCTGGACGCGGTGACCCGAGGCCTGTCGGTCGCGTTGGTGGAAAAGCACGATCTGGCCTTCGGCACCAGCCGATGGAGCTCGAAGCTGATCCACGGCGGGCTGCGGTACCTGGCCACGGGAAACGTCGGCATCGCCCGGCGCAGCGCCATCGAACGCGAAATCCTGATGTCCCGCAACGCGCCGCATCTGGTGAGTGCGATGCCGCAGCTCGTTCCGCTGCTGCCCGAGATGTCCCGAGCCTCTCGGGGGCTGGTTCGGATCGGGTTCGCAGCGGGAGACGGGCTGCGCAAACTCGCGGGCACGTCGGCGTCCACGCTGCCCAGGTCCCGCCGCATCGACGCACAGCAGGCCGTCGTGCTGTCGCCGACCGTGCGCCGCGTCGGCCTCGACGGGGCCCTGCTGGCCTACGACGGACAGCTCATCGACGACGCGCGGCTGGTGACAGCGGTGGCCCGTACCGCTGCGCAGCACGGGGCCCGAATTCTCACTCGCGTCGCGGCATCGAATGCGACGCGCACGTCGGTGACACTGACTGACACACTCACCGGCGAGTCTATGGATGTCGCGGCGCGCGCAGTCGTCAACGCCACAGGAGTGTGGGCCGGTGAGGTCGACGAATCCATCCGGGTGCGGCCCAGCCGCGGAACCCATCTGGTATTCGACGCCAAAACGTTCGGAAACCCCACTGCGGCACTGACTGTCCCGATCCCTGGTGAGGTCAACAGGTTCGTGTTCGCGATGCCTGAACAGCTCGGACGGGTGTATCTGGGGCTGACCGACGAGGACGCCCCCGGGCCGATTCCCGACGTCCCGGAGCCAACGCCCTCGGAGATCTCGTTCCTGCTCGACACGGTCAACACCGCGTTGGACACATCCCTCGGTCAGGAGGATGTCATCGGTGCCTACGCCGGGTTACGGCCGCTGATCGACACCGGGGCAGGGCGCACATCCGACGTTTCCCGTGACCACGCGGTCGTGGAGTCCCCTAGCGGCGTCATCAGCGTCATCGGCGGCAAACTCACCGAGTACCGCTACATGGCCGAGGACGTCGTCGACCGTGCGGTTACGCTGCGCGCGCTGACCGCGGGCGCATGTCGCACCCGCAGCCTCCCGCTGGTGGGGGCGCCATCGAATCCTGTTTCGGAACTTCGCTCACTGGCTGAACTGCCGGGCTCGATGGTGGCGCGGTACGGTGCCGAGGCGCCCAATGTGATCGCGCGGGCGGGCTGCGATCGGCCCACCGATCAGGTTGCCGACGGAATCGATGTCACCCGAGCGGAATTCGAATACGCGGTCACCCACGAGGGTGCGCTCTCAGCTGATGACATCCTCGACCGGCGTACCCGCATCGGACTTGTCGCCGAGGACCGCGCGCGGGCAGAGTCAGCCGCTGCCGAACTGCTGTCTACCGTTAACTGAGGCGGCCCCCGGCATCCTGGGCCGTCACAGCCGCTACAGCGGGATGTTCTTGTGGCGGCCGCGGCGTGCGGGCGCCTCGGCCAGCGCCTCGGTCAGCACGCTGCGGGTGTGTTCCGGATCGATCTTCGCGTCCACCACGCCGATGTCGATCGCCGCGTCGACGCCACCGGCGAGCCTCTCGTGTTCGACGGCGAGCTCCTCGTGCAGCGCCTCGCGTTCTTCGGGAGCGGCAGCGGCCAGCTTCTTCTTGTGCAGGATGCCGACCGCCGCTTTAGCGCCCATGACGGCGACCTCGGCGTCAGGCCATGCGAACACCTTGGTGGCGTTCAGTGAGCGAGAGTTCATCGCGATGTAGGCGCCGCCGTAGATCTTGCGGGTGACCAGCGTGACGCGTGGGACCGACGACTCGCCGAAGGCGTGCAGCAACTTGGCGCCGCGTCGCACCACGCCCCCCCATTCCTGATCTACCCCGGGCAGGTAGCCGGGCACATCCACGACGACGACCAACGGAATGCCAAAGGCATCGCACAGCCGAACGAAGCGCGCCGCCTTCTCCGCGCTTTCGGAATTCAGGCAGCCACCGAGTCGCAGCGGGTTGTTGGCGAGCACGCCAACCGTGCGCCCCGACAGCCGACCCAGACCAACCACCATCGACGGGGCCCACTTGGCCTGGAACTCCTCGAACGGTGAGTCGTCATCGAGCAAGGCCTCGACGAGCGGATGCACGTCGTAGGCGCGCCGGGGCGAATCAGGTAGCAGCGCGTGCAGATCGGTGTCGCCGGCCTCGGCCTTGGTGCGGTCGAAATGGCCCTGCTGGCAGAAGTAGCCGACCAGGCGCCGGCCACGGGCGTAGGCGTCGAGTTCGTCGGCGGCGACGATGTGGCACACGCCGGATTTCTTGTGATGGGTAGCCGGGCCGCCGAGGCTGGCCATGTCGACATCCTCGCCGGTCACGCTTCGTACGACGTCGGGGCCGGTGACGAATACCCGGCCCTCGGGCGCCATGATCACCACATCGGTCAGTGCCGGGCCATAGGCCGCGCCGCCGGCTGCGAAGCCGACCACGACAGAGATCTGCGGCACATGCCCGGACGCCCGGATCATCGCCTCGAACACGAGGCCCACGGCGTGCAGGGCCTTGACGCCCTCGGCCAGCCTGGCGCCACCGGAGTGCCAGATCCCGACGATCGGGCTGCGCTCCTCGATGGCGAGGTCATAGGCATCGACGATGTGCTGGCAGCCTTCGACTCCCATAGCGCCCCCCATGACGGTGCCGTCGGTGCAGAAGGCGATGGTGCGCACTCCGTTGACGGCGCCGGCCGCGGCCAGGATCCCGGAGCGGTCACGTTCGTGAAGCGGCTCGACGGTGCCGTCGTCGAAGAAAGCCGAAAGACGCAGCAGCGGGTCACGCGGATCCAGTGATTCGCTCAGTGCGTCGGGGGCCGGCCCATCCTCAATCGTCGTCATGTCTTCTCCTGCCGTTTCAGTACCTGCCGAAGGCGAGTGCGACATTGTGCCCGCCGAATCCGAACGAATTGTTGATTGCGTACCGGAGCTCTCCGGTGCGCGGTTGCCCGGCCACCACGTCGAGATCGATCTCGGGATCGAGATTTTTAAGGTTCAAGGTCGGCGGCACGACACCATCGCGCAACGACATCAGGGTCAGGATCGATTCGACCGTGCCGACTGCGCCTACCGAATGGCCTAGCGCGGACTTCGGGGCGTAAACGCTGGGGTAGTGACCGCCCATCGCGTTGTTGATCGCTTTGGCCTCGGCGACGTCACCGACGTTGGTGCCGGTGGCGTGCGCGTTCACGTGATCAATGTCGGTGGGTTTCAGGCCTGCCAGCTCGATGGCACGGCTAATTGCGTGGCCGGCGCGCTCGCCGTTGGGGTCAGGGGCCACCATGTGGAAGCCGTCCGAGGTGACGCTGGCGCCCATCAATCGGCCGAGAATTTCAGCGCCCCGCGCTTTGGCGTGTTCCTCGGTCTCGATCACCATGAGCGCACCGGCTTCGCCGAAGACAAACCCATTGCGGTCCCGGTCGAACGGGCGGCAAGCGCCGGCGGGGTCGTCGTTCGTCGTCGACATGACTATGCGCATCTGGGCGAAGGCGGCGATCGGTACGGCCTCGATGCGCTGTTCGACGCCTCCACAGATCGCAATGTCGGCCTCGCCGAGCACGATATTGCGCCACGCCTGGGCGATGGCCTCGGAGCCGGACGCGCAGGCCGAGACCGGGGTGAGGACGCCCGCCCTGGCGTGGCGTTCGAGCCCGACGACTGCCGAGGGTCCGTTCGGCATGAACATCTGGACTGCTAGGGGCGAAACGGCCCGGATGCCGCGTTCTCGCATACCGTCATAGGCGAACACCAGAGCTTCGGCGCCGCCGAGGCCGGTACCGATCGATACCATCAGCCGATCGTTGTCGACCTCCGGTGCGCCCGCCGCGTCCCAGGCGCGCCGGCCGACCACGGTGGCCATCTTCTGGATGTAGGACATCCGCCGGTTCTCGACCTTGGTCAGCTCCGATTCGAAGTCTTCCAGCAGGTGGCCGCCGATGCGGATCGGAAGGTCGAACTGCTCGATGAAAGGATCTTCGAGAGTGCGGATGCCACTTTGCGAATCCAGGAGCGCCTTCCACGTCGATTCGGCGTCGGTGGCCAAACTCGTGCTCATTGCGAAGCCGGTGACGACGACGTTCGGAAGTCCGTCACCTGTTGTCGGCGTTGCCATGACTGAGCCGCTTCTCCTTCCTGAATTACTGCCGTCTAGTACCGACCAAACGTGAGAGCCACATTGTGGCCGCCGAAGCCGAACGAGTTGTTGATGGCGTACTGGTAATCGCCATGTCGAGGCTCACCTGCGACGATATCGAGGTCGATCTCGGGATCGGGCGTTTCGTAGTTCAGCGTGGGCGGGATAACCCCATCCCGCAGCGCCAGCACCGTGAGGATGGACTCAAGTGCGCCGACAGCGCCGATCGAGTGTCCCAATGCTGACTTCGGCGCATAGACAGCGGCGTGCTCAACACCGGCGACCCGGATGGCGTTGGCCTCGGCAGTGTCACCGATCGAGGTCGATGTGGCGTGCGCATTGACGTGCTGGATGTCCGCCGGCGACAGGCCTGCGGTCTCCATCGCCCGTTTCATCGCCTGGCCGGCACGAAGACCGTCTGATGCGGGGGCCACCATGTGGAACGCATCCGAGGTGATGCCTGCGCCCAGGAGCCTGGCCAGCGGTTTGGCGCCACGGGCCAAGGCATGTTCCTCGGTTTCGATGACCATGAGTGCGCCGGCTTCACCGAAGACGAACCCATCACGGTCCTTGTCGAACGGCCGCGACGCGGCTTCTGGATCGTCATTGCGGGTCGACATCGCACGCATCATCGAGAACGCTGCAATGGGCAGTGCTTCGATTCCGCCTTCGACGCCGCCGCACACGGCGATGTCCGCGTCGCCCATGACGATCTGACGCCAGGCGTGGGCAATGCCCTCGGACCCCGATGAGCACGCCGACACCGGGGTGATGACCCCGGCACGGGCACCCAACTCCAGCCCAACGACCGCGGCCGCGCCGTTCGGCATCACCATTTGAACTGCCAAT
Organism: Actinomycetes bacterium; assembly: GCA_022600605.1. Taxonomy (GTDB): domain Bacteria; phylum Actinomycetota; class Actinomycetes; order Mycobacteriales; family Mycobacteriaceae; genus Mycobacterium. Next base: position 7,701 of record JAHZKD010000066.1, read on the forward strand.
GGCGACACCTTGCGGGGTCCGCCTTCGTTCATTGCGTCGTACATCTCGACGATTTTCTCGCCGCCACCGAGCCCGGTGCCGATCACGACCGAGAACCGATCGGGATCGACCTCTGGACGCCCGATGCTGTCCCACAGCTGGTTGCCGAGGTACTTCGACATCCGCTGGACATAGGACATGCGTCGCATTTCCAGTCGAGTCATTAGTGGATCGAGAGGCTCCTTGAGGTGCCCCCCGATCTTGACCGCAAGGTCCCACTTCTCGACGAAGTCGTCCTCAAGAATGCGGATGCCGCTCTCGCCTGCGAGCAGACCCTTCCACGTGCTCTCGATATCTGGTGCGATCGAGGTGGTCGCCGTGACGGCGGTCACGACGACGTTGGGGAAACCGCCGTTAGCAGTGGAAGGTTTGGTCACTTGTCACCTGTGATCTGTGCTCGGATGGCTGCGGCGGCTTCGGGGTTCTCTTCCTCGAGCTTCTGGATGTAGCCAACGACGTCACCGACGGTACGCAGGCCGGCGAGG
>JAHZKD010000067.1 GCA_022600605.1 Actinomycetes bacterium
ACCCACGGCCTGCCTGCCGAGCTCGAAGTGCAACGTCAACTGGGCATCACCGACAAGGCCCAGATTGAGCAGATGGGCATCGAGAAGTTCAACGATGCGTGTCGGGCATCGGTGCTCAAGTACACCAATGAATGGCGCTCGTATGTGACCCGTCAGGCGCGCTGGGTCGACTTCGACAACGATTACAAGACACTGGATCTCGGCTTCATGGAGTCGGTGATCTGGGCATTCAAGCAACTGTGGGACAAAGACCTCGCCTATGAAGGCAACCGGGTGCTGCCGTACTGCTGGAACGACGAGACGCCGCTGTCGAGCCACGAACTGCGTATGGACGACGATGTCTACCAGACCCGGCAGGATCCGGCGGTTACCGTCGGCTACCGGGTCACCGCCGGACCTGCCGACGAGCGCTCGCGCGTGGGGGCACCGCCCGGCCGTTGGACAGGGGGAGAGCAGACAGCCCCGCAGGATCTGGTGGGGGCCTACCTTCTGATTTGGACGACGACGCCCTGGACGCTGCCGTCCAATCAGGCCGTCGCGGTCAATCCCGACGTCGACTATGTCCTCGCCGAGGCGCCCGACGGGCGGCGCTACGTGCTGGCGGCGGCCCGGGTGCCGGCCTACGCCCGCGAACTCGGGGAAGAGCCGCGCATCGTGGCCACCTACTCGGGCAGCGACCTCGTGGGCGTGCACTATGCGCCACCGTTTCCCTACTTCGGGGATTGTCAGGCGGACTCGCCCAACGCTTTTAGCGTCCTGGCCGCTGAATTTGTCAGCACCGAGGACGGCACCGGGCTGGTCCACCTTGCTCCGGCCTACGGCGAGGACGATATGGCCGCCGCCCAGGCGGCCGGCATCGAGGCAGTTACTCCAGTCGACGCCAAGGGGCGGTTCGATGCCACCGTGGCCGACTATGCGGGCCAGCACGTGTTCGACGCCAACCCGCAGATCATCCGTGACCTCAAGAATCGCAGCGGGGCCGCGCAGGCCAATGGCGCAGTGCTGCTGCGCCACGACACCTATGACCACTCCTATCCGCATTGCTGGCGGTGCCGCAATCCGCTGATCTACCGGGCGGTCTCGTCGTGGTTCATCAAGGTTTCGCAGTTCCGTGACCGCATGGTGGAGCTCAACCAGGAGATCACCTGGTATCCCGAGCACGTCAAGGACGGGCAGTTCGGCAAGTGGCTACAGGGCGCGCGTGATTGGTCTATCTCGCGAAACCGCTACTGGGGTACGCCGATCCCGGTGTGGACCTCTGATGATCCTGGGTATCCGCGGATCGACGTGTACGGCAGCCTCGATGAGCTTGAACGTGATTTCGGGGTCCGTCCGACGAATCTGCATCGCCCCTTCATCGACGAATTGACGCGGCCCAACCCCGATGACCCGACCGGCCGGTCGACGATGCGCCGAATCCCCGACGTGCTCGATGTGTGGTTCGACTCGGGGGCGATGCCGTTCGCCCAGGTGCACTACCCCTTCGAGAACAAGCAATGGTTCGCGGGAGAGGATGCGCACTTCCCGGGCGACTTCATCGTCGAGTACATCGGGCAGACTCGCGGCTGGTTCTACACGCTGCATATTTTGGCGACGGCGTTGTTCGACAAGCCGGCATTCCGGAGCTGCGTGTCGCACGGGATCGTGCTGGGCAACGACGGCCAGAAGATGAGCAAATCGCTGCGAAACTATCCTGCCGTCACCGAGGTGTTCGACAGGGACGGTTCCGACGCCATGCGCTGGTTCCTGATGGCCTCGCCCATCCTGCGTGGCGGCAACCTCATGGTCACCGAGCAGGGCATCCGCGAGGGTGTCCGGCAGGTGCTGCTACCGCTGTGGAATGCCTACACGTTCCTGGCCCTGTATGCCCCGAAGAAAGGCACCTGGCGCACCGACTCGAACCACGTCCTAGACCACTACATCCTGGCCAAACTCGCCGCGTTACGAGACGAACTGACTGCCTCATTGGACATCTGCGACATCTCGGGCGCCTGTGACCAGTTGCGCCAGTTCACTGAGGCTCTGACGAACTGGTATGTGCGCCGCTCACGTTCGCGGTTCTGGGAAGAGGACCCCGAGGCGATCGACACATTGCACACCGTGCTCGAGGTGACTAGTCGGCTGGCCGCTCCGCTGCTACCGCTGATCTCGGAGGTGATCTGGCGCGGGATCACCGGTGAGCGGTCCGTGCACCTGACGGACTGGCCTGATGCCGAGTTGGTGCCCGCCGATCCGCAGTTGGTCGCCGATATGGACCTGGTGCGCGAAGTGGCATCGGCGGGATCTTCGCTGAGGAAGGCCAACAAGTTGCGGGTGCGCCTGCCGCTCTTGAAGCTGACTGTCGCCGTGGACACCTCGGTTGATCCGCAGCGTCTTGAGCCTTATCGCGACCTGATCGCCGATGAACTCAACGTCAAGGCCGTCGAGTTGACCGACGACATCGCCGTGCACGGCCGATTCGAGCTCGCTGTGAACGCTCGCGCTGCGGGCCCGCGGATAGGCAAAGACGTACAGCACGCGATCAAGGCAGTCAAAGCGGGGCAGGGTGTGCTGAACGCCGACGGCACTCTGAGTGCGGGTCCGGCCGTCCTGTTGCCCGGGGAGTTCACCTCGAGGCTGGCCGCGGCCGACCCGGAGTGGACCGCAGCGTTGCCGGACGGGGCGGGTCTGGTGGTGCTGGACGGCACACTCACCCCCGAGCTGGAGGCCGAGGGCTGGGCTAAGGACCGCATTCGGGAGCTGCAGGAGTTGCGTAAGTCGACCGGTCTGGATGTCTCCGACCGGATCTCGGTGGTGATCTCGGTGCCCGCTGAGCATGAGCCGTGGGCCCGCGCGCACCGTGACTTGATCGCCCGCGAGATCCTGGCGACCAGTTTCGAATTCGGCGAGCCCACCGATGGCGCCGCGATCGGCGACGGGGTGCGGGTCGCGCTGGCGAAGGTCTGACCCGGTCGCGTTTGGCGACGCGATCGGTGACGGGGTGCGGGTCGCGCTTGCGAAGGTCTGAGCCCCGGATTACCGGGTGGCGACGCGTGCCGTGCGGTCTTGGATGACAACGGTGTCGCCTGGCCGCAGTTGCCGGCCACGGCGGGTATCGACTTCGCCGTTGACGCTGACCTGACCGTCGGCGATGACCGACTTCGCGTCTGCGCCGCTGTCGATGAGGTTCGCGAGCTTGAGGAACTGGCCCAGGCGGATGGACTCATCGCTGATCGGCACGTCGTACACGCCTGCAACGCTAGACGCTTACCATTCGCCGTGTGGGCGCGCGATGGGTGCTGCACCTAGACATGGATGCGTTCTTCGCATCCGTGGAGCAGCTGACCCGGCCCACTCTGCGGGGTCGGCCGGTACTCGTCGGCGGACTGGGTGGCCGCGGCGTGGTGGCGGGTGCCAGCTACGAAGCGCGGGTATTCGGTGCCCGGTCGGCGATGCCGATGCATCAGGCGCGTCGGCTGATCGGTGCGGCCGCGGTGGTGCTGCCGCCGCGCGGTGTCGTGTACGGGCTGGCCAGCCGACGTGTCTTCGAGACAGTGCGCACGCTAGTGCCGGTGCTCGAACAGTTGTCGTTCGACGAGGCTTTCGGGGAGCCCGCGGAGCTCGCCGGT
>JAHZKD010000068.1 GCA_022600605.1 Actinomycetes bacterium
ATCGAGCGTCCGATGCCTTCTGGGGAGAGGTCGGCATCCTGGCCAGCCTGTTGGATGCGCACGAGGAGCTTGCCGATGATGTCGGTCCAGCCGTCGTCGACGAGGTCGACCGGTTGCGGTTGCCCCGAGACGAGTGCGTTGAAGTTCTGCATCCGATCGGTCTGCCAGCCAGGTTGGAGCGATGCCGCCCATTCCGGATCGGTTGGCCGGTTATCGCGGACATCGATTGACGACGGGGTGCGCTGGAAGACGTGCAAGTGCTTAGCCGCGTGGGCGAGGTGCGGTACACACTGAATCGCAGTGGCGCCGGTGCCGATGATGCCGACTCGCTTATCTGCCAGTCCGGCTAGCTCGGCACCGGTGTATTCGTAGTCCCAGCGGCTGGTATGAAACGCATGACCACGAAACGACTCAATACCGGTAATTCCGGGAAGCTTGGGTTTCTGGAGGTAACCATTGGCCATCGACACGAAACGTGCCCGCATTTCATCGCCGTGATTAGTGGAGATGACCCAGCGCGATTCCTGTGCTTCCCAACGAACCTCCTGTACCTCGGTCTGCAAGCACGCATTTCGGTACAGGTCGTAGTGCTCGGCGATCCTCCGGCAGTGCGCGAGAATCTCAGCGCCCTTGACGTACTTCTCACTGGGCATGTAGCCGAGTTCCTCTAGCAACGGGATGTACACATACGACTCGACGTCGCAGGCGATGCCCGGGTAGCGGTTCCAATACCAAGTCCCACCCACATCGGCGGCCTTGTCAATCAACCGCACGCTGCTCACCCCGCGTTCGCGCAGATGCGCTGCGGTCAGCAGACCGCCAAAACCGGCACCTATGATCGCGACGTCCACCTCGTCATACAACGGCGCTCGCGCGAAGTGCGGATCGGCCCAGGGATCAGCACCGAACCGCGCAAACCGACCGCCTATCTCGACGTACTGCCCGAGCCCGTCGGGCCGTAGTCGACGGTCCCGCTCCTCGGCGTACTTCTGCTGTAAAGCCTCGACGTCCGTGGTCAATTTGTCGGAGCCAGCCACAGTGTTGCCCTCTTCTGATGTCGGCCGCCGCATGCAGCGTGCCTGTCGAGAATGTGGAACCCGACTATATAATCAATCGATTGATCATATCAAGGAGACTGGCGCTCGCCTGCTCAGCGAATCGGGCTTGCCTCCTGCTCGAACAGCGTTCCGCGGATCAGCCGCTTCGAAGCTTCCAGGGTCGTGTGATAGGTGCGCGGCGAGGCGCTTGCGGCCAATTCGGTCAGCCCATAGAGGAGCGCATAGAGCACCTCCACAGCGGCCTGCGCATCGGCATCCTTGCTCAGCTCACCACGCCGAAAACCGTCATCGACGATGCCTTCGATGATCTGGCGTAGCTCGAGGAACTGAACTTCGGCGGTTTCAGCCGGTTTGAGGCTGGCACCTTCAGCCCGGATCGCCCACTCGAACGCCGCGAGATCCGGATACTCGTGCATCAACTTCCCCGACTCGTCCAGCACTGCCTCAATGCGGTCGATGGTGCCACCAGAACGTTGCGCCGCCCCGTGCAGCCGAGGGAGCGCAATATCGGCTCTGGCCGCAACCGCTGCCTCCATCAGCGCAGATCGGTTGGGAAAGTAGTTGTACAGACTGGCACTGGTCATCCCGGCCATACCGGCGATCGATCGGATCGTGGCCTTCGAGTAGCCCTTTTCGGCGACACACCGCATCGCAGCATTGATGATCCGGGCCCGGGTCTGCTCGCCGCTGGCACCCACCGGCCGACCCAGCTGCGTGGTTGTCATTGCGCTGGTCTCGCCATCGGCTCCTCTATCTACTCACATCCGAATGATCATCGGCGCCGGGATAGATCCCTAAGCTTATCGGGCTTTCGAGGTCCAATTACAGGTACGCCGAACCCAGTAGATCCGCCGTCATTGATTGCCCACCAGGCATGATGGCAGTCAGGCCAGTTTCGCAATGCCGCGAACGCGGCTGTCCGGGCCTTGACAACATCTCGATTCGCAGTCAGATCGTCAGCACGCCGACAACGCCGGGTCAGCGCTGCTGGATTGGAGATACCTTATGTGGACGTCGAATTGACGCCGCCCTAAACCAATCCAGGAGACCCCAATTGCCCCTCAAGGCGCTCTTTCTCAACTGCACGCTGAAGAAATCACCCGCCACATCCAACACGCAGGCCCTCATCGACCTGGTCGCTGATCTCATGAAGCCAATGGGCGTCGAGTGCGAAACCGTTCGACTGGCGGACTACAACATCGCCTACGGCACCGAGTCCGACATGGGCGATGGAGACGAATGGCCCGAGATCTACACGAAGATCAAGGACGCAGACATTCTCATTCCATCCATGCCGATATGGATGGGCGTGAGAAGCTCGCTATGCCAGGTGATGTGTGAGCGACTCGACGGCTCCTATCGCGACCTGGACCCCCACACCGGGCAGTTCCCGCTCTACGGGAAGGTCGTTGGGGTGATCGTGACGGGAAACGAGGACGGTGCACACGACTGTTGTGCGACCACACTCTACAACTTCACGCACTACGGCTGTACCGTCCCACCTAACGCCGACTGCTACTGGGTAGGCGACGCCGGACCAGGGCCCAGCTACATCGAAGCCGGGCAAGGACACCTTTACACCAATCGCACCGCCCGCTTCCTCGCAAGCGGCACGGTGTGGATGGCGAACATGCTGAAAACTAACGGACCGATTGGCACCAATCTGGTCAAGCTCACCGCCGAAGCTCAAAAGGTGAGTACCGACACGGCCCCAGCGGGCTGAACCCGAACGGCGCTCCGCCTGACTGGCCTTAACCAGATCGGTTGAACCAGTGGACCATGAGGGAGACCCAGTTCGTGGTCAAGTTGATCTTGACGACTCCAGCGGGCGCACCCGATTTGCGATACTCCACCGGAGGCAGCCGCCGCACGGCCGGTGATGTTGACCAGGAAAGGGTTTCCCGATGGGTTTGATGACCGCCCTCCGCCTCAACATGACGAACGTCGACGACCCCACCGCAGACCACTCGGAGCGCTATCGGGCAGCACTCGACATGGCTGAATACGCCGACGAACGCGGTTTCACCGGCGTCAGCTGCGAGGAGCATCACCTGGCGAGTACCGGCTGGCTGCCCTCACCGTTGGTGATGGCCGCTGCCTTGGTCGCCCGGACCCGCACCATCCGTATCAGCATCAACGCGCTGCTGGTGCCCCTATACGATCCGGTCCGGTTGGCTGAGGATGTCGCCGTCTTGGATAACCTCTCGGAGGGGCGCTTCTCCTTTGTGGCGGGCATGGGCTATCGCCCCGCGGAATATCATGCGGTGAGCAGGGACTGGTCGCGCCGCGGGGCGCTGATGGACGAGTGCCTGACAGTGATGTTGAAAGCCTGGGGTGACGAACCCTTCTCGCACAAAGGTGAATTGGTCAACGTCACTCCCAAGCCACGAACACGACCGCATCCGTTCTTCTTCATCGGCGGCATGACCGCGGCCGCGGCCAAGAGGGCCGCGCGATTCGGGCTGCCGTTCTCGCCGCCCGCGGTCATGCCTGATGTAGAGGCCGTGTACAACGACGAGCTCAAAAGGCTTGGCACGAAAGGATTCATCTTTCGACCCGCTAATGGCAGCACGATCACCCTGTTGCACCATGACCCCGATGCCGCGTGGAAGACCTACGGACCGTTCATTATGAACGAGTCCGCGGAGTACAGCGGCTGGAAACGCCCGGGTGTACCCCGGCCCAATGAAACAACCGCCAATTCCCTTGAGCATCTGCGGACCTTGAATAGCGTCGAGATCCTGACCCCGCAGCAGCTTGTCGACCAAATCTTGGCCGGGCGGCGTGAAGTTGTCATCAATCCCTTGGTAGGTGGACTGCCCCTCGATGAGGGGTGGGCCAGCCTGCACCTGCTCGCAGACGAGGTGCTGCCGCGGGTTTAGGCGCGCAACAACAGTCATTCAAAACTCCGCTCTTCATCGAAAGAGAAAGAGCCCAGCCTCTACGGTGATCGTAACGTGGAGGCGTAATCTTCTACATACTTGGCTAGTTCACGCGGCGGGCGATGGTAGTTGCCGGTGACTATCGGCTGGTCGGGCAGATCGACCTTCGGTACCTCCACCTGGTGGTAGTCGATCGTCGACAGCAGATGTGCCATCATGTTCAGCCGCGCGTGCTTCTTGATATCTGATTCAACGACGTACCACGGGCTCACCGGGGTATCCGTGTGGACCATCATCTCGTCTTTGGCGCGCGAATAGTCCTCCCACCGATATACCGATTCCAGGTCCATCGGGCTGAGTTTCCATTGCCGCAAAGGGTCGGTCTGCCGTGCCTTGAACCGGCGCAATTGGACCTCATCGGACACTGAGAACCAATACTTGCGCAGCAGGATCCCGTCGTCGATCAGCATCTGCTCAAAGATGGGGGTCTGCCGCAAGAACAACGCATGTTCTTGCGGTGTACAGAACCCCATCACCTTCTCGATACCGGCGCGGTTGTACCACGACCGATCGAAGAGAGCGATTTCCCCTTTCGCCGGAAGATGCTTGATATACCGCTGGAAGTACCACTGCCCGCGTTCCCGGTCGGTCGGCACCGGCAGGGCAGCGACGTAGGCGTGCCGCGGGCTCAAATACTCGGTGATCCGCTTGATGGCGCCACCTTTACCAGCAGCATCACGACCCTCGAAGAGCACAACCACGCGCGCACCCGAATGCCGCACCCACTGCTGCAACCCCACGAATTCGGTTTGCAGTCTGAGCAATTCGGCTTCGTAGACTCGTTTGGAAATCTTGTGTCCGCCCAAAGCGGTCGACTTCTTCATCTTTTCTCCGCCTGCGCCGGTGCGCCGTCATTCGTTGTACTGCTCACAGCATCGAATGCTATCTCCACGCAGCACGGTGTGCGGGGTCCTTCAGGGTCGGTAGTTCCCGTCGCGGCGTCGGCGTGTGGCTGGCCTGCTGACTCCGGCGGAGGCGGTCCGGATGCGTACCCAGGCGATGGCCGATGGCTTTGGCCCAGCGTTTGACGGCTGGATTTGACTGATTCCACATACCGGCGCACGCGGTTGACCAACATCGGGAAGAATCGACGGCATGGCTGTCCCCCGCAAAGTCCGTCAGGAAGAAGAACTCAAGCCCTACCAGGTGGAGCTACTCAAGCTGCAGCGGTACCTCGAAGACCAGGACCGCCGCATGATCGTGCTCTTCGAGGGCCGAGACGCAGCCGGCAAAGGCGGAACCATCCGACGGGTCACGCGCTACATGAATGAGAAGCACTACCGAGTCGTGGCCCTCGGCAAGCCCACCGAGGAGCAGCGCACCCAGTGGTATTTCCAACGCTACGTAGCCCAGTTCCCCTCAGGTGGCGAGATGGTCCTATTCGACCGCTCCTGGTACAACCGGGCAATGGTAGAGCCGGTCTTCGGCTTCTGCACCGAGGAGGAGCACCGCAACTTCCTGCGGGGCGTGGTGGGCTTCGAGAAGGACCTGGTCCGCCAGGGCACCATCTTGGTGAAGCTCTACTTCAGCGTCACCAAGGAGGAACAGGCCCACCGCTTCGAACGTCGCCGCGACGATCCACTGCGCCAGTGGAAGCTCAGCGAAATCGACGTCCAAGCCCAGGAACACTGGGACGACTTCACCGATGCCAAGTACCAGATGCTGCGACGCACCAGCACCGCCGATGCCCCCTGGACCATCGTGCGCTCTGAAGACAAGCACCTGGCCCGGCTCAACGCAATCCGCGTAATACTCAACGCCGTTCCATACCAAGACCGCTCCGACTCGGTCGACTTCGTACCCGATCACGAGATCGTCGTCCCCGCCGCCCAGGAACTCGCTCTCATGGAAGCCGATCGCATCCGCAGCGGCAAGTTCACCGGATAACGTTTCGCTCGCCCGCGCAATCAGGCACCCGAACAAACACCGATGGATCGAGGTAGAACAATGACCGACCACCTCTGGCGCCTTAACGGCTCGGATGGCGATCTGTGCGTGCGGACCGGTGTTGAGGGCAGAGCGGCGAGCATGGGACACCGGCTGACGATTGCGATGCAGTCGTGGGAAGCAACGGTTCAGTGGTCCGGTGATACGCCCGTTGCGGCCGATGTCATCGTCGACGTCGATTCACTTCAGGTAATGCATGGCGAGGGGGGCGTCAAGGGGCTATCGGAACCCGAAAAGACGCTCGCGCGCGCGAACGCATTGAAGACACTCGGTGCAAGCAAGTTCCCCCAAATCAGTTTCCGCGCCGACAGGATCGAGAAGACCTCTCACGGCTATCAACTGACAGGGACGCTCGAAATCCGCGGCAAGACACGAGAGCGCGTGATCGACTTGGATGTGGAAGACGGTGGCACCTCCTGGCGGCTGTCCTGCGAGGCTGAGGTCAAGCAGACAGATTTCGGGGTAAAGCCGTACTCGATGTTGCTGGGCAGCATGAAAGTCGTCGACACCGTGCGGGTGTCATTCAGCGCAAACGCTTCCAAGAATCCCACGTCGTAACCGACCGTCCCGCATCCCTCAGGCGCCCGCCCTCACGTGGTTCCCGGGAATTACCTTCGACCCTAGTCCGGACCGACGCACGGGGCGACACTGAGAGAGCACGGAAACTTGAGGAGGGAACCATGTACAAATTCCTGGCCGGCCTGTTCGCCGGGTTCGCCATCACCCACCTCGGTTTCGCCTTGTTCGCCGACATGAGTTCTGTGCAATTCATGGGCAGGACTTGGAGTGTCGGGTACATCTGGGCTGAATTTGTCGTTTATTCCGCACTGACGCTGCTTTTTGCCTACCTCGGCTGGCGGAAAAAACCCCGGTGGCAACGCCTGGAGCCTAGTCGTCGAACGGCGCAACTTTAACTAAGGTGCCCTGCCCCAACATGGCGGTAAGCCCGAATCGGGCGGGGTCGATAAGACTCCGCTGCCCGTCTTCGAGACCAAGATATGAACGGTCCCAGTCTTTTATATTCGAGACAGCCAGGGAATCACTCTCAGGCTTCCAGCCTGGCCCGGATTCCGGCGAGTCGCACTAGGAGTTCTTCCTCGTCGATGACACCGCGCGCCATCAGCGAGTGCGCCAGTGACACCAACTGGTTTTCCGGATAGGGAAGTCCGGCGTACCTGGTTGCCGATAGAGCGTCTTCCTCATCACGGCGTTCATTGAAGGTGAAGCCGAGTTCGTCTCTGCTACAAGAGCGGTCGAGGACATCACATAAACCGTCCAGACTGGTCTTCCACGGCGGCAGCGGGTTCTCGACGCCGTACTTGGCCGCCATGACCGGCCAAACTTGGTTGCGTTCCACGATGTCATCAAGTAGGTCGATGGTGATG
>JAHZKD010000009.1 GCA_022600605.1 Actinomycetes bacterium
ATGTCCTGGGGATAGTGGCTGGCAGCGTTGACGGTCACGATGTCGGCGATCCGGCCGGTGACGAAGAGTTCACCGTCGAGGTAGAGCCCCAGATCTCCTGTTCGCAGCCATGCGCGGGCTGTGCCGCCGGTGGCATGGCTCGATGCGCGCAGGGTCGAGCCGATGCGTGCGCCGAAGGTGCGCTGGGTTTCTTCTTCTCTGCCCCAGTAACCTCGGCCGATGTTGTTGCCTTGCAACCAGATTTCACCGACCTGCTCGTCGGGTAGCTCGGCGGCCGTCTCCGGGTCGACGATCGCACACCGCAGGCTACGTGCGACATGGCCGCACGACACATGCGCGGCCGCCTGGGGATCATCGGGGGCCACCCGGACTGCGTGTCCGGCGGCAAGCCGCCGCCGATCCAGGTGCACAACCTTTGGCTGCGCCGCCGGCGCGGTGGTCGCGACGAATAAGGTGGCCTCGGCGATGCCGTAGGACGGCTTGAACGCGGTGCGGGGCAAGCCATATGGCGCGAACGCGTCGGAGAATGTTCTGATTGTATCGATGCTGACCGGCTCGGAGCCGATGATCGTCACCACGTTGGACAGGTCGATCCCGGACCCGGCGGCGGGCACTCCTCGTGCAGCGGCCCAGTCGTAGGCGAAGTTCGGTGCGGCTGTTACCGCGCGGCCGATCTTAGATGTCGCCGAGAGCGCCTCGATCCAGCGCAGCGGCCTGCGAACGAACGCGGTGGGCGACATCAGGGTGGAATGACCGCCATAGACCGCCGGGAAGCCGATCATCGACAAACCCATGTCGTGGTACAGCGGTAACCAGCTGACTCCGTGGTGATTCCGGTTGTGTAGGTCGATCGACAGGATCATTTGCAGCAGGTTGGTGCCCACCGCGCGGTGGGTAATCTCGACGCCCACCGGTGAACGGGTTGCGCCACCGGTGTACTGCAGGTGGGAGACGTCGCCGGCCTCGATGTCGGTCGCGACGAAGTTGCTGGCCTGGGAGTCGGGGATCTCGTCGATCACTACGACATGCGGTTGGCCCAGCCCAGGCAGTCGGTTCTCCAGAAAGTCCTGGACATGTTCGCGAACCGCAGTCGTGGTCAGCACAACTGCCGGTCGCGCATCCCGCAGTGCGGTGTCGAGGCGGTCAGCGTGCCCCGGCAGTTCCGGAGCGAACAAAGGCACGGCGATGGTCCCGGCCTTGATTGCGGCAAAGAAGCCCGCGATGTACTCGAGACCCTGGGGCGCCAGGATCGCGACCCGATCCCCGCGGGATGCCGCGCGTTGGATTCGCGCGCCGATGGCCAGCATGCGCACCCCGAGTTCGTTCCATGTCGTCTCCAGGGCTTGACCGCCCCCCGGCCCCGTGAAGTCCAGATAGCGATACGCGATCGAATCTCCGACGCTGGCGATGTTGCGATCGATCAACGAGATCAGATTGACTCCGGGCGGCAACGCGATTTCGCCGCTGGCATCTAGGCAGTCCTCGACCCTCAGTAGGCCTTTGGCGACGACGTAGTCCGGATCAGCACCCTGCGTCATATGTGTAGTTTAGGCGGGACGCTCTGCGTGAGGTCGGGCGCCGTTGTTGGACCGCGCAGCCAATAACCGCCGGTGTCATCTGTGATTGCCTTGCGCGCCAGCACTTCTGCCAGTTTGCTTCCCGGTGAGCTATTCGGATGAAGATTCCGACTTCGGCTCTGAATTGCCGCTTGCCGCAGTGGCGGTGTTGTTTTCCCCGTCGGCCTCTCCCCCGCCGGATGTCGCTTCATCAGAGCCCACACTGTTGTCCGTGCTGTCAACGTCGGACGAGGACTCGTCGTCTTGGCTAGCCGGATCGACTTCAATGTCCGGGGTGGAGTCGTGGTCTTGGCTGTCCGGATCGCTCTCGGCGTCGACTTCGTCGGCCTCGGCCGGTGAGGGCTCAGCTTCAGTCTCGAGGGTCGGATCGTCGGCTTCGCTGGCTGGTTCCGGATCCTCGGCCACCGACTCGCCCGACTCGGGTATCGCGAGGCTTTCGGCGCCTTCGACGTCTTCTGAGCCTTCTGAGCCTTCTGTATGCGGCTGGACCGTGCCCGGCTCTTGGGGCAACTCGGCAACCGCTGAGGACCGGTTGATGGCACTGGCTGCCGCTGCAGTCGCGACCGGGTCGGCATCACTTCGGACAGCCTGCGGCGAGGAAAACTGTTGCAGAGCTGAATCGATCTTGTCTTGGCTCACTAATCCGGGGTAGTTGCGGTCGTAGGCGGAGTCGATAACGGCCTTGAGCGGGGCGTTGAGGCCGTCGGCGAGCGCGCCTAACCCAAGTTCTCGCAGCGGTTCCAGCAGAGGGATGTTCTCGCGTCGGATGAGAACGTAGGTGGTGTTCCCTTCACTCCACACCAGCTTCTCGGCGTTTTCGAGGTCGACGTCCGCGTAGCCGAAGATGTGGATGTATTGGAAGCCGACGAGCGCATTGGCAACCGCGAGAAGGTTGAAGGGATCATCAGGGAAATCGGCGACACCGTCGTACTCGACGACGATATCGAGAACGTCGTACCGGGTAGTGGGCGTGGGCTGGATGTCGGCGTCGTAGGCCGGACGCGAGCCGCCATACTTGCGGTGCGGGTTTGCGACGAGCACGAACGAGAGGTCCTCAGGGGAAGGTGCAAGCAGGTTGTATCTGTTGCCTCGGAGCCATTCGCTCGAGATGACCGCCCCTTGGGAGAAGCCCACCACTGTTGTCGGCGACGGTGTTGACCAAAGGGCCACCGTGAGTGCTGCCAGACCGCTCAATTCCCCCACCACTGGCACATCGGAGAGGTACTCGACCGGCTCGCAGGTATTGCCCGACGATGCTGAGCAGTACCCGCCCTGGAAGATTTCGCTCATCTCCCACTCCAGCTCGCCGCCCGCAGTAAAACCAGTAATCGTTCGGACATTTGCCGCCAACGTTGCCTGTGGGGCAGCCATGGTGCCCAAAGCAGTTAGCGAAACGGCTGCGGCTGCGGCGAGCATTCCACGCATTTGTGGTCCTTGCTGAATTTCGGCCAGCACCGTTGGTTACGTACTGGCAAGGGCGAGTCGAGACTAAGTGACACCCGATAGCTACTGCAATTTATGCTGCTGTAGCAGGCCTCCGGTCTGATCGGGAACAGTCCTGTGCGTCGGCAGCGGCATCGGCCCGCAAAGCAGGCTCCGCTCGAAGCGTGGCGCGTGACCGAAGTCAATCATGCTCAGCGAGCGCAGGAGGCAGGAATCTGGCAAATAGCTGACGACGTAGCAGATCAGTTTGCTGCTCGATCGGAGATGATGTGCTGAGCTCGACACATGCAACTATGCCGCGAAACGCAATCCGGACGACGCGGAATCCGCGCCGTCCGGGAGGTGTTTGGGTATCAGGCGATGATGCGGACCAAGTACGGTGTCATGTCCTTGGTGCGGACCGGTGAGACCGTCACACCCTCGTCGGTGGTCTCGACCATCTTGCC
>JAHZKD010000069.1 GCA_022600605.1 Actinomycetes bacterium
ACCACCGCCGTGCCCGTCACCGTCGGCGGGCGGCTCCGATGATGGCCACCGCAGCCTGAGCATCCGTAGGCGCTTCAGCTCAGCCCGTTCAGAATCGAACACCCCTCGCCCGGCGGTGGCCCGTAGGCCACATCGTCGCACCGTACTGGCGGAGTGCACATATTCCAGGCGTGCACTATTCCCCTAGGTTGCAGCAGTAGACGTATGCGAGGCAGCGATGGCCGAAGGTAGTTGGCCTTCAGCAGGCGGGGGTCTTGGATCACCTGGCCCTCCGACACGGCGCGCCGGTCTACTGGCGCGTTGGTCGCAGGCCGCGAATGGTTCGTCGATCCAGCCGCGGCGCACATGAAGGAGTGGCGGCGTGACATTTTCGACCGCTAGTGGTGTGTCACCGAAGCACCTCTCTGACACCAGAGCTGAGTCTAGTGGTCCGTGTTTGAAGTTGATTGACGGTTGCCGCCGCCCTAGCCGGGGTCAAACAACTCACCGCCGACATCAACCCACCCCCAATGGCGACAACCGCGGCCCCACCACCACCGCCAAGCCAACCGCCGCTGCGACGAGACACCATCCTGACCGGCGTCCCTCAAGTGCCTGTATCTGGTGACCCGTTCGCTGGACCCGACCGGGGTGGGCAGGGCACGATGGACGATGCGGTGGAAGCCAGCGCTTAACGCGTTTGCGATCACCTTTGGCGACCGATTCCCGGCAGCCGAAACCTACTGATGGAAACCGCCGGAAACACCGTTAGCGAGATAGTCCCCGCCAAGTGGCGAAGAGTAGTCAGTCACCCTGGGAAAGCATTGGTTCCGTGCTCGTGAACGATGGGACCATACATTCCCATCCCAGCTTGCGGCGGAATCATCGGCACAATCACGGGATCATGACGCCGGCAGAATCTTAGGAACGGCCTCGATGAGGATCTTGACTCCGAGCGAGAAGACGATGAACAGCGAGAGGGTCTTCACGACCTGAAGAATTCCATTGGGGATGCGCTTGAATAAGAGTACCGAAATCGGCAAGAAGGCGCCGACGATGAGGAACACGAAGAAGACTGCTGATCCCAGGCTCACGATCACAGGGAACGTGCGGTTGGGGATATCAGAGATGTAGGTGAACAGCAGTGCAATTGATGCTCCACCCACGCAGATGGGTGTCACGAAGGGGGTGATCACCGACTGATCCGAACGGGAGGAGCGGTCCTCGGTGTCTGGCCCGTCATCGCCGGCGGTCATCAGCCCGTACACCGACAGCGTGAGGATGATGCCGCCGGCCACCTTTATAGAGAGAAGGTCGACTCCCAGAAAGTCCAGGATTGAGGTGCCGATCGCGATGATGGCCAGCATGATCACCGTAGAACCGAGGCAGATCGTCAGTCCATCGCGCAAACCATCTGCCACGGTGGCCCGGGGTTTGTAGTTGAGATAGATCAGCCCGATGATGAACGGATTGAGCAAGGTCAGAAGTGAGACAAACAGCGATATGTTGGTCAGTCCCATGGCAGTACCTTGAGTGAGTCCACGTAATCAGTCGATGACTTTTTTCAGGATGTTGCTAAATTCTGCGGAGATGTCATTCCAGTAGTCTTCAAACACCTCTCGTTTGCGCAGGAACTGGGTCATCACGGCAGCTCTGAGGATGTAGACCGAACCGATGCGTTCCCAGTCGTTCTCGTCGATGCCGATGCGGCGTGAAAACTCCGATGGTGTGTCTCCGTATTCGTCGCGTGTCAGCGATGTGGAGGAGGTGAGGAAGTTCTTCTGGTAGGCGCGGCCCGTCATGAACGAGCTTTCCTCATAGAATTCTCTATTGAGGTGGTTGTAGGCCTCCAGGGAGGTGTTCCCTACCTCGTTGAAACCGAAATTGACCATGTGGTAGTCGGGGTACATCAGCAGATGACTCCGGAACTGGCGTCCCTTAACCTCAACGGTGAGGTCGCCGAGTTTCTGCGCCAGCCAGTCAGCGGTGACGATGCCATGCCCGATGACCGGTCCGTAGCCGTCGAGGTTCAGAGGCACGGTGCGGTGAGTCGCCCAGACGGCAGCCGCGGTGGCTCCGGCCTTGGATCCCTCCATGATGTTGTGCCCCAGAGGGGCATCGTCCTCATCACCTGATTCCACGTAGGCCGCTTCGTAGGAGATCAGTTTGAGGATGCGTTTATCACGAACGCAGATGGCACCGGCCGCGTAGGGGATGTAACCGGATTTGTGGGGATCCACGGTGATTGAATCCACTTCGGCCATGGCCCTGAAGCCCTCGTACACCTCGGGTTTGGGCCAGGTCACACCGTCGGGGATCAGATCGGTCTCCCGATAGCGACGAATCAGCGCGTCGTAATCCAGGAAGCGATTCTCCCCGTCGAGAAACATGCTGCGGACATAACCGCCGTAAGCCGCGTCGCAGTGGATGTAGAAGGACACACCGTGGCGCTGCTCGCAGTCACGGCGGAGCTGCACCACCTGATCCACGGGGTCAACAGCGCCTTCCTCGGTCGTTCCGACCACGGTGACGACGGCAAGAATGGGAGTCCCTTCGGCGATGAGGGCCTCGAGCTTGTGGCGCAGATCGCCTATGTCGGTGCGGAATTCGGTGTCCACATCCACCGGCACGACGCTGTCGCTGCCGAGACCCAGGATGTCGACCGCCTTCATCCAGGAGTAGTGCTTGGAACGCGGGATCAGCACCTTGCCTAGCTGGCCGTGCTGCAGACCGCGTCCTCGCGGTGTGGCCTGGTGCAGCTCGCCGAGCAGTCCTCGCCGCTCTGCGGCTGCGATCAGGGGCAGGATGTCGCGAACAGGCATGTTGAGCAGCTGCTGTTCGCTGCTATTCGCCACAAGATCTGCCGCGGCTGCGATCGAGCGCAGGGCCATGGGCGTGGCTTTGAGGTTGCGGGCCATCCACAGGGCCTCGTAGTTGGCTACGGTACCGCCGGAGGTGATGTGCCCCCAGCTGCTCGTGTCGTCGTAACCGAACATCGTGCAGAGATCCCGTCCCGCCTCGAGCTCGAGATCGGTGGTGACCGGTGACGCCTCCTTGGCACAGTTGTTGGGGTTGTACAGCATCGCCATCACATAGGCCAGGTTCGCGATCATCAAGGTGTCGGAATTCATGTGGCCGATGTAGCGCGGCGAGAACCACGGCAGCGACTTGTCTTGCAGCTTGGAAGACAGCGTTGATAGCACCTCGTCAGTGCTGTACAGGGTGTTGCGATACGCCGCTTCGTAGCGTTCGCGTGTTGTTGTCAGGTGCGGATCGGAGGGGCGGAATGTCTGACGCCAGGCGATGTGCTCATCGACGGCTTTCGCCATCATCTCCTTGAAGAAAGTCTTGTTCTCTCCTTTGGGCCCCAAAAAAAGAGCATCCACATCCGGGGTGTCCACGGCCAGACTGCTCCTTCTTTGTGGTGTAGGGAACGAGCTCGGTTTCCTGTGCACTCTTGACTTCCCCGCCTCAACCATGAACTTAACCGGCTCTTCGTGACTGAGAGTGCTCGGTGGGCTCGAATCACGCTACCGCAAAGACTGATCGATGACGCCGTTTCGAGGAGGTGTCAATATTCGTTTCAGTCAAGGTCCGTTTCGGCTAATTCGTCACCGGGTTCTGCGCGTGTGATGTCAACCGGGCGTTCCAGCAGTTTGCCTTTGTCGAAGATAGCGCCGGCGCGATCAGCGCGACCAGGTGAGGCCCGTTGGCAGCCCACCAACGGGACCGTGCAGCGTCGATCAGCTTGTAGGCCATGGCAATTCCCGCGGCCCGTGAAACTATTCGCGGTGACTGGCCCGGTGCCACTTTGTTGCCGTCGGGCAGATCCATTGACACCGGAGCGGCGTTGCGTCATGGCAGCGTCCAGCGCGCCGATCCACAACGATTGACGATTCCTCCATGTCTAGCCGGGGCTAGACCTTCTGCCAGGTTCCACAACCCGCCGAGGTCACCTGATCCCCATTCTCAAAAGTAAACGAAGGACGCCCACTGTTGACCGTGTATGTAGCTGGCTTGCCGCTTTCCACAGTGTCCAAGGAGACATCGTTATCTCCATCAAAAACACCACTCACGTTGAGGTCCCCACTCGCTGTTTTGATCGTTAGCGTGCAAGGCTTCGACTGAGCCGCAGCCATCTCATACTTGCCAGCAACGACTGCGGTACCGACCTCGTAGCTCCCGTCAGCAAAGCTGGTTGACAATTCCGAATCACCGGCCGCCCGGGGACTTGGACTGGGCGAGGCCGACGAGTCCACCGCTGAGGCTGTCGACGGCGCAAGCGAAGTCGACGACGTCGCCGAGTCTTGACTACAAGCGGCAGTGGACACCACCAGCAAGACAGCAGTGGCGCATGGAACGATGATCCTATGCAGTGTCATTCGGCGATAATAGGGCAGTTCCGGCCGCTTGGCGCTGAAGCCCATCGAAGTCACGGAATCCATAATGTGGCGCGATTCGCACCGCATTGAGGTACCGGCACACATGACTGATTGGCCTGACCCAGATGGGTTGATCCGTGGGCCAGTTCATGGCGGTCACCATCAGGACGGGCATGAACCCGCGGCATGCACGGCCGATGGTGACCTACACCGGCGTTGAGAACCCGACAAGCGCTAGCCCCGCCGCCGGGGCAGCAACCGCTGGTGGAGTGGACTCAGCAGCTTGAGTTCTCGTTACTGCTGTTTGGTCATTTGAATCGTGCCGTTACTAAGGTCGTACCCGAAGGAGTAGGCGGTAAATATGGGCCGCCCAATCACCATTTGAGGAGCACCCTGATCAGGGTCACGAATAATCATAGCCTGGTCGGTTTTCGCGGCCCCTGTCACTTCCCAGAGGGGAGATGCGCTGTCTGGATTGTTTCCAAAGAAGTACAGCGTTGTCCCATTGAGTGGTTCTCCGGGAGCGACTCTCGGAGCGCCGGGAAGGTTCGTTGTCGGAAACATGCTTGTGGCGCCGGTATCAAACATGGTTTTCTGGCACTCAGACTTGTTTGGGGTGAAGGAGAAACACGCCTGTAGATCGTTATCTGTCCAATACGACACACCCGAGGGCGGGTCCGGGGCTTTTACCGAGGCTGGGTCAACCTTGTCCAGTGAGTACTGAACCTCAGAGGAGGGCAGGAGCCCCGAGGTTAAAGTGCCATTCGCATCGCTATCCAAGGTGATGGTGTAAGCCGAAAACGACTCGCTCACATAGGGCAATGGATTTGGGGTGCTGCCCTCCTTATCCGGAGCGAGCGCAATCCCCAGAATCCCGTAAACCTGGGTTGACTTGTAGAAGCTCTCGGCCGGCGGTAGGGACTCATCGAGTTTGCATTCACTTCCCACTGCGGCTTCTTCACACCGAACTGAGTCCCAAACCGCAATAGGGACTGGCCCGGTGGACGACACGCCCGAAAACGTCAACGGCGCTGTCGCGTGTTCGGAATCCATAACGAAACCGCCCTGGTAGGCAGTTGGGAATGTGTCTCCGGTTCGGGACACTTCAGAGCCCACCTTTGAACCAAATACCCGTAATCCCGACGACCCTGTATCAACCAGGACCGGAATCTCCGGGCCCCCGCCGACACTCACCACCGTTGTGGTAGCCAAATTGTTTTCGGTAACCCGCAGCGGTATCGACACGCTCGGCCGGCTAGTCCGAGCATCTGATGCGGACGGGGCATCTTCACCGCTTGGCGTTGACACAGACTGACCGCACCCCGACATCGCCAAGACCGAAGTCAAACCAGCAACCAAACCCAATAACCCTCGTAGCATTGCAGCCACCCCTTCTCAGCCACTGTCCACTACTGATCCGCTTCACGGTAGCGGACCCTTGTTGGGCAACTTTGCAATATTGACCTCCTCACGCGGCACTCCAGACTGCTGTACGCGGCTGGCACAGTGCTTCAACTCACACGGCGACAAGCTCGCGAAGTTTGCTGGTAACTACTGCGGCTGATCCATCTCCCCCGACGAGTGGGATAGGCGACGCGAATTCGCCGTCATCAGAAGCGAATTCGGAGCGATAGGAGCGCGGCAGCCCTCACGGCTCATCATGTGTAGATGCGGTGAAGGCGGGCAACGAGGGCGAAGTCGTCCTCGCAGATATGCTTTGCCTGCTCAAGCGTCGTGACGTGGGAACCGTCCATATTCTGTAGGTCTGGATGGTCGGGGCGCCTGAACGTCCAGCCGCCTCTCCAGGT
>JAHZKD010000070.1 GCA_022600605.1 Actinomycetes bacterium
CGCTCAGGAAGCCCGGGCACGGGCGATCGTCGCCAGCGAAAAGAAAACCAAGACAGCACGATTCGTCAAGACCCGCGGTGACGACCGCACCATTGACGAGGCCAGCCTGGCCCGCGCCCGCGGCTACCGCAACAAGAACAACATGATCACCATGATCTACCTCACCGCCGCGAAACTGCCTCTGCCCACCATCGCCAACCCCGCACCGGACTACGCATCCGCCGCCGGGTGACACCAAAATTAAGTCAAGGCTAACCAACCCACCAAAAACAGCGAAGAACCGAGTTCTTCGCGGGCAGTCCTCGTGAGTCAAGTCGGACACTTGATAATTACTTGGGTTCCCATTATGCTTTCCCGCATTGCGCTCAGGCGAGAATTCTGAAGTGGTTGGTTCTAAGGGCCCAGGGGAAAGGCTAATTCCGTGTCATTTCGCGACGAAATAAAAAGTCGTCTTTCTGCAACCCTGCGCTGGCCGGTTACACGTCATTTCCCGCAGGGTATCTATTTCGCACGAGACTTCGGTCGATTCTTTCGGGAGCTTGAAATTGAAAATATCTTTGATGTGGGTGCCCACCACGGAGAGAGCGCTATCGAATACGCGGCTCTATTTCCTCACGCGCGCATAGATAGCTTCGAGCCTGTTCGCGAATCCTTCATCGAACTCCAGAGGCGTACATCTAGAAATCCACGTGTTCATTGCCATAATTTTGCGCTTGGATCGCGCAGCGAAAATTCGAAAATGGATACCACCGCAGGTTACTCTAGCAGCTTCAAAATCAGTAAAGATGGAAATGAGAAAGTGACAATAAAGACGGCAGTCGACTTTTGTCGCCAACATCATATTGACCGCGTTAACTTTCTCAAGATTGATACAGAAGGGTTTGATCTCGAGGTTCTCCGCGGAGCGGAGCCGTTGATAGAAAATCGGGACATCGACCTGATCCAGGTAGAAGCAGGTATGAACCCAGAAAATAACTTCCATGTGTATTTTGAACATTTCACGTCGTACCTCCACAAGTACGGATATCGTATTTTCGGCATTTACGAACAGGTTTCTGAACCACTGGCCCGTTCCGCCAAGCTTCGACGCTCCAACATTATTTTCGCGTCACCGTCGTTGACCCGGATCGTTCACGGCTAATCGGGGCTTTCTGCGTGTAAACACACGGGAGTACCTGTCCAGCAGTGGTAACTCGGATCTTCCGACCTGACTTGGGTCAGCACCGCGGTTTGTCGGCTCATCCGACTTAGTGGGGGTCTGGTGTGACCGATTGGGATCGTGTCGGTGACTGATTTGGGGCTCGCGCCCTTGTGAACTGGGTGTTCTTCACGCATCCAGAAGCAAAGGCGCGAGCATGACCAACGATAGTGGTTCCCTGCTGCTCGGACTCGACGGTGTCGTCGCGGAATCTGTACACGTCGATGACGACCGGATCCGTACGGTCCATGTTCTGACCGGCCCGGACTCGGTGGGTGTGTGTCCGCGATGTCGGGGACGGTCATCGCGGTCCAAGGGGTGGGTGAGCACCCGACCCCGCGATATAGAGATCGGTCCGGACCGGCCGCGGATCGTGTGGCGAAAGCGGAAATGGTTGTGCACCAATATGTGCTGCGAAAGGAAACGCTTCACCGAATCGGCGGGCGTCCCGCCCAGGGCGCGGGTGACAGCGCGGGCGAAGGCGGAGATGGCGTTGGCGGTCCCCGACGACGACCACTCCGTCAAGTCGGTCGCCGCAGGGTACGGCACCACCTGGAACATCTGCCACGCCGCGGTGAAAGCGACCGCGGACCCGGTGCTAGCTACCGGACCCGGCGACGTCGTTGTGCTCGGCATCGACGAAACCCGCCGCGGGAAAGCCAAATGGGAAACCTGTACCAACACCGGCGGGCGGCGGTGGGTGGATCGCTGGGACACCGGGCTGGTTGACATCACCGGCACGGGCGGGCTGTTGGTGCAGGTCAACGGCCGCTCAGCGCAACCGGTGATCGAGTGGCTCGCTCCGCGTGATGAGCAGTGGAAAGCCGGGATCAAGTTTGTCGCGATCGACATGTCGTCGACCTACGCCAGGGCCGCGCGGGAGGCGTTGCCCCACGCGCAGCTGATCGTCGATCGGTTCCACCTGGTCAAAAGAGCCAACGACATGCTCGATGCGGTGCGCCGACGAACCACTGCAGCGCACCGGGGGCGGCGCGGCCGCAAACGCGACCCGGAGTGGCTCAACCGGCGCCGACTGCTGCGCGCGGCCGAACGACTCACCGACGAGCAACGCCACGCACCGTTCGACAAGCTCACCTCCGCGGACCCCAACGGTGACATCGCCGCGGCCTGGATCGCCAAAGAGCTGGCTACGAGAGGTGTTGTCCTGCACAGCTCGTGGCGGACTGCGCTACGAAATCTCTGCCACCTTGTACGCGTTCTGCACCTTTTGCGCTGCCTGCTCGGTGCCCGAGATCGGCCAGCTGGCCCAGACAATCTCCAGCTGGCAGGAACCAATGATCCTGGCCATCCAGACCGCGGCGATGATCGGGGCCTGCCAAGGCTCGATGGTACGGGCGAAGCTGATCGCCTCAGGCACTGAGCGACGCCCTAATAGCAAGGCTCTGGTGGCCTGACCTCCGATTGAGCCGTTCGCGATCCCAGCAACCCGCACAACCCCAGTCTTCGCCGTCAGAGCTCAACGGCTCTCCGTCGATGAGGTGTCGATCGCGCAGGCGGGCTCGAACCACGAATCCCACCCCGCTTCCAAGGAACAGCCGGTCACGACACGCCGACCGCGCCGATCTCCCGGCAGGTCTGGCCGACCGCTGTATCGGTCAGCCGTTCGGCCGACTCATCGAACAACCGGCCACTCACTCGGAAAGGTTGTAAGGCACAGGGAGTTCCAGCCTGTGTAAGGAGGTCCAGCCCCTGGTCTTGACAAGGAATCAACCCACGCCCTACGAAGCTATTAGGTCTTGACAATTCCTCAATTGCGCGCATGGTACCGTCCACTGGCGGGGAGCGGCGACCGACTGATGCAACAACTTCTAGAACCTCGAAGACGACATTTAGGTTGACAAGAGACATGATGGTTAAGACAACCCGAAACTAGGGGAAGGGCGAGGGCAAGTAATCACGACCCCGGAAAACCAACCAGAGCTACCAATGCGCCTAGACTACGCTCCGTGACTAGGAATCCTTGACAATGCAGAACCAAGGGTGCATCAGGGTCGTCGAATGTTTCAGGGCAGTTTACGCGTCGGAGATTCCGATGAGCCGTGCGTCGACAAAATTTGACTGGCTGGAGAATCGTAACTGCCTACTCGGTTCGA
>JAHZKD010000071.1 GCA_022600605.1 Actinomycetes bacterium
TGAACTCAACGTTGGTTACCCCCTCGCGTTCGACAACAGCCGCAGCCGAAGCGAGTTGGGACTGACCTACCGGCCCGTCGAACAGACCATCACCGAGCACTTCCAGCAGATGATCGACGACGGCCTAGCCCGGCGCATTCCTGGGAGCCGCTGGCTAAGGGGCGCGCCCTCGCGATAGACAGGATCGAACGGTCGGACTGCTGGCCCTAACGACCTCAACCTGACCCAAGGTCCGGCGTTCAGGTGGGCTGACCACGGTACCCTCCACCCTCGCTGCGCCGGTCGAGGCAGTTGATGATGTCGAAGCCGCGGCAGTCGCGTTTTCGCGACGGGTCGCTGTGGGGCACCGTGTGGACACCACACGAGCCGCGGTCAATGGCTACGGTTCGGCGCTCGGCCTGTGAGAACGCACGTTCGAGCTGGTTGGGGTATGGCGTTGTGGTGCGTATCCCCAAGGGGTATGAAAAAAGCGGCTCCGGATTGCTCCGAAACCGCCTCTGAACTGCTACTTCATTTGTCGGGCTGACAGGATTTGAACCTGCGACCACTTGACCCCCGGTCAAACGCAGTTGGTTCGCACGTGTGTGTGGGTGACTAGTTATCCCAGTTGGCAACTGGTTTCAGGACACCGGCGAACACCCACATACCCCCTGGAATTCGGGTGCGTTGCTGTACCCGTTGCTGTACGCGGCCTCACTCCCCCAGCCGCGCTACACTCAGTGGCGGATCTCCGGTTGAAGCGGCCCTCACGGCCCACCGTCGCGGCAAGGCAACAGGGTGCAGAGATCCAACCCACTTCTCAAGGCAGGCATGGCACTCATGCTGTTTTGGAACTAGTGGTTGGAGACACCAGTTATGGAGCATCAATACATCACGACCCGGAGCTCGGAATCGGCGCTGCGCCGACAAGCCAGCCCGGAGGGCTACACCATCCGCAAGCGCGGCGACGGATACATGATCGTCGACACAAGTACCGGTGGAGTAGTCGCAGGCGTCGAAGGGCCGGTGTCGTACACCATGACCCTCGACGACGCTGCTACCTGGTTCGCCGATACCGACTAACGGCCGGTAGTAGGTTCGGCCCGTCGCCAGCAACGGCGGCGGGCCGCTCTACGCCGGCAGCTCCTAGCACCCCAGCAGCCGCGCCAGCCAATGGAACTCATCCGGTGGCCGGACTACGACTACCACGCACGCGCGTTACGAGTTGCAGGTTGGCCGCTGCACGTCGCCGTAAAGCTCTTTAATGATTGGGTTTTGAAGGAATTCGATCTTCGGCCCGGCGTTCGATGGGGGCGGCTGAAAGCCCTCCGGCCAAATAGTGTTGTCGTCGTAATAGATGCGGTCCAAGAAGCTGGCGTCAGCGGGCATCGTCGCCCCGCTCAGGTCGCTGCCGTTGAGAGCCGCTCCTTGAAGCTTGGTGGAGGTCAGATCGGCACCGGTGAGATTCGCGTTTACCAGGTAGGCGCCCCTCAAGTCCGCGGCGGTCAGGTCAGCACGGCAGAGGTTGACACCCTGCAAAAAAGTGTTGGCCGCGGGAATCTCCGGCTGGCCGGGCGCTTCCGGCGTCTTGTTTTGGTAGTTGAGCTTAGTTGCTGTCAGATTCGCTCCGCCGAGGTTCGCCTCGGTGAAGTCGGCCCCCCTGAGCTCCAGCCCTGCCAGGGGCATATACCTGAGATCCAACCCCCGAAATGGGCGAGGCTGGAAACCCGCCGATGATTTGAAGCGAACGAAATTAAGGTTCGCCATCCGCTGGTCCTGGTCCTGGTCCTGGTCCTGGTCCTGGTCCTGGCCCTGGCTCTGGGCTTGATCACGTGCGTCGCTCGCACTGACGAGATAGCTCTGCCCGACTAGGACAAGCACGGCAACGAACACCGCGATAAATCCGTCGCGCACCCACCAGACGGGCTGATCTCTTTTTATGAATCGGCGAGCGGGCGGAGCCAGGAAGTATAAGCCCCCAGTAACCACTAGCACCGCGGCGACCACCGCGATTACGATTATGAGCACTCCCAGCCATGCTGGCTGAATAGAAGTCAAGATGTCCTCCCATGTCGACCGTGAATCGCAGGAAATGGTACTCGCCCGCGGTCTACGGTCTCACGGTGTGATCTGCCACCGTTGGGGGTGGTGGGCCGGGTGCGCGCAATCAACCGGTCAAGGGCACGCGCACCCGGCCATATCTCGCCACTGCTGGGGCGAGAAGTCATACGAACGTCGCCTTACCGGAACGCTTAACGCGGCTTGGCGGTTATCTCCGAGCTCGTTAATCCCCACAGCGCCAACGTCGCCGCGACCAGCGCCGTGATATCGGACTCGCTGTCTTGACGCGACCAGCCGAATCCGCCGTCACCGATGCGGCGCTTGCGTGCCACGCTCAGCGCCACATTCAATGCCGGCTGATCGAGGTGCCGCATCGAGCGGGCCTGCACCGCGTCGTACAGCTGCCCGCAAGCTTTCGCCATCGCGCTGGCGTTGGTGACCGTGACGGTGACGCCAGCGCGGGGTAAGGGGTCAATCAGCGAGTTGGCGGCACTGATGCCGTCAATCACCACCGCCCTTACGTCGTGCTCGGCCCACAGGTCGACCACACGGTGCAGAGCCCAATCCGGCTCTCCGCGCAGGGATTCGATCACGTCGACGAACGGCAGCCCGTCGGTTGTCCACCCGGCGGCGGCGACCGTCGTCGTCGACCGATCAGGACTGACGTCCAACGCGATAGCTACTTCGCCGCGGCTGTCGACCACGTTGGGGTCTGCGCACAGCGCCCAGGACTCGGCGGAGATGACCCGATGCACA
>JAHZKD010000072.1 GCA_022600605.1 Actinomycetes bacterium
ACCCCGGAACGCAGGTGGTGGTCTGCGCGCCGCAGGTACCGTGCGGTGCGGCCACAGAGAAGCTCGAACAGGCCACCGGCGTGAGACTGACTCCGGTGAGCGAGGAGTCGGCGGTGATCGATGTGCTGGGCAAAATCACCTCCGGGCAGGCCGACGCCGGGCTGGTCTACATCACCGACGCCTCAAGGGCCGGCAGCAGGGTCGAATCAATCCCGGTCCCGGAGTCCAGCAGTGCGGTGAACACCTACCCGATAGCGGTTCTGGCAGAATCGGCCAACCCGTCTTCAGCCCACAAGTTCGTCGAGCTCGTCACTGACCCGCGGGGGCAGACGGCCTTGACGGCTGCGGGTTTCGGGTCCCCGTGACCGCTGCACGGCGGGCCGACGGGCTGATCCAGGTCACGGTGCCGACCTGGATTTATTTGCCTGCGGCCGTGGGGACGCTGTTCGTCATCGCACCGCTGATCGCGATGCTGTCCGCCGTCGACTGGGCACACTTCATTCCACTGATCACCTCCGAATCCTCGCGTGCCGCACTGATCTTGAGCCTCAAAACGGCGACTGCCAGCACCCTGGTGTGCGGGCTCATCGGCATTCCGATGGCCCTTGTCCTGGCCCGCGGCGACTTCCCCGGGCTGGGCGTTCTGCGCGCCCTGGTCCTGCTGCCGCTTGTGCTGCCGCCGGTAGTCGGCGGAATCGCCCTGCTGTACACGTTTGGCCGGCAAGGGCTGCTCGGCCATCAACTCGACCTGATGGGTATCCGGATCGCCTTCTCCACGGCCGCGGTGGTGCTGGCACAGTCCTTCGTGTCCCTGCCCTTTCTGGTGCTGAGCCTCGAAGGCGCACTGCGATCGGCCGGGGCCGGCTACGAACACATCGCCGCGACATTAGGCGCCCGGCCCAGCACCGTGCTGCGGACCGTGACGGTGCCGCTCGTGCTCCCGGGGCTGATATCGGGTGCGGTGTTGGCGTTCGCACGATCGCTCGGCGAATTCGGCGCCACGCTGACATTCGCCGGCTCCCTGCAGGGTGTTACCCGGACCCTGCCGTTGGAGATCTACCTGCAGCGCGAGAGCGATGCCGACGCTGCCGTCGCCCTTTCGTTGGTACTTATCGTCGTCGCCGCCGTGATCGTGATCGCTTCAGCCCGCGGCCGTCTAGCAGAACTGCGATGAGTAGCGTGCGCGTCGACGCGCGCCTGGACCAGCGCAGGGTCGAGTTCGACCTTGCACTCGACGATGGGCAGGTGCTCGCAGTCCTGGGGCCCAACGGCGCCGGGAAATCGACCCTGATGCTGATGCTGGCCGGGCTTCTGCGCCCCGACCACGGTCGGATCGAACTCGGTCCAACCGTCGTCTCGGACGCCGCCGACGGGACATTCGTTCCAGCCCACGCACGCGGTGTCGCCATGCTCACCCAGCAGGCCCGGCTGTTCCCTCACCTCAGCGTCGCCGCCAACGTCGCCTACGGGCCA
Organism: Actinomycetes bacterium; assembly: GCA_022600605.1. Taxonomy (GTDB): domain Bacteria; phylum Actinomycetota; class Actinomycetes; order Mycobacteriales; family Mycobacteriaceae; genus Mycobacterium. The sequence goes on from JAHZKD010000072.1 coordinate 1,474, forward strand.
AGGTGCGCCGGCCAGTCCCGGTCAGCGTCACGTGCCATCGCGCGGCATTGGCTCGACGCCGTCGACGCCGCCCATCTCGCCGATCGCCGCCCGGCGCAGCTCTCAGGCGGCCAGGCGCAACGCGTCGCTCTCGCCCGTGCATTGGCTGCCGACCCGCAGGTACTGCTTCTGGACGAACCGATGTCGGCCCTCGACGTCACGGCCGCCCCGGGTGTGCGCCGCTTGCTACGGGAGGTCTTGCGCGGTCGAACGGCAATGATCGTCACCCATGATCTGCTTGACGCGCTGGCAATCGCAGACGCAGTTGCCGTCGTCGATGGCGGAAGGGTTGTCGAGACGGGTCCCGTCCGGCAGGTCCTGACGTCCCCGCGCAGCGAATTCGCCGCCCGCATCGCCGGACTGAACCTCGTTGCAGGGACTATCGGTGAGCCGGGGCGCCTGCGTACTGACTGGGAGTTCGAGGTGTTCGGCACCGGAGAAGTCCAGCCCGGGACAGCGGCTATCGCGTTGTTCCGTCCTGGCGCGGTCGCGGTGCACCCCGACCCACCGCACGGCAGCCCTCGCAATGTCGTCGCGGTGACGATTGCCGAACTGGACGTTCGCGGACCCATCGTGCGGGTCCGCGGGATCGATCAACCCGACGGCACGGCCGGCCTTGCCGCCGACATCACCACCTCGGCGGCGGCCGACCTCGATCTGGTGCCCGGCAAGACTGTGTACTTCGCGGTCAAGGCACAGGAAGTCGAGCTCCATGCGGCGCTGCCTGCGATACCGTAAACATGGTGGAGTGTGCTCATGCTGAGCGGTTGCGTTAGCGTCCATTCTTGTCGCGTTTGACACGGCCGTGAAATCGCGGGCGGAGGCGGCAGAGGCACACAGGTGCAGGGCATGGGAGCGTCGTTGGTATGGGCCGGCTACCGCGTGATGTGAAAGCGGCAATGGCGGCGCCCACCGTTCTGACCCTCGCACTGGCCGGGGCATTGGTCTTCGACAGCGGCAGCTACGCCGGTCGCATCTTCGACGATGTCATGCTCCTGGGGCTGTCGGTATACGCCACCGCATATGCCGTATTTGCCGCCCGATTCGCCGAGGGTCGCTTCCGCCGAGCCTGGATGACGATGGCGGTGGCGCTGGGATCCTGGGCGCTCGGCGACGCGATCTGGCTCGCATGCGATCTCACTCGCACGAGCATCCAGCCGCTCTCAACGGCGGATGTCTCTTACCTACTGTTCGCCGGGCTGGCAGCCGCGGCGATGGCCCAGTTCCCCACTGACTCGACGCAGCACTTACGGCTGCGCCTGGTGCTCGATGCCCTGATCGTTGCGCTGTCGTTGTTTCTTCTCGCGTGGATGCTGAGCCTGCACAACGTCTTTGACACCTACCGCGGGGACAAAGCCACTCTGACCGTCGCCGTGCTCTACCCGGTGCTGGACTTGGTCGCATTGACAGTGGCCATCGCAGTGCTCGCCCGCACCCGGGCGCGCGAACGCGCCGTGGTGTCCCTGCTGACCCTCGCCCTCGCCCTGGCGACCGTCGCCGAC